>CADCTQ010000617.1 GCA_902805615.1 uncultured Cytophagales bacterium
TGCCAATTGGTCTATATCGAAATGTCTCGTTCCATCCGGTAATCAGAGACCAATTGGTCGCTAAGTCAACATTTCCTGATTTATCTTGTTCAAACTGCTTCTTCAAACCAGACAACAATAACAACTCATCAAAGGAGTGCGTTTTAAATGCCGTACTTATCTTTCCCGTATCCGGATACTCCGAAAGGTCCAGCACTTTGCAAATCCTTGCTTTCAAAGCCAGTTCGACCACATAACCCGCCAAGTAAAAAGCTCCGTCGTATAACCCTTTCTCAGTCAACGCTTTTGCCTCGTCCAATCGCCTCTGGGCCAGTTGCTCCAGTTCTACCTTCGTCGGCATACGTCTAACCAAACATCTTCTTCACTTTGTGCAAACCCTGCACGAGGCGGTCAATCTCCTCCTTCGTATTATACATCGCAAATGAGGCGCGGGAAGTTCCCGGAATGCCGAATCGTTGCATGAGCGGCTGCGTGCAATGGTGCCCGGTGCGGACGGCAATGCCCTGGGTATCGAGGATGATGCCGATGTCCTGGTGGTGAATGCCTTCGATCCGGAAAGAGATCACGCTGATCTTCTCGCGGGCCTGCCCAATGATTTTCAGCCCCGGAATGTCGCTCAGCCTTTCGGTACCGTAAGCCAGCAGTTCGTGTTCGTACTCGCCGATGGCCGTCTTCCCGATCCGGCTCAGGTAATTGAGGGCTTCCTTGAAGGCAACCGTATCGGCAATGTTAGGGGTGCCGGCCTCGAATTTGTAAGGCAACTCGTTGTACGTGGTCCGTTCGAAGGAAACGTCTTTGATCATTTCCCCGCCGCCCTGGTACGGGGGCATGGCTTCGAGTAGCTCTTGTTTGCCGTACAGCACGCCCACGCCCGTGGGGCCGTAGATTTTGTGGGAAGAGAATACGTAAAAATCGCAATCCAGGGCCTGCACGTCAATGTCGAGGTGCACCGTGGCCTGGGCGCCGTCCACCAGTACCTTTGCCCCGTACGCGTGCGCCAGGTCAATTACCTGCTTCACGGGGTTGATCGTGCCCAGGCTGTTGGACACGTACACAATGGCAACCAGCCTGGTGCGTTCGGAAAGCAGCTTTTCGTATTCTTCCAGAATGATGTCTCCTTCATCGGTGATCGGAATCACTTTCAACGTGGCGCCTCTTTCCTCGCACAGCATCTGCCAGGGCACAATGTTGGAGTGGTGCTCCATGTGGGAGATGATGATCTCGTCCCCGGCCTTGATGAACCCTCGGCCGAAGGAAGACGCCACCAGGTTGATGCTCTCGGTCGCTCCCCGGGTAAAGATGATCTCCTCGCGGTGACCGGCGTTGATGAACTGCCGCACCGTTTCGCGGGTTGCTTCGTATTCCGCGGTTGCTTTTTCGGCCAGGGTGTGAATGCCCCGGTGAATGTTGGCGTTGAAGCCTTGGTAATACGCGGTCAGTGCCTCGATCACGGGCCGCGGCTTCTGCGTGGTGGCCGCGTTGTCGAAGTACACCAGCGGCTTGCCGTGGATCGTCTGGTTCAGAATCGGGAAATCCTCCCGAATCCGGGCAACGTCATAAGTGGTCGTAAGGGCTTCCATGTTGGGGAATGTTAAAGGTTGGATCTAAAAACCCATCGGCCCTGAGCAATTTATGCCTGGGTGCCGAAGCGGTTGGCGATAACCGCCTCCACGTAATTCTTAACCGGCTCCAGGCGGATATGGTTCACCACATCCCCGGCAAAAGCCTGCATCAACAGGGCTTTGGCCGCATCCAACCCGATGCCCCGGGCCCGCAGGTAAAACAGCATTTCTTCGTCGAGTTGGCCGGTGGTAGCGCCGTGCGAACACTTTACGTCGTCGGCGAAAATCTCCAGTTGCGGCTTGGTGTTCATCGAAGCCTCGGTCGAAAGCAGAATGTTGCGGTTGGACTGGAAGGCGTTGGTCTTCTGGGCGTCGGGCCGCACCATGATCTTGCCGTTGAACACCCCCGTTGACTTCTCATCAAGGATGCCCTTGTACAGCTCGTTGCTGTAGGAACGGGGCTTGGCGTGGTCCACCAGCGTGTGGTTGTCCACGTGCGACTTGCCGTTGAGCACGTACAGGCCGTACAGGTTCGACTCGCAGTTCTCGGCGTCAATCACGATGTTGAGGTTGTTGCGGATCAGCGAACCGCTCAGGGAAACGGTGGTGGAGGAGAACTTGCTGTCGCGGGCCTGCAAAGCCTGGGTGGTGCCGATGTGGTAGGCCTGGCTCGTCTCGTTCTGAATCTTGTAGTACTCGGTCACGGCGTTCTCCTGCACCACTACTTCGGTGACTACGTTGGTGAAACCGATGTTCCCGCCCAGCGTGCGGAACGACTCCACGAAGGTAGCCTGGCTGTTGCGGCCCACCACGAACAGGTTGCGGGGCTGCGACACGACGTTGGCCTCAGTGGCGTCGGTAATGAAGTACAGGTACACCGGCTTTTCGATCACCTTGTTGTTGGGCACGTAAATGAAAGCGCCGTTCTCCGAAATGGCCGTATTGAGGGCCGTAAAGGCGTCTTTCTGGTAAGTGGCGATGCGGGCGAAGTACTTGTCAATCACTTCGGTGTACTTGGCGTGGGCTTGCCCGAGGTTTTCCACGTGCAACTCCTCCACGGGGCTGTGCAGGGTTGACAAGTCGCGCCGGTAGAAACCGTTCACGAATATGAGCACGTTGGCGTCGCCGTGGTCCATCAGGTGGGGCGCCACGTCGGCCGCGTTGAGCGTGAAAGACTGGCTTTCGTTGGGAAAGCGGAAGTCATTTTGCAGCAGGTTCCGCAGGTTGGTGTATTTCCACTCTTCGTGCTTGGTGGTGGGCAGGTCCAGCGCTTCGAACTGCTTGAAGGCATCCTGTTGCAGCGCCGACAAGGCCCGCGGGCTGTTATCCTGGGCCGCGCCGCGCCGGAACGTATCGAAATGCGTAAGGAGCTTTGACTTGAAATCCGCTTTATCTATTTGGGAGGTGACAGGCATAGGTTGGGTACGGTTTGTTACAGATAAAGTAGCCTTACCCTGGCATTCCGGGGTAAGGCTACGCAGTCCTTGGGAATATCGTGGGAGAAGGAGCCTCCGCCTTACGCCGTTACTTCTTCTTTGATCCAGTCGTAGCCTTTTTCCTCCAGCTGCAGGGCCAGATCCTTGGTGCCCGACTTCACGATGCGGCCCTTGTAGAGCACGTGCACGAAGTCCGGCACGATGTAATCCAGCAGCCGCTGGTAGTGGGTCACCAGCACGATGGCATTGTCCTTGGTCCGCAGCTTGTTTACGCCTTCGGCCACAATGCGCAGGGCGTCAATGTCGAGGCCGGAGTCGGTTTCGTCGAGGATGGCCAGTTTCGGTTCGAGCATGGCCATCTGGAAGATTTCGTTGCGCTTCTTTTCGCCGCCCGAGAAGCCTTCGTTCAGCGAACGGCTCAGCAGCGCCTGGTCAATGTTGACCAGCTTCATTTTCTCCTTCATGCGGGTGAGGAACTGCACGGCGTCCAGCGGCTCCTGGCCCCGGTACTTGCGCACTTCGTTCACGGCGGTTTTGAGGAAGTTGGTCGTGCTCACGCCCGGAATCTCCACGGGGTACTGGAACGCCAGGAAGATGCCTTCGCGGGCCCGTTCTTCGGGCGACAGTTCGAGCAGGTCAGCGCCGTTGTAGGTGACTTCGCCGCCGGTCACCTCGTATTGTTCCCGGCCGGCGAGCACCGAGGCCAGCGTACTTTTGCCCGAACCGTTGGGCCCCATGATGGCGTGTACTTCGCCGGGTTTTACCTCAAAGTTCAGCCCTTTCAGGATTTCTTTGCCGTTGACGGCAGCCTGAAGATTTTTTATAGACAGCATAAAGAATTCAATTTATCGAGTGGAATGTAATATCAGCTTTTCAGGATGCCTGCCAGTGCTTCCAGGTTCCGCTGCTCGTCAAAGATAGCCTCTACCGGCAGAGTAAAGCCGTCAACCACCGTACTGGCAATGATTCCGGAGTTTTTCTTCTCCACCAGTTCGTACTGACCGTTCACCAACGCATACTGCTCCACCGTCCGGCGTTCGGCGTCCACGATCCAGTATTCCCCTACGCCGTGCGCGGCGTAATCCTGAAACTTGATGCCCCGGTCCCGCTTCTGGGTGGAACCGGACAGCACCTCGGCGACGAAGTCGGGAGCCGGAAACAATCTCTGGCTGCTGCTGAAGTGGGCCGACCGGTCAGCCTTCCAAAAACACACGTCCGGTTCGTAATCGTTGCGGGTAAGCGACACCATCAGCTTTTCGATTCCGGCTCTGCCCAATTTGTTGCGTCCTGCAAATACACTCAACAATCGGTACAGAAAGCCCGTGGCTTCGTTATGTCCTAAATCAGTTGACACGTTCTCAATGATTTCTCCATTGATAAACTCGGCATTGGTATCGTCCGACAGCGAATCGTGAAAAGCTTTCCGCCGGTCCTGCTCTTCCCGCAAAGCATCCTGCACCTGCTGGAGGTACAGGTGCACTTGCGGGTAACGTAGCATTTGTTCAACAATGGCTTCCATACGGAGAATGACGAAAAGTAAGGCGCAACATGAATCACCGGGCCAACCGGCCCCACCAAACATTTAGCCGACGCTGCCTTCCAGGCTGATAGCCAGCAGCTTCTGGGCCTCTACGGCAAACTCCATCGGCAACTGGTTGAGTACTTCCTTGGCGTAACCGTTTACGATCAGTGCCACGGCCGCCTCGGTATCAATTCCCCGCTGGTTGCAGTAGAAGATCTGGTCCTCGCCGATCTTGGAAGTAGTGGCTTCGTGCTCCACCTGGGCCGTTGCGTTCTTTACTTCCAGGTAGGGGAACGTGTGGGCCCCGCACTTGTCGCCCATCAGCAGGGAGTCGCACTGCGAAAAGTTGCGGGCATTTTCGGCCCGGCGGTGGATTTCCACGAGGCCACGGTACGAGTTCTGGCTTTGCCCGGCCGAAATGCCTTTCGACACGATCCGGCTCTTGGTATTTTTGCCGATGTGGATCATCTTGGTGCCGGTATCGGCCTGCTGGCGGTTGTTGGTCACGGCCACGGAGTAAAACTCCCCGATGGAGTTGTCGCCCTTCAGGATCACGGAGGGGTACTTCCAGGTAATGGCCGAACCCGTTTCTACCTGCGTCCAGGAAATCTTGGCGCTGTCGCCGGCGCAGATGCCCCGCTTGGTCACGAAGTTGTAAATGCCGCCCCTGCCTTCCTTGTCGCCGGGGTACCAGTTCTGTACGGTAGAATACTTGATTTCGGCCTTCTCGTGGGCCACCAGCTCCACCACGGCGGCGTGCAACTGGTTCTCGTCGCGCATGGGGGCGGTGCAGCCTTCCAGGTAGCTTACGTAACTGCCGGCTTCGGCCACGATCAGGGTGCGTTCAAACTGGCCGGTCTCTTTGGCGTTGATGCGGAAGTACGTGGACAGTTCCATCGGGCAACGTACGCCCTTGGGGATGTACACGAACGAACCGTCGCTGAACACGGCCGAGTTGAGGGCGGCGTAGTAGTTGTCACCCACCGGCACCACCGAACCGATGTACTTGCGTACCAGCTCCGGGTGGTTTTCCAGGGCTTCGCTCATCGAGCAGAAGATGATGCCCAGTTCGCCCAGCTTGTGCTTGAACGTAGTAGCAATGGAAACCGAATCAATGACGGCATCCACAGCAACGCCGGTCAGGCGCTTCTGCTCGTCCAGCGAAATGCCCAGCTTCTCGAACGTGGCCCGCAGTTCGGGGTCAATCTCGTCGAGGCTGTTGAGGGTGGCCTTCTTCTTGGGAGCCGAATAGTAAATAATGTTCTGAAAGTCAATCTTGGGATAAGATACGTTGGGCCAGGCCGGCTCCTGCATGGTGAGCCACTGGCGGTAAGCCTTCAGGCGCCACTCCAGCATCCACGCCGGCTCATTCTTCTTGGCGGAGATAAAGCGGACAATGTCTTCACTAAGCCCTTTCGGCGCCGCATCGCTTTCGATCAGGGTCTCGAAACCGTACTTGTACTCCGAACGGGTGATATCTTCAAGGATTTGGGAATCTTTACTCATAAATGATAAACATTATCTGTTTAGAATCATTCTAACCTACTTGACAAATTTATAACAAAGTTCTACACAAAAAGCTTCCACCCCCGAATAATTATTTTCAGGGGACGTTGCCGCATAAATGCGAATCCCGGCAACGCACCGCCAGGAGCATCACCCGTTTAACGGTTAACTGATCGGGCTCGCTTTTGTTGCGCTGATTATGAAGGACTTTGCCCGGGTTTTGCCGGGCGCCGGGATGAGCCCGCCGCTGGGGTACCCGCCCGGAGGGAACCGCCGGAAGCCCGGGCAGCATGCCCGCAGCCGGGTAGCGGGAAGGGCAGTCTATTCGAAGGGCAGCGGCCGGTTGATGCTTTCGTCCAGCGAAATGAAGGTTTCGGTGCGCTGAATGCCGGCCACTTTCTGAATCTTGTCGTGCAGCACTTCGCGCAGGTGCTGCGTATCGCGGCAGATGATCTTGGCAAAAATGCTGTAGTTGCCGGTGGTGTAGTGGATGTTTATGATTTCGGGAATTTTGCGCAGTTCCTCGGCCACCTCGTTGTAGAGGGAACTCTTATCGAGGTAAATGCCCAAAAAGGCAGTAATGTCCCAGCCGATCTTGGCGTAATCAATATTTAATTGTGCCCCCTTCACAATTCCCATTTCCTCCATCTTCCGCATTCGTACGTGCACGGTGCCGCCGGAAACGTACACCTTCTTGCCGACCTCGGTGTAAGGCATGTTGGCGTCCTGCATGAGCAGGGAGAGAATCTTCAGGTCTACATTGTCAATATCGAAA
>CADCTQ010000618.1 GCA_902805615.1 uncultured Cytophagales bacterium
GCACGTACTGGAGCGTCTGGCGCAGTTCTTCCTCCCCGGCGTGCAGTTCCTCGTTGGTTTCGGCCGCCTCGCGCAACAGGTCCAGCACCCGCAGGGTATTTTCCCGGCGCACGGCTTCGTTCCAGCGCACCGTGGCGTACAACGGGTTGCCCCCCTGCTGCCCCACCGGGAACCGGAACGTGCCCGAAGATTCGACCACGCCGGCGCCGGGCGGGCCGTAGCCGGTGGCGGCTTCCCCGGCGGGCTGCTCCAACTGGCGGTACAGTTCCCCCACCGAGGCCGGCGCGGACGGGTCGTTGGTGCGGGCGGGCCGGCCGGCCGCGTCGGTCAGGTCCAGCACGGTCTGTTCGCCCAAAATGTGCCCCAGCCGGGCGTACCACTGCAACTGGTCCCGTTCGGCCCGGAGCCGGTTGTTTTCCTCAATCAGCCGGGCCATTTCCCGTTGGTACGCTTCCTGGGTAGATGTATTGTCCATAGGCAGTTGGCTTTGCGGCCGGGGGGTGCCACCGTTGACGGGGTAAGGGTTAAAAATAAGGCAGTTACCAGCGCAAAGCACAATCTAAGGATAAGCGTCAAACAGAAAAAGCAACGCCGTTAAAATATTGTCGCTATCATTGCCGGAAGGGAGACGGGAGACATGAGACGTTAGACGCGCGTCTAACGTCTCATGTCTCCTGCCGAATGCCCAGCGTCTCCTGTCTTATACCTCCCGTCTATCCTATATGGTTCGCATTCAAGACGTTACTGCCGCCCTTGAAAGCTGGGCGCCGCCGGCCTACCAGGAAAGTTACGACAACGCCGGCCTCCTCGTGGGGGACCCGCACACGCCGCTCACGGGCGTACTGCTCAGCCTTGACGCCACCGAGGCGGTGGTGGCCGAGGCGGTCCGGCGGGGCTGCAACCTCGTGGTGGCCCACCACCCGATTGTGTTCAAGGGGCTCAAAAAGATTAACACCGGCAGCTACGTGGGCCGGGCCGTGGTGAGCGCCGTGAAGCACGACGTGGCCCTGTACGCCGCCCACACCAACCTCGACAACGTGCAGGGCGGCGTCAATTTCCACCTCGCCGCCCGCCTGGGCTTGGGGGGAGTACGCATCCTGGCGCC
>CADCTQ010000619.1 GCA_902805615.1 uncultured Cytophagales bacterium
TTCCGGCTTCATGGCCCGCATCTTCGCCATGGCAATGTAGGAGCGGTACACCAGCGGCAGCAGCAGCGTCTTGATGAGCAGCACCAGCACGATGATGAGTACGCCGTAGTTGGAAATGAACCTTTCGAGGAAGTGGAACAGCGGCACGATGATGAAGCGGTTGACCAGGTTCACCACCGGCCAGCCCAGGTACACGTTTTTGCCGAAGCCATCGGTAATGTTCTTTACCGTCTGGTAGTCGTTGGGGCCGAAGTAGAATTCGTAGCTGCCTTTGCCGCTCTTGAGGTCGGCGATGGGCAGGGTCATGCTGGCCCCCAGCGTTTTGATGGTGCTGCTGTCGGCGGCATCCACGCTGGAGCGCAGCACGGCACTCGAAATCTGGGTGTTGCGGGCAATCAGGGAAGAGAGGAAGAACTTCTGCTTGAGGGAAATCCACTGGAGGGGCTCCCCTACCTGCTTCTCTTCGGGGTCTTTGGAGGCTTCGCTGATGTAGTCGAATTCTTCGGCGGCCGTGTAGTAGTTTACCGTGGAAGTGATGCGGCTGCTTTCAATGTCGAGTTCCAGCCGCTTGAGCCGGGCCGTCCAGTCGAGGTGCGCGGGGTTGTTGCGCACCAGGTTGTCGAGGCCGACCAGCCGCAGGTCGTAGCCCACCCGGAAGCCGCTGCCCTTCAGCCAGTACACCTGCTCCACGTACTGCGTCGGCGACACGTTGAGGCGGAAGACCACGGTGGTTGAATCTCCTTCCCGCACCACCTGGGGCGAAGGGCTGTTCGTGGTAAAGAAAAGGCGCGTCAGGTCGAGTTCACCCGTCGTCGTGGGCAGGCGCAGCGACATGGTGCTGCTCCGCGGATCAATCAGCACGAGGGGCTGGCCGTTGTAAGTCTTGTAGTTTTTCAGCAGTACCTCTTTCACGGCGCCGCCCTGCGTGTTGAGGGTCAGCCGGAGGTCCTTGTTTTCGAGCACCACGTCGCGGGTTTCGCCGGTGGCGGCCACGGCAAAGGCGCCGTACTGCCGGCGGTACTGCTCACGCGCGAGGGAGTCGTTGGCGGGGGTGGCGGGGGCAACGGCCGGGTTGGTTCCCGCTTTGGCCGTATCCGCCAGTTGCGCCGCCGTATCTTTCATGGCCTGCTTCGGCTGCGGGTTGGGCGCAAAAAATTGCAAGTACACAAACAGCAGCAGAAAAATCAGGGTAATGCCTATCAGTTGATTCCTATCCATCAAATCGAAATGTTAAAAGCGTAATCCAAATGGTGAGTTTCCAACGCAGGGCACCCGTTCCGTTGCATTCGAAACCCAACATCCAAAGTCATTATTCAATAAAGGCCCGGGACGGTAACCCGCATCTCCCATCTTAATTTCTACGCCTCCCGTCTCCCCTACCTACTTAGCTACCAGGCGTTTATTGGATACGTGCTCCATGGCTGCCCTTACGAAACGCACAAACAAGGGGTGCGGGTTCATCACGGTACTCTTTAATTCGGGGTGGAACTGCACGCCCACGAACCACGGATGGTCGGGCAACTCCACGATTTCCACCAGCCCCGTGTCGGGGTTTACGCCGGTGGCGTGCATCCCGGCCGCTTCGAGGGCTTCCAGGTACGCGTTGTTGAATTCGTACCGGTGGCGGTGCCGTTCGGAAATTCTCGTTTTGCCGTAGATCAGGCTGGCTTTGGAACCCTTGCGCAGGTCGCAGGGGTACGCGCCGAGCCGCATGGTGCCGCCCTTGGTGGTGATCTTCTTCTGGTCCTCCATCATGTCAATCACCGGGTGGGCCGTGTTGCGGTTCATCTCGGTGGAGGCGGCTTCGGGGAGGCCCGCCACGTTGCGGGCAAATTCCACCACGGCGCACTGCATCCCCAGGCAAATGCCGAAGAACGGCAAACCCGTCTCGCGGGCGTAGCGGATGGCGCTGATCTTGCCTTCAATGCCCCTTTCGCCGAAGCCGGGCGCCACCAGGATGCCGTCGAGTTCGTCGAGCATCTCCCGGTAGTCTTCGCGGTTGAGGGTTTCGGACTGAATCCAGCGGATGTTCACTTTGCATTCGTTCTGGGCGCCCGCGTGCACGAAGGCTTCGGCAATGGACTTGTAGGCGTCGCGCAGCTCCACGTACTTGCCCACCAGGCCAATGGTCACTTCCTCCAGCGGGTTCTTGAGCCGGCCCAGGAATTCCTTCCAGCCGTCCATCGCCGGTTCGCGGTCGTGGGGCAGGCCCAGCTTGACGAGCACCTGTTCGTCGAGCTTTTCCCGCTTCATCATCAGGGGCACGTCGTAGATGGTCTCCGCGTCGAGGGATTCGATCACCGAGTTGATGTGCACGTTGCAGAACAGGGCCAGCTTCTTGCGGATGTCGTGCGGCAGCGGGTGTTCGGTGCGGCACACGAGGATGTCGGGCTGGATGCCGGATTCGAGCAGCGACTTCACCGAGTGCTGCGTCGGCTTGGTTTTGAGTTCACCGGCCGTTTTGAGGTACGGGATCAGCGTGAGGTGGATCACGATCACGTCGTCCGGACCCGCGTCCCAGTTCATTTGCCGCACGGCTTCAATGAAGGGCAGCGATTCGATGTCGCCCACGCAGCCGCCGATCTCGGTGATCACGATGTCGTACTTGCCCGTTTCGCCCAGCAGCCGGAAGTTGCGCTTGATCTCGTCGGTAATGTGGGGGATCACCTGCACGGTTTTGCCCAGGTAGGCGCCTTCCCGTTCTTTGGTGATGACCGAGTTGTAGATGCGGCCCGTGGTCACGTTGTTGGCCTGCGAGGTAGGGATGTTGAGGAAACGTTCGTAGTGACCCAGGTCGAGGTCGGTTTCGGCCCCGTCGTCGGTCACGTAGCATTCCCCGTGTTCGTACGGGTTGAGCGTACCCGGGTCAATGTTGATGTAAGGATCGAATTTCTGGATGGTGACGGACAAGCCTCTTGCCTGCAACAACTTGGCGAGAGAAGAAGCAATGATGCCTTTACCTAAAGAAGAAGTTACCCCACCGGTAACGAATACGTATTTTGCAGAAGCCATAAGTCGGGTCAGGGAAAGCACTTATGGGACACAAAGTTAAGAATTATTCCGCGAACCACTTGCCCCGCCGGGCAAAACGGGCAAAAAGAAAGCAGCGGGCGGGGCGGCCTGCTGCTTCCGGGTACGTCTGATGGTACACTGATGGGTTATGATGATTATGAGTAGTACACTGATTGATTATGATGGTTATGATCCGTTGTGACTAAATGACTACATGATCAAATGATTGCATGACTTGATTCGGTAATTCAACGAATGCAATCGCCTAATCATGTAGTCCTGCAATCATTTGATCATAACAAATCATAATCATCATAACCTATCAGTGTACGATTTAGTGTACCATCAAACCTTGAAGACCCAGCTGTGCGGATCGGCGGCCCGGCCGGTCTTGATGTCGTCCATGCCCTGGTAGAGGCGGTTGGAGAGCTTGCGGGCTTCTACCGGCGGCAGCGTATAGTCGGTGCCTTCGTGGTGGATCAGGGCAATGTGGGCGATGGTGGCCGCCGTGCCCGCACCGAATGCTTCTTCCAGCGTGCCGTTTTTGGCGGCGGCAATGATCTCTTCCACCGACACGGGCCGTTCCTCCACGGTGTAGCCCCAGTCGCGGGCCAGTTGCAGCACGCTGTCGCGGGTTACGCCCTTGAGGATGGAGTCGGTGGTGGGCGGCGTGAGCACTTTGCCGTTTACCACGAAGATCACGTTCATCGTGCCCGATTCTTCGAAGTACTTGTGTTCGCGGCCGTCGGTCCAGAGCAGTTGGTCGTAGCCCTGCTGGTGGGCCAGCTGCGACGGGTACATGGCGGCGGCATAGTTGCCGGCAGCTTTGGCAAAGCCCATTCCGCCCGGGGCGGCGCGGGTGTAGTGGGTTTCGACCTTTACCCGCACGGGCTTGTTGTAGTAAGCGCCCACCGGCGAGGTGAAGATGATGAACGAATACGTATCCGAAGGCTTCACGCCGATGTAGTCGTCGGTGGCAAACATCACCGGGCGGATGTAGAGGGAGCAGCCGGGTTGCGTGGGTATCCAGTTGCGGTCCACGGTGAGCAGTTGGGCCAGGCCGTTCATAAATATCTCTTCGGGCAGCTCGGGCATGCACAGGCGCACGGCCGACGCGTTGAGGCGGCGGGCATTGGCCTCGGGGCGGAACACGAGAATGTCGCCGGCTTCGTTCTTGGTCGCTTTCAAGCCTTCGAACAGGGCCTGGCCGTAGTGCAGCGACGAGAGGGCCGGGCTCAGCGACAGGTTGCCGTAGGGCACCACCCGGGGTTGCTGCCACCCGCCGTCTTTATAATCAACCACGAACATGTGGTCGGCGAAGGTCTTTCCGAACTGGAGGTTGTTGAAGTCGCACTCCGCAATCCGTGACTGCGCTACCGTCTGAACGGGATACGTGCTTACGTCTATCATAGTCGTAATGGTTAAAAAGGCTATTTGTCAAATTTATGGGTTCTCGGCCATTTATTAACCAGCAAGGGGCTGATTTTTTACGTGCGCGGGTACCACTTTACCTCCTCCACGCCCAGTTCCAGGGCCATTTTGCGGCTCAGCACGAACAGGTAGTCCGACAGCCGGTTGAGGTACTTGATCACCAGCGCCGCCACCGGCTCCTCCTGGGCCAGGGCCACTGCCAGCCGTTCGGCCCGCCGGCACACGGTGCGGGCCACGTGGGCCACCGACACCGAAGCGTGGCCGCCCGGCAGCACGAAGTGCCGCAGTTCGGGCAGTTCGGCGTCCATGCGGTCCATCTCCGATTCGAGCAGCTGGATGTCGCTTTCCCGCAGGTCGGGCAGGATGCGGTTGGCTTTGTCGGGGTCCGTCGCCAGCGAGGCGCCGATCACGAACAGGCAATCCTGGATTTCCTTGAGCAGGTCCAGCCGGCCGCTGTTCACGGGCTGGTCGCGCAGAAGGCCCACGTGGGCGTTGAGTTCGTCCACCGTGCCGTACGTGTCAATGCGGTGGTGCGATTTGTAGACCCGGGTGCCGCCGATGAGCGACGTTTTGCCCTGGTCTCCGGCTTTGGTGTAGATTTTCATAAGGGTCAGGCGCTGCGTAGGGCAAACGTACCCAAAAAAGAAAAATACCGGCCCAATTGTTTCAGACCCGGGCCGTTACTCCACCGGGGCGTCCACCACCTTGACCACTTTCCAGATGCCCCGGATCTCTTCGAGGGGCACGGGCATGCTGCCCCCTTCCGGGTTGTCGGAGTGCAGCGTCAGCAGCTTTTTGGTAAGCAGCTCGTTGTCCTTGATGCGTTTGATCACGAAGTAATCCTTGTACATGACCGCGTACACCCCGCCCGACTGGTAGCACCAGTCGCCCTTGTCCACGCACACGGCCAGCACCCGGGCGCCGTGCCGGATCTGGGGCCACATGCTGTTGCCTTCCACCTCAAACACGGCGGCATTCTTATACGTGCGGCCGTCGGCCGAATACACCCGGTAGGTTTCCATGTTGTCGAGGCGGCAGGTGGCTGAGTATCCTTCCACGAAAGTGGCCTGGAAGCGGATCGGCACGAAGGGATAATCCGTGTAGTTCTTGTCTTGCGGCGCCGAAACGATCCGCGCGTTGGGTTCGGGAAAAAACATGTCACCTTCTCCGTTTAGTAGCCATTTGGGGTTTACCTGCTTAAAAGTATCGGTGATGGCCGAAAGCGTATCGAAGCTTGGCTTGGTCTTTCCGTTCACCACCGCGTAGATCTTCTCGGGGCGGTCGTAGCCCAGGGCCTTGCTGAATTGGTACGTAGTAAGGCCCAAAGAATCAATCAGCCGCGAAAGCCGTTCGCTTATTCCGATAATCACCGCCATAACAGTAGGGTTTACGGGTTTTTTGGTGGCAAGTTATACAACTATTGTACAGATGGCTACAATCATAAAAAAATAACCTTTTGGTGCTTGTCGTCCACCCCCGGCGCCGGTTGGTGCGTTAAAAAGGGGGCCCGGTCGAAAAAGCGGCACCGAACCGCAAACTTAACGCCCGGGCTATTGATACTACTTCGCCAAAAAATTACATTTGTAAGGATGCACCTCATTTCGTCCACCGTTTCCCTCTTTTCCATACACCCAGTCTCATGAGAAACAACCTGATTCCGTTGCTCTTCGTGCTGCTGCTGCCCGGCCTTGCCGTCCTCACGAGTTTCGTGCGGGACAAAAAGGCGCCGGTGCGGCACGTAGTCGTTTTCAAGTACAAGCCCAACACCACCGAAGCGCAGATCGGCGAGGTGGCCACTGCCTTCAAAGGGTTGCAAAAAACCATTCCGGGCATCCTCTCCTTTGAATCCGGCACCAACAACAGCCCCGAGAACAAGAACCAGGGCTTTACGCACGTGTACCTGCTCACCTTCGAGGACGCCGCCGCCCGGGACGCTTACCTGCCCCACCCCAAGCACAAGGAGTTCGGCCAGCTGCTCGGCAAACTCGGGGTGGTGGAAGACGTTTTCGTGATTGATTACACCCCGAACCCCTGACGCGGACTTCCCGGAGACTTCCCGGGCCGCGCCAGGGTTACGGGCGTTCCCGTTCCCCCGGCGGCTGCGTTCCATTCCTGACCCCCGGCGTGCCCGCCGACGCGCCGAACCAGTACTGGAAGATCTGCACCACCACCGTGCCCAGGATGCCCAGCAGAATGTTGAAGATGTCCTTGTTGGGCAGGTCACTTTCCCGGTACAGCACGCAGAAAAGCAGGCCCACGAAGGACAGAATGACCAGGGTGGCCGCCCCGTTCTGCACCCACATGGCTACGTGGCTGCGCACTTCCGCA
>CADCTQ010000620.1 GCA_902805615.1 uncultured Cytophagales bacterium
TCGCGGCGCGTGGGCCCGGCCCAATGGCGAGGGGCGGGTTGCCTGGCGGGGGGAAGCATCATTGGGCCTAGACCTTTTTGGTTCTTTTTGGGGCAATGCCAAAAAGAACAAACTCCACTTACGCAGCATCAACCTAACCCATCACCACTGCCCCCCTTAACCCTACCCCCCTCAAATACGCTATCAAATACCCACGCTTGAACCCTTGCCCCTGCCCATCGGCGCATCCCTGCGTATGCCAGTCGCCTTCCCCAAGCGTCCACGCTTGGTTGGTTCATCCATTCGCCAAGCGTAACCCTAACCGACAAGTGTAGACGCTTGCTCCAGTACCCATCGGCTGCACTGGCTTCAATTAAAGGGGAGGGGTTCAAGCGTGGACACTCCAACCAGTGAAAAGGGGACGTGGACGCTTCAACCAGACCCGGCTGCGTTGATCACCCACTTCCGGGCGGCGCGGCCTCCCGGGGTCAGTTGGCGGAAGGCGTCTCTCACGAAGACGCCCGGGTCACTTTTCCCTTGTTGTCCCAGTGGCTCTTGACGATGCGGTCACTCCCCGGCTCCCGCTGGATGCGGCGGGCGTAGTGTTCCCCCCGGATGGAGCCATCCTCGTTGCGCTTGCCGATGAACAGGTGGATCGCTTCGCCGCGTTCGTTGCTGATGACGGTAATGTCGTTGCCCAGAAATACCTCGTCGGTCCGGCTGGACGGCGGGTAGGGCTTGGCTAATTTTTTTTCCAGTTTCGCGTTGATTGCCATGGTCGTTGGGGGCTGCATTGCCTGGGGTGGTATACGCAGCGCCGGCAGAAATGTGGTCCCAACCATGATTCGCTTGATGAAATGATGACTTGATGGCGTGAACCGTGATTGGCTTGATGAGATGAGATTGATGAGAGGGGTGGCCACCCCGAATTATTTGCCATGCCTTTGTATTTACCCTGCCTTCCGTAAGTTTACTTTTACCAACCCATCCGGTTGCCCAG
Organism: uncultured Cytophagales bacterium; assembly: GCA_902805615.1. Classification (GTDB taxonomy): domain Bacteria; phylum Bacteroidota; class Bacteroidia; order Cytophagales; family 172606-1; genus CADCTQ01. The sequence goes on from CADCTQ010000620.1 coordinate 980, forward strand.
GTACGTATGCACACGGTCTTCATCCAGTACATCATGCTGGTCCTCATCATTGTGGGACTGGTGATGATTGCCCAAAAACTTCGGGTCGCCTACCCGATCATCCTCGTACTGGGAGGGCTGCTGCTCAGCTTCACGGGCGGTTTTTCCAAGATCACCATTGACCCCGAAATGGTGTTTTTCATCTTCCTGCCGCCGCTGCTGTACGAAGCCGCCTGGCAAACTTCCTGGAAAGAATTCTACCGGTGGCGCCGGGTGATCATCAGCTTTGCGTTTCCCGTCGTCATTGTCACCTCCTGCGTGGTAGCCCTGGTTTCGCGGGCGGCCATTCCGGGCTTCACGCTGGCCCTGGGGTTTCTGCTGGGCGGCATCGTGTCGCCCCCGGACGCCATCAGTGCCACCACCATCATGCGCGGCGTCCGGGTACCCAGGTCGCTGGTGAGCATTGCCGAAGGGGAAAGCCTGCTCAACGACGCCTCTTCCCTGATCGTCTTTCGTTTTGCCCTGGCCGCCGTGCTTACGGGACAGTTCGTTTTCGGGGAAGCGGTCACCAGTTTCTTCCTGGTGGTGGTGATGGGCACCGTCGTGGGGCTGCTCGTCGGGCTGTGCTTTTACGCCGTGCACCGCTGGTTGCCCACCACGGCCAGCCTCGACATTGTGCTTACGTTCGTGACGCCGTACTGCATGTACTACCTGGCCGAACAGTTTCACTTCTCGGGGGTGCTGGCCGTCGTAAGCGGCGGATTGCTGCTCTCCAACAAACGGCAAACGATGCTTACCCACCTGAGCCGCATCCAGGGCGTCAACGTCTGGTCCACGGTTGGCTTTGTCATGAACGGCCTGATCTTCCTGCTGATCGGCCTGGAACTGCCCGCCATCCTGGCGCAGCTGACCCACGTCAGCCTGGGCAGCGCCATCGGGTATGGCCTCCTGGTTTCGGCCGTGCTGATGGTGACCCGGCTGCTCTGCGCCATGGCAGCCTCCCTGTTTACCCGTTTCATGAGCCGCTTCATCACCGTGGCCGACCCCAACCCGGGCTGGCGGGGCCCGCTGGTGCTGGGTTGGGCGGGGATGCGCGGGGTGGTTTCCCTGGCGGCGGCGCTTTCCATCCCCGTGACCGTCAACGGCAGCCAGCCCTTCCCGCAGCGGGAACTGATTCTCTTCATCACCTTCGTGGTGATCCTGGTGACGCTGGTGGTGCAAGGGCTGACCTTGCCCTGGGTGATCAGCCTCGTAAAGGTGCCGGACCGCCACACGCTCATCCCGGAGGAAAAGCAGGAGCAGATCATCGGGCAGAAGCTGGCAAAGACCGCCCTGGATTTCCTGGCAAAGACCTACCCCACCGAGGCCGGCAGCAATGCCCACGTGCAGAATTTGCGGCGCCGGTTCGAAGCGGACCTGCGGTACTTGTCGGCCCCGGACGGGAATGGGCAACCCGGCCAGCTGCCCGACCCGGTGCGGGAGCACCAACGCATTGCTTTGCACTTGCTCGACCAGCAGCGGGACCTGCTGCACCGGATGAATCACCGCTCCGAATTCGACGAGGAACTGATCCGCAAGTACCTGACGCTGCTGGACCTGGAAGAAACCAAGCTGCGGGAAAAGCGCCCCGAATGAGCGGGCAAACCTCCCGCCGGCTGCGCACCCTGAACGGGCGGCACGGTGATGCGGGGGTTTAGCCCCTTCATGCACCCGGCCGGCTTGTCTCCCGGCACGCGATGCTTTCGCTTAACACTTTTGCAACGGCAACGGGCACCGATCCGGGGCAACGCCCCCAAAACTTCCGTCCATTTTCCTACGTAAGGATGCGCAGCATGGCGTTTCGTCACGTTGGGTTAGGCCGCGCCTTCCCCGGGTTGGCGTTACCTCCGGCCACTATCCACTTTTTCGCGTTCATCCGTCTTTACGATGCCTAACCTATCCAATGTTTCCGGGGAAGGATCAGCCGCCGGGCTCCCCCCGTTCGAGACCATTTTTGAAACGTTGCCGCACCTGGCCCTGGTGCTCTCCCCGCAGCTGGTCATCCAGGCGGTAAGCGAGGCGTACCTGGAAGCCACCCTTACCCAAAGGCAGCAGATCATGGGCAAGTACGTTTTTGAGGTTTTTCCCGACAACCCCCGCGCGCCGCACGCCAACGCCGTCCGCAACCTGAAAGCCTCCCTGGAAGCGGTGCTCCGCACCAAAAAGCCGCACCAGATGCCCGAGCAGCGCTACGACGTGCCCCACCCGGAGGAGCCGGGCGAATTCGTGGAACGGTACTGGAGCCCCCTCAACACCCCGGTGCTCGATGCGCAGGGAGAGGTGGGTTGCATCGTCCACCAGGTGATCAACGTGACCGACCGGGTGAAAACCGAAGGGCTGCTCCGCCAGAGCCGGGCCAACGAACGGGCGGCCCGGGCCGACGCCGAGCAGCAGCGCACGCACCTGCACGCGTTCTTCCGCGAGGCGCCCGAACCCATCAGCATCCTCGACGGGGAAGCACTGGTGTTTGAACTGGTCAACCCGGCCTTCCAGCAACTGCTCCCGGGCCGGGCCTTCACCGGCAAGCCCCTGCTGGAAGGGTTGCCCGAACTATGTGACACACCCGTTCCGGGCATCCTGCGGCAGGTATACCAGACCGGCGAAAGCTACCTGGCCCGGGAGATGCCCCTGCGGATGGCCCGCAACCAGGGAGGCCCCCTGGAAGAAATGTACTTTACCTTTACCTGCCAGGCCCGCCGCAACGGGCAGGGACAGGCAGACGGCGTTTTCGTGTTTGCCCGCGAAGTAACCGACCTGGTGCAGTCCCGCAAGCAGGTGGAACTCATCCTGGACACCATGCCCCAGATCGTGTGGACGGCCAACCCGCAGGGGGAAATGACCTACTTCAACCGGCACTGGTACGACTACACGCACGGGAACGGGCACGACCCGGCCGGCCGGCAGGGGGCCCATGAAGGGGGCGCCGGCTACGTGCATCCCGACGACGGCCGGCGCCAGGCCGAATACTGGCAGGAGCACTTTCCCCTCGGCAAGGCGTTCGAAGTGGAGGCCCGGGTGCGGCGGGCTGCCGATGGCACGTACCGCTGGCACCTCAACCGGGCCGTACCCGTGCGCAACGGGGCCGGCGACATTACCCGGTGGGTGGGCACGGCCACCGACATCCACGACCACAAGGTGCTGGAGGCCGCCCTGGCCGAAAGCGAAGCCCGGCTCCGGGCCATGTTCGAACAAACCGTGGTGGGCATCGTGCTGGCGGACCTGGACCTGAAGCTCACCTACGCCAACGAGCAGTACTGCCGCATCCTGGGCCGCAGCCGGGAGGAGGTGCTGACCCTCAACATGCGCGACATTACCCACCCCGACGACCTGGACAACAACCTCCAGCAACTGCGGGAAGCCAAAGCGTCGGGCGTGCCGTTCGTCATCCAGAAACGCTATCTGAAGCCCGACGGCAGCGTGGTCTGGATCGTCAATACGGTTTCCCTCATCCGCGACCAGTCGGGCACCCCGCTCTACTACATGGGGGTTTGCAAAGACGTCACCAGCCGCAAGCTGGCCGAGGAAACCGTCCGGGAAAGCGAAGAACGCTTCCGCACCATGGCCGAAGCCGCCGGCATTCTCATCGCCCACACCGACGAGGCGGGCAACGCCGTGTACTTCAACCAGGAATGGCTCAGACTGACCGGCCGCACGCACCAGGAACTGGTCAATTACGGTTGGGTTGACCTGTTGCCCCCCGACGACCGGGAAAGCTTCGTGGCGGATTACCAGCGGGCTTTCCGGGAGCGGCAGGGGTTGAAGCGGGAATTCCGGCTGCGCGACCGGGGCGGCGAGTACCGCTGGCAGTTGAGCGTGGTATCGCCCCGCTACGGGCCGGGCGGCACCTTTGCCGGCTACATCAGTTCGTGCATTGACATTGAAGAGCAAAAACGCGCCGAGCAGCAGCAGCAGTTGCTCTCCCGGGAACTGGCCGCGGTGAATGCCGAACTCCTGGCCGCCAACGCGGAGATCAAAGCCAGCAACGGGGGACTTTCCCGCGCCAACGAAGAGCTGGTGCGCACCAACCAGCAACTCGACCGCATCAACAACGACCTCGACAACTTCGTGTACGCGGCCTCGCACGATCTGAAGGCGCCCATCCACAACATCGAAGGCTTGATCAAAGTGCTCGTGCGCAGCCTGCCCGCCGAGTGCAGCCGGTCGGAAAGGGTGCAGGAGTCGGCCCGCATGATCGCCGATTCGGTGAAACGCTTCAAGCGGACCATTGCGCACCTGACCGAAGTAAGCAAACTGCAAAAGGAAGCCCACCAGCCGGCGGCCCCCGTTTCCGTGGCGAAAATCATCGAAGAGGTGATCCTGGACCTGGGTCCCGGGGTCGAAGCGGCCGACGCCCGGTTCGACCTCGCCGTCGGCGCGTGCCCCACGATTGAGTTTTCCGAAAAAAACCTGCGGAGCATCGTCTATAACCTGCTTTCCAACGCCATCAAGTACCGGTCGCCGGACCGGGCTCCCCTCGTGCGGGTGGGTTGCCACGCCGAGCCTGGTTACTACGTGTTGACGGTGGCCGACAACGGCCTGGGCCTGGACTTGAGCGACGACAAACGGGAGAAGCTCTTTGCCATGTTCAAACGCTTGCATACGCACGTGGAGGGTTCGGGCATCGGCCTCTACATGGTCAAGAAGATCCTCGACAACGCGGGCGGGAAAATAGAAGTAGAAAGTACCCTGGGGGCCGGGACTGTCTTCCGCGTGTACTTCAAGCAATAATACTAAAAGGTTGTTGGTTGTTAGTACTTTACTGTTTTACAAGTAGTTGTGAACAACCAAATACGCACTCATGAAGTCATTTTAGTATTAGTGTCTCTCTGGTCCGCCTCATCGGCACCTGGTCAGTAAAACTGCCGGAAGCTGACTCCAGCGGTGCTCCGGCCGAATGGTTGAGTGAACCATTGAAAAAGCGCACCTATGCTCTACTTGAACCGTCACAAAAAATGTTCTCCGGTAGATGTTGCCGTTTACTTTCGGTTTGCCCCAAAAGGCATTATCTTGTTGAACTGGCTCCCGGTTCTCGAAGAAGCACTATCAAAAGAGGAGCCAGCTATGGCTAATCATTTTATTTGTCCCAAAGGTATAGTTCCACGACCTTCTGCTACCGTATCCTTCACTGGTCTGCTTACCAATGCAACGCATTTTATCCAACATCAGCCAGGTAGTTGGCCCCTCCCCTGCGGAAATAGCCGCCCTGCAACACATACTCCGCCCCAGAAGTCTGGTGAAAGGGGAGCACTTTTTACAGGAAGGCGAGATTTGCCGTTCCATTGCCTTTGTGGAGAAGGGGAGCTTCCGGGTATACTACGCCGTGGACGGTAAAGACATTCACAAGGATTTTTTGTTTGAGAACGGCATCATTGGCTCCTTTGCCAGCTTTTTCTCCCAGTCTCCCTCCGCGCTCTACATCACGGCCCTTGAAGACAGTCATATCCTGGAGCTGACCTACCAGGAGGTGATGCACTTATACGAATGTTATCGGCAGAAGCTGGGCCGCATCATTGCCCAGGACCAGTTTGTACGGGCCGAAACCAGAGAGGCCTCCCTGCTCAAAGATACGCCCCTGGTCCGCTACCAGGCACTGCTGGAGGCGCATCCGAAAGTATTCCGGAGGGTACCGCTGCAATACATTGCCAGTTACCTGGGCATCACGCCGGAAACCCTGAGCCGCTACCGCAGCAAGACCAACGCGTGATGCTTTCTTGATTTGCATCAATTGCAACCGGGAGGGGACTCGTTTACTTTGTGTTGTATTTAACGCAAAGCAATATGACAGCCAATCAAACCCTTCCTGCTGCCGGCCAGGCCGAGCAACTGCTCCTGTTTACCGACGTGCTCACCATCCGGGTACCGCAAGCAACCACCCACGGGCAGTACGCCATCTTCGAGGAAGAGGTCCCCCCGCTGGGCGGCCCTCCCCCCCATACGCATCCTGACGAAGAAATCTTTTACATCCTCAGCGGATCGTTTCAGTTCGTGCTCCACGACCTGAGCAAGCCCTTTGCCGCGGAGGCGGGCAGCCTGGTGCACGTGCCTTCCGGGGCGCTGCACACGTTCAAGAACGTGGGCCCCACGGCCGGCAAGATGCTCGTGCTGCTCACGCCCGGGAACCTGGAGCAGTACTTCCGTCAGGTGAGCACCCCATTGCGGGTCCCGGCCAGAAACCCGACCTGAGCGTGCCCCCCGATTTGAGCAAGATTGATCCGAGCCGGGCGTTTGCCCTGGCGGAAGCCCACCAGGTCAAATTCTGCCTGCCCCAGCTGATCCCCTCTCAAACCGATTAACAGGCCCATTGCCCGATCATCGCCACCGACAAAGCCTGCTGTTGGTATTTTCGGTAAATTACTACCCGTACAGCCCATGAATGCACTTTGTTCAGAAGCCTCCGTTGCCAAGGCTGTTGCGGCGGCTCCTACCACTCCCAGCCGAAGAGCCGTGTTACTCATTGAACGCATCCGCAATGCCTACGGGCAGGTATACGCCGTACTGAGCTACGAGCCCGATAAAAACTACCTGCTCATGAAGTGGAGCGGGTTCTGCACGGAGGAAGAGGTAAAGGCCGCCTCCCTGCGCATGCTTGACTGGCAACGTACCCGGGGACGGGCAAAAGGCTGCAAGTTCCACATCCACGATACCAACGAGATTGAAAGTGCCTGGGCCGGACTGGTGGACTGGATCAACAACGAGTTGTTTCCGGACTGTTTCCAGGCGGGCCTGCGCTACAACGTGAGTATTCTCTCCCCGGATCTTTTCTCCCGGTTGTCTTCCCAGGCCCTTTACCAGAAACAGAACGCAAAAGTACCCACCGTGCTGTGCGAGACGCTTTCCCAGGCCGAACGCTGGATCGCCCGGAAGTACAAAGAATTGTAACAACTCCCCGGCTTTAGTATGGTTTACCCGGGTTGGCGTGCTGATCAGGCGCCTGCCCGCGTAAGGAGTCCCGCTTGGGTTCCCGCCGGCGTAGCATTGCCGCTTTTGCCGGGTGGCCCCGCTTACCTGGTCATTCACTCATCCTATCATCTTCTTTACTCACATGCAAACCACAAACAAGACTCTGTTGAAGGGCGGCTGCGTGCTTACCCTTGACCCTGCCTTAGGCAACTTCCCCCAGGCAGACGTACTCCTGGAAGGCACCACCATTGCCGCCATCGGCCCTGCCCTTGCCGCGGCAGATTGCCAGGTGATTGATGCCACGGGCATGATCGTCATGCCCGGTCTGGTGGATACCCACCGCCACCTCTGGGAAACGGCGCTCCGGGGAGTGGCCGCCGACTGGACGCTGATGCAATACCTGCAAAACATGCTGGGGCCGCTGGCGGCCGCCTACCGGCCCGAGGACGTATACCTGGGCAACCTGCTGGGGAGCCTGGAAGCAATCAATGCCGGCATTACCACCGTATTCGACTGGTCGCACATTATGAACTCACCCGAGCATACCGATCAGGCCATTCAGGGATTGCACGATGCGGGCATCCGGGCCGTTTTCGGGTACGGTACCCCCGGTACGGGGGTGTGGGAATGGTTTTACGAGAGCCAGCGGACCCACCCGAGGGACGCCGAAAGGGTGCAGGCCCGCTATTTCTCCGGCCGGGACGGGCTGCTCACGATGGCCCTGGCCATCCGGGGACCCCCGGCGAGGCGGTTGGTCATCCGCCCTCCCCACCCGGTTCTTTCCGCAAACGCCTCAAAGTCGAGGAATCTGCCGTTGTCGGCCACAAAGGCGTTCCAACTGTGTCCCCAGTTTCGGTTGGCCCACCCGGGTACGTAGTCAGTGGTAACGGCAATGCCATTGGCCCGCATGGCGTAGATGTTCAGATTCACTTTGTTGGCGCAGTTGCCGGCTTTGGCCTTGAGCAGGTTGGTTACCCCGTAGGGGGCAAACCCTTTACGCTCCCACAGTTGCGGGTTGTAGATGAACCACTTCAAGTGCTCGCACATGAGGATGCAAGCCTCCAGGCTGCTGTTGGGATTGCGCAGCGAATCTTCCACCCAGGCGTACTGCCGCTCCAGCACGTTGCGCCAGGCATCGGGTGGGTTCACGCCGAACCGGTAGGGAAGTACGTACTCGCAGAGCTGCTCGAAGGTAAGGTTGCTTGCCCAGGGCTTGGTTTTCCAAACCCGGAAGGCCCGTTCAATGTTGTCGATCAGGTAGTGTGCCTGGATGGTTTGTAAATCTTCGGCGTACCCGATTCTTTCGCCGGGCTGGCCGGTTTTAACGGTAATGCTGTGCCAGGTCTGGTCAATCTGAGGGTACTGCTTATCGGTTTCATGCCGGATTATTCCGCTGCTGAGCAGCGAATCGTACAGCCCGATCACCCGGTTATAGGGGTGGAGCGTAGCCGAATCAATGTGAACCAGATCGTCCATGTTAGCAATCAGAAACAGCGCGGCTTTACGCTTAAGGCTGTCTTCGGGCGCCTGGTAGTGCGCAATTACTTTTTCTAACTCCGCGCTGTTCTCCCCGGCCCTGAGGAGATTCCGGGCGACTTCGGGCGACAAGTCCTGCTGCCGGTTGCAAGCCGTCGACAACAACAGGAATAAAGCGGCAAGGGTGGGGGTTTTCATTGCCTTCGGGAAGTTTTCAGAATGGGTTGTCATAGAAAAGGAATGGATACGGGAACAAGGGCACGGAGAAACAAATACGCCCATACAAGCAGGGCCGATGCCGGCCCGGTCCGGTTGCGGGTGCGGCTGCCCCGCGCGGTAAAAACAGTTGGACGGGCCACGCAAACCACCGGCCAACCCACGCACCCGGCTGCTTAAAGCGGCAGATCCACCTGCCGCAACTGGCTGAATGCCTCCTGGTGCCTTTGCAAGTCCGCGGGGCTGCCCTCTTCGACGATCTGCCCGTCGTGCAGCACGTACACGTAGTCAAAGTGGTTGAGCAGTTGCAGGTTGTGCAGGGAGGCGATCACCGTTTTGCCGGCCAGGGCCGCCAGCAGGTTCTCGTACGTCTGCACCTCGGTCCGGTGGTCAAGGCTGCTGGTGGGTTCGTCCAGGAGCACGATGGTGCTGCCCCGGGCGGCCAGCAGCCCCCGGGCCATGGCCAGGCGTTGTTTCTGCCCGCCCGACAGGTTCACCCCTTTCTCCTGAATGTTGGTGTCGAGTCCGGAGGGCAGTTGAGCCAGCACTTCGTCGAAGCAGGCCAGTTGACACACCCGCTCCACTTCCTGGCGGGTGCAGGGCAGGCCCAGCGTAATGTTGTAGCGAATGGTATTTTCAAACACTTCGGGCTCCTGGGGAATGAGCGTAACCGTGCCGGCAAGCCGGCCCCAGTCAGCTACCGGGTTGCCGTCTACCGTGAGGGCTACACCTTCCCGCGGAAAATACAGGCCGCGCAGTACGGCCAGCAGGGTGCTTTTGCCACTGCCGCTCCGGCCCACCACCGCAATCCGCTGCCCCCGGCGGATGCGGAGTGACAAGCCGTTCAGGCCCGCCGGGGGCCGGACGGCTGGCGGCCAAGGTTGCCCTTCACCGGCTGCGCCGTACCGGAAGTACAGTCCTTCAACGTTGATTGCCTGCCAGTTGTCGGGCACCGGGTCGGCGGCCAGCGGCTGCCCCCACCGGGCGGAAGCTTCCGTAATGCTCCGGGCCGACCGTACGTCGGTATTGTACTGCACGGCCTGGGTATAGAGCCAGGCCACGTCGTGAAATACACTGGTGAACTGGGTTACAAAACCGATCAGCGTGACCAGGCCGCCCAGGTAAAAGGTCTGCCCGGCCGTGTAGTGCTCATAGGCATACCCCAGCAGCATCACCACGTAAATGAGCCCCACCAGCATGTAGGCACTGAACCATTTCCACTCGTTAAGGACCACATTGCGGCGAAACGCGGGCAGGATCGCCATTACTTTATCCATCAGGCTTTCGCTGACCCGCTTTTCCAGCCGCAGCGTGATAACGGTCCGGATGTTGGAAAGACCGTCGAACAGGTTGGACGACACGGCGTGTTCGCCCTCATTGACCTCGTGCAGCGACCGGATGAAGGGTTTGTCAAACTTAAAGATTACCCATACCGTAAAGACCCCGATGGCCACTGCCACCGATCCGAACAGCGGCGAGAAGTATACCATTGCGGCCAGCGAGAAGGAAAATTTGGCAAAGGCGTGCAGGTAAATAAAGCCGATCTGGAAAAACTCCAGCGCCTCGGTGATGGTCAGGGGGAAGCCTTCCGGGTAGTCGGGCCGGCTCGTCACCAGCACTACGTCGTGCTGGCGCATTACGGGAATGACCTGCTCGTTGGGCAGTACGCCGGAAAAGTGCACGGCCTCCGCCAGGCCCAGCTCCCGCCACTGGGCTTCGAAGCCGGCAACGTCGCCGCCCCCGGCAATGGTCAGGGTGGCGTCCAGGCCGCCGTCCCGCAGCAACCGCAACGCCCGGATGGCTTCCGGAAGCCCTTTTTCCGCCCGCAGCGCGCCTACGTAGAGCAACCGCACCGGCCAGGTTGGGGGGTGCGTCTTTGCCGGGCAGGCGGCCGGCGCCTGGTCGTCGTAGGCTTCAAAATCGTAAGGTATTATTTTGCGGGCCGATACCCCGATTCCCGCCAGGGAGCGGGCCGCCGGCACGCGGTGGTTGGCAATCCAGCGTACCGCGGGCTGGTTAAGGGCCGCCCGCAGCGCCGCGTACCAGTCCTGCTTCCGGGGGTCGCCGGGCGCGAAACTTTCGGCAAACAGCGCCAGCGTCGGTACGTGGTGCCGGCAAATCCACCCCAGCACAGGCATCAGGGGCACGCGCAGAATCAGGTGCGTGGGTGCAAAGGCCTCCACGGCTCTCACCACGGCGTCCGGGTCGCCGCCCCACAAGTCGAGCCCCAGGCTCAACACCCCGTTGCCGAGGGTTTTGGCGTACGGAGCGGGGGCGTTCGAAAGCACGGCCACCCCGGCCACGTTCCGGCGCAGCCGGCCCACGTAATCTACGGTAAACCGCTGCGCAAAGTAGTTTTCCGGGCCGCCGCCCGCGAGCCGTTCGAATGCTTCCCGGTAGTCGCCGGCCTGCACGAAAAGCACTCTGGCCGCAGCAGTGTCCACCGGCAGCGGCCCGGCGAGGGGCTGGTGTTGCGTAATGATCATGGCAAACAGGTTTACAAACGGTGGATGGTTTTGTCGGCGCGGGGCCGGGCGCAGGTTTATTGCAAGCTGGCGGCGAGCTGATGCCTGCTGCCGGTCCACGCGCCTTTCAGGATCATCTCCCACGCGGCCACGATGTCGTCTTCTTCACGCTGCATGGAGTACTGTTGCAGCACGAAGGCAGAGGCTTGCCGCCCCTGCTCCCTTACCCGTTCGGGCTGCTGCCGGTACAAGTTGATGACGCGTTCTGCCGTTTGGCTGAACTGCAACAGGTTGGCGGCTTCTACGGGGTAGGCGTACGGAGCCCGGAGAAATTCCCGGCCGCCGCTGCCGTCGTAGCCGATCACTACGCAGCCGCAGGCCATGGCCTCGGCCGGGGGCAACCCAAAGCTCTCCCGGTCACTGAACGATAAGAAAAACTGCGCATTCCCCAGGGCGGCGGCCACCTCTTGTTCGGTTTTGTTGTCAATCTCCACCAGTTCAAAGCCGTCGAGCGCCCCCCGGAACTTAAGCATGTTGATGACCTGTACCACGTCGCCGGGCAGTTTCCGCGTCATGAAGGCGATCTGGTCCTGCTTCAGCTGGCGGCCATTGAAAAGGGTGTGATCCAGGCCGTAATGAATTCTCAGAACATTCACCCCGGGGAATACCTGCCGCAGGTAGGCTTCGTCGTGTTCCGATACCACGATGGTAGCCACCACGTCGGGATGCAGGTAAGGGGTGTGCCGGCAGTGGTTGCCGATGGGGTGCTTGCTGAACGTATAGTGGACGTTCTGGTTGAATATCACTTTTCGGACCCCGGGCTGGTATTCGGTAATGTACGGGCCGTGGATTTCGGGAAAGACTAAGTAATCACTTTGGCGGAGGCGGGCTTCCATATCGCACTGGCTGGTCACGCGGGTGTGGTTTTGGAACCAAGTGCACCGGAAGCCCGCCTCCTGGTGCAAGATGAAGGCGTCCAGTCCACGATTGTTGAGGGCGTCCGCGTGCCGGTAAAGTTGTTTGACTCCCCCGTAGGGGACGTTGGAGTCGGGGCAGATTACGTAGATGGTGTTCATGCCGTGGGGTGAGCTAAGGGCGGCGGTCAGGAGTACTGGGGCACGTGCAGGTCATTCATCTCCCAGAGGTGCTCCAGGAACAACTTCGTTTCGGGCGTATTGTATTTGCAGTGGAACAACTGCTTGTTGATGGCCTGCTGCCGCAGGTTTTCGGCCTCATCCTTGTGGTGCGGATAATGGATGGAATGGGCGCGGCGGTTAAGCAGGGTAGTTACCCCGGCCTGGTGCAGCCGGTATCCCAGGTCAATGTCCTCCATGCCCCAGTTCTGGTCGTAAGCCACGTCAAAAGCCCCTACCTTCCGCAGGGCCTTCGTCTGGACGGATACGTTGCAGGTCCAGAAAAAGACCCAGGGAAACTGGAGGTGCGACAGATTGTCGCGGTAGCGCAGGTAAAAGCCATCGCGCAAATCCAGGTACTGGCCGCTTGAACGGAAAAAATCAATCGATTGATCCGGATTTTGCGGGTCGATCACCCGCTGCAGGTACTCGCCTTCAACGTTTCCGTTGTCGAAGCAGTAAACGTAGCCCAGCACGGCGGCCGGGTTAGGGCACGACTGGTGCGAACGCACGTGTTCGGCAATGCAATGGGTGCCCAGCAACACGCCCGAATCAATGAAAACGCAGATGCTCCCGGTGGCGTGGGAAATTCCCACGTTCCGGGCCAGGGCCACCCGCCGGCCCCGGTTCTCCTGGTAATGGTACTGGAAGTTACCCTTCCCGGCGTACCGCTTTGCGACGGCACCTGTCCCGTCGGTGGAACCGTCGTCCACCACAATCACTTCCAGGGATATCCCGTTCAGCTTTTGCTGGTAGATACTTTCCAGGGTGCAGGCGAGTAGAGTACTCCGGTTGAAGGTGGGAATGATGACGGTAACCAAGGGGCCGGACATAGAACGCGTGCGTTAGGGTGAGAGAAACTGGCTGAGAAAGGCCGGGGACCACCGTCGGGCGGTGCTCACCCGGCCTACGTTGTTATTGATTTATACCATGCGCAGGCTGTACCGGTCCATGAGTTCGAACCGGAAGTTGATTTCTTCCAGGAAGGCGACGTGGTTCAACAATGCCGTGCTTTCCTTGACCGAGTACTCCCCCGCCAGGATCTCGCCGACCAGCCGGCTGGCCTGTTCGGAGAGTTTCTTGCCGCGTTTGTAGTACACATTGAAGTGATCGTGGTCCCAGGTGTTGTTGCCGTGGAAAACGTAGATGTACAGTGCAGGATTGATGACGGGGAAGATGCTGTTGGTATCCAGCAGGTGGCCCAGCAGAATGGTGTCTTCGCCCTTCTCAAGGCTGGCATAGTTGCACAGGGGCGTAATGACCGATTTTTTGCACAGGATGCTTCCTTCCCACAGGCGGAAGGGGGAGAGGTAAGCGGCCTTGTTCACGCAGTCATACATCAGCCAGTACAACAGCATGCAGGCCGGCTTGCAACTCTGTTGCAGCGCCTCCATCTGCACCTGCAGGCGGTTGCTGGCGTACCAGTCATCGTCGTCCCACTGGCAGAAGTACTCCCCGTTGCACCGCTCAACGGAGAGGTTGCGAAGTTCGCCCAGGGTCAGCTTCGGCTCGGCGGGAACCTCCAGGAAGTACACCCGCTCGTGTTGCTCCTGCCGGGCAAACTGCCTCACGGCCCCATTGTCGCTCTCGTACAGTACCAGCAATTCTTTGTTGGGGTAGGTTTGCGCCTCAAAGCAGTCAATTGCCTGCTGAAGTTGCCTTACAGTGTTGTGCGATACACACAGGCAGGAGATTAAAGGAAAGGTTTCCATGCGTTGTAGATGTTGAAGGTGATGACAAAATGATGCGGGAAACAGGGCCTTCGGAAAGCGCCGGGTGCGGTTCCGGCCGGCTCAGCCGGGTAATGCCCCGGGGCAGTCAGCGGCCAGGGGGAGCGAAGCATGTTCAAGCAGGATTTCCACGGCAATGGCCTGTTGCAACGCCCCGATCCGGACCAGCAACTTGTCCTTGCCGTTCCTCCTGACCACCTGCCCTTGCACCCCGGCAAAGGGGCCCTGGAGGATCTTTACCGTTTCCCCGGCCTGGCAGGAGTAGGTTTCGCTGCTTATCGGGGCGCCGCTGGCCACTACTTTCCGGATGGACTCTATCTCGAGTTCGGGAACGGCTACGGGCGTGCCCTCAAAAGCAACAAACCTTACCAGGTCGCGGATAAAAAGAAGGTCGAACCTTTTTTGCAGGGTAGTTTTCACGAAGACGTAGTTGGCAAACAAGGGGACGGCAATCCGCTTTTTCCGGTCGCTCCACTGCCGTACCTCGTACCGCTGGGGCAGGAAAGCTTCTAATCCCATTTGCTCGATCTTTGCGTGTACTTTTCGCTCAGCCTGGGGCAGGGTGTATACCACGTACCAGTTGGGGGGTAAGGAAGAAGGGTTGTGCATGGTGGTAGGTCTTTGCAGGGGCCCGGATGCAGCTTCGCCACGTGAGTCACATCCACCCCTTGATCCGACATTTTTTTCTTTTTTTCCGGATGCGCTCCGGCCAACAGCAGGGACTGATTCCGGCAGCGAGGGCGGCCGAAACTTTTCTTCCCGTATTGTGAATTAAATTTGCGCTGTATCCGCAGCAACCCCAAAAAAAGTACACCAACGCCCGCATTTCCGGTACGAACCCCCGCGTGGTCCTGCACGTCCGGGTGCCGCGCCCCCGTGTGGGCCGGGGTGGCGCGTCACCCGGAATGCGACCAAATCATAGCGGCCGGGCTTGAAGCCAAAGTTTGAACATGGTGAAAAGCTGGCTCATTCGCCCGGCTTCCACCCCCAGGCCATTGTCCTCGACAATGAGTACTTGCTCGGCCCCGGCTTGCCGGCAGCTGATGCGTACGCGGGGCGCGCAGTCCGGGGAGCGGTACTTGGTGGCCTACTTCGATTACCAGGTCCCGGCCGGAGAACGAAAAGGTCGCAACGGGCGATTCTTCGATCAGGCTGCGGAAACGGTGCTCACTGTCTTCTAGCTTTCTTCGGGCCAGCACCTGCTCCGTGACATCGAGGGCTACGCGCAGTATACCGGTGAGCTGGCTTCCTTCAAGCAAGGGTGAGTAGAAGAGATTGTAATACCCCTGCTCAAGTTTTTCACCCGCTTTGAGCATGACCGGCACTTCGTTTCCCCGGAAGGGTTCACCGGTCTCCCGGGGTGGTGGCTTACCGGGAGCGGAGCGGGAAAACACAGTTTCTGCGTCTGATCACTACGCTTAGATAGGGGCGAAACAGGTAGAGGTGTTTGGACTGCGTAACACACCTGTAATCAGATACCCGATGATGTATCTGATTACAGGTGTGCTACATGGTTCATTATGAAAGTGCGCCGGAGCGGTATGCGCCTGGGGTTTCAAATGCCTCAATTTACAGCACTACCACTTTTGCAGGAAGGCTACTATAGCATTGGTAAATGATGCGTGGCAATGACCGGGTCCGGATATGCCATATCTGTCCAGCAGACGGTAACCTACGCGTTTATAGATATGGCATATCTTACTACGGCCCTTTCACCAATGCTATAATTCAGCGTTGAATCTTTCCAATTCTTCCACAAACATGCCGTGGCCGCTATTTTCAAACGTTACGATGTGGGCGTTGTTGATAATCTATGATAATAAGCGCTGCATTCTCTGCCGTAAGCAATTGATCTGCTTTTTTGTCACGAATTGGCAAACTACTCATAAATTTAAATTTTAAAATTGAAATGATTTAATGAAGTTATGGAGGCAGAAAACCTTCATGGCCCCCTTTGGAAAACAGCTTCATCCGCTTTAATCAAAATTCATTTATCGTTTTCCGTCATTGCACATTACATTATATTGCAAAGTCACCGTCAACTCTCTTTTTGATGCAGTTTCAAAAATTGAGCAATCATCAAAGTTTCAATCACATTAACCGATATTGTGCTTTTTTAAAAATTCATTGAGCTGTGGCACGGTAGGGTTTTTAATAAAATCGTTACCGACCATTACCGTAGGGAATTTTATTTTTCCGTCATATAGTGCGCGTACCCTGGCATCTGCTTCGGTATTGGTTTCCACATTAAAATCCTCAAATTCTATCCATTTGCTCTGCATGTAATTGCGCAGGGCAGATGACTTGGGGCACCAATCGGTTCCGAATAACTGTAGTTTTGGTTTAGGCATGTTTAGTGATCAGTTTTTCAAAAAGTGGATGTATTTTTTCCGCGTTCGTGACTACGAATGGCGTTACCGACATCAGGATGATAGATACCGCCAGAAAGACTTGATAGTTGTTGGCACTTATCAGTTCATATTGTAGTCCGCTTTGTGAGAGCACAAAAGAAAACTCCCCGATTTGTGCGATGGAGAATCCTACGGTAAATGCTGTTTTCCATTCCAGCCCCATCACTTTTACGGCGAGTATGCCTGCGGCTGCTTTTAAGGCAAAGGCAAATAAGGTCCAGAACACAATCCAGCCAAAATCGGTCATGAATATCTCGTAGTTGAGCAGCATTCCCATAGAAATGAAAAAGAAGCTCATAAATACGTACCTGAAAGGCAAAAAGCAGGATATCGCCATATGGCTGTAATCGGTTTCAGCGATGATCAAACCGGCGATAAAAGCCCCTAAAGCCAGGGACAGCCCTAACTGTTCGGTAAGCAAAGCAATGCCGGTGACTATAAATATAGTGGCAATTAAAAACACCTCCTGGCTCTGTACCTTCATGACTGTTTTTAATAAGTATGGAATTACAAAGCGAGTCAGTACGTAGGCGATACCACCCATTAAGATTAGTTTGCCCAATAACCAACCAAGCGCTGGCAGTAAGTTGCCGCCTACACCCGCAAGGATCGGTGTAAACAGCATTAACGGTACAATCATGATATCCTGAAAGAGCAGTACCGCCAGTATAAACTTACCGTGGGGTGTTGCTATTTTATTGGCATCCTGCAATGTTTTGATCACAATAGCCGTGCTGCTGAGCGCATACAAAAATCCCCAGAATATACTTTCTTCCCAGCTGGGCCGCATCAAAAGCCAGAGAATTACTGCGGTAAGCACAATGGTAAAAAACACCTGTGCGCTGCCGCCACCTAACACATATCTTTGGATTTTTTTCAGGTTGGTGAATGAAAACTCCAGACCAATTGTAAATAAAAGCAGGATGATGCCTATTTCTGCATACACATCCACCTCGTCCATACGGGCAAAATAGGTAGAGGTATTTGGACTGAGTAACACACCGGTAATCAGATACCCGATGATGTATCTGATGTTAAGCAACCGGCAAATAATGATAACCGCCGTAGCGACACCAAAAATGGCACAGATGTTTATAAGAATATGGTGTTGCATAAGATTTGGTTTAGGATTTCTGCAAATTCCCGTACTTCTACATTCACTCATTGGTGCCTGTTTTTACACCAAAACGGATAAAGCTTCTTTTGTAAAACCTTTCAACTCATTCATGCGATTATCGCGAATCTTCTCAACCCAATGCGGATCAGCCAGCAGAGATCTTCCTACTGCTGCCAGATCAAAATCACCCCTGTCCATCCGGCGAAGCAGTTCATCCAATGAGCTGGGTTGAGAGCTTTCTCCCCGGAAGGCTGCTATAAACTCTCCGCTCAACCCGATGGAACCTACCGTAATGGTTGCTTTTCCGGTTAGCTTTTTTGCCCATCCGGCAAAGTTCAGGTCTGAACCTGCAAATTCAGGTTCCCAAAAACGGCGTTGTGAACAATGGAATATATCTACACCGGCTTCTGCCAGGGGTTGCAGCCATGCTTCCATTTCCTGAGGGGTCTTTGCCAATTTGTAGGTATATTCTTGGGTCTTCCATTGCGACAAGCGAAGAAGTATGGCAAAATCTTCCCCTACCTGCCTTCTCACTTCTTTCACTACTTCAACTGCAAACCGGCTGCGTTGAGCTAAGGTCTTTCCGCCATACCCGTCTTTGCGTTGGTTGGTTTCTTCCCAGAAAAACTGGTCAATCAAATAGCTATGTGCTCCGTGTATTTCTACACAGTCAAAACCTAATGCTTTCGCATCGGCAGCTGCCTGCCCAAAGGCAGTAATGGTGGCGGCGATGTCAGCTTCACGCATTGTGTTTCCTTTAGCTAAGCCAGGGCTCAGCAAACCGGATGGCCCTTCAAAAGGACCAGGCGGAAGCCAACCCGAATGATGATCCGCCATGATGCCCATATGCCAGATCTGGGGACCCATTTGGCCGCCTGCCTGATGAACCTTGTTGATTACCTTTCGCCATCCGGCAAGGGCTCCCGCTCCGTAGAAGTGAGGAATATTCGGGTCATTGGAGGAGGCCGGACGGTTGATCACTGTTCCCTCCGATAAGATCAGCCCTACCTGGCCTGCCGCTCTTTTGCCATAGTAGGTTGCTACGTCAGCCGTAGGAATTCCATCAGGCGAGAAGGAACGGGTCATGGGTGCCATTACAATTCGATTTCTCAACTGTAACGATTTGAGCTTGAAAGGCTTAAATAATGGATCATTTTTCATAATCATATATAATAGAAGTTCTTTCACATCTGCGTATACTGCGGGCTTTTCCAACTACGTGCCCATGAAAGACCCCGTGGAGGGTCTGGTTGGCTTGCAGCGCCGGCCACAGGTCAACAGACAGCGAGGCGCCTCCGGCATTGCCGACGAACACGACCCGCCCTTCGGGGCGTAGCACTTCAAGTGAGCCAGCCAGCGTACTGCCAACCGGGTCGAGGACCAGGTCAACTCCCTGCCCACCCGTGAGGTCCATCACAGTGGCCCGCACCTTTTCTTTTGTATAATTGATGGCATGACTGAGCCCCAGTGCTTCCAATCGCGGCCAATAGTCTGCACTCGATACCGTTGCCAATGCCCACGCTCCTGCTTGATGGGCAAGTTGAATGGCAGCCAACCCAACCCCGCCAGCGCCGCCCTGAATCAGTACAGTTTGTCCTGCCTGAAGCTTGCCCCTTGCGAACAGGCTGTGGGAGGCCGCGCCGAAAGAAATAGGCAGCGCCGCTGCCGAGCGGATATCCAGTGCATCGGGCACCTCTCATTGTTCGGGCACCGAAAAGTAGAGGTCCGGGATTTTTACTGACACTTGGCAAACACCTCTTCGGGAGTTAAATCCTGTAATGAACTGCGTAGTTGGAAATGACGGCCCGTCGCTTTTAGCCAAGCTATTTTCGCTATTGAAATATGTATTGATCCAGTGTTCTGTTTTGCTAAAAAACAATTGTGTACGGCTTTTCTGGGAATGAATAGCCTTAGGCTGTGTCCAATGAATAGAGTTTAAGGTAATAACGGATGAAAGCCAGTTTGATGAAAGCCAGGAAACTAATGGCCAATTTCTCGTACCGGGTAGCAATCCTTCGGCACTCTTTGATCCAGCCGATAGACTGCTCCACAGCGGCTCTTTTTTTGTAAGTCTCTTTGTCAAAGCGGTAATGAGGTCCCTTCCTTCGGCGCTTTTTTCCTTCGGGCAAACGCCTTTCGGGGATCATCGCTTTGATGCCTCTTCGCCGTAAACGCCTTCTCAAGTGAGCCGAATCGTAACCTTTGTCGGCCACCACTTCTTTGGGCCTGGTTCTGGGTCTGCCTTTTGCTTGTGGAATTTTTACCTGCTCCAACAGGGGCAGAAAATGCGGGGCATCCCCAGCCGCACCATCACTCAAAACCGCCGATAAAGGCAGCCCCTTCTTCTCACAGAGCCAGTGAATTTTAGTTGAAAAACCGCCTCTGCTGCGACCTAACGCATGATCCTCTGGCTCACCCTCTCTGGTTTGGGCCCCCTTTTTAAGCCGGCTCCCGCGGCCGACTTATGGGCTCTGATGATGGTAGAGTCCACCTGCCACAAGTCAAAATCAATCAGCCCCTGCTTGTTGAGTTTCACCTGTAGCTTTTGCAGGATAACGTCAAAAAAGCCTTCCTTACGGTAGCGTCTCATTCGCTCATAGACGCTTCCCCACTTGCCGTACCGTTCGGGTAAGTCCCGCCAGGGGGCACCACTGCACAACACCCATAGCATCCCGTTGACTACGCTGCGATGGTCCTGCCACTGACCACCCCTTTTGCCTTCACTGCTGGGAAACAAATCGGCTATCTGCTGCCACTGACTGTCTGTTAATTCATACCGTCTCATCCTTTTAGATTCGGCCTCAACTGACCTTGGGTTCCATTCATCAGACACAGCCCAGGCTGTGTCCAATGAATCAAATTCCGGTAAAACTGTAGTGCACAAAACGACTCCGATGACGCTGAAATCCGCTTTATACTTCAAGAGAAATCGGTCTATCAGTATTCATCAGACACAGCCTAGCAGTTCATTGTTTTTTCATTGATTCACCAGCGCGCTTACCAGGGAATTTCGCCCGTTTCCGGATTGGTTTCTTCGCTGAAGAATTTACCAGTTGGTCCGTTTTGGTCAATTAGTGCGTATTTTATAATACGTTTTCCGGCTTCTGCCACTTCACCTCCGTTCTGGTTGGTGAAATCAGTCTTGGTGTAACCCGGACACACCGCATTCACTTTGAAAGCCGTATCCCGCAATTCGTAAGCCACCTGCACGGTGTACATATTCATCGCCGCTTTTGAGGAAGCGTACACTGCGTATTTTGCGTAGGCATAAGGTGGCCAACCCGGGTCGCTTTGCAGCGAAAGAGAGCCGACGTTGGAACTTACATTTACAATTCTTGGCTGGGCGGATTTTCGCAATAAATCGATAAAAGCCTGTGTAACTCTTGCCACGCCAAGCACATTGGTATTAAAGGCTGCCATAAACTGCTCGGTTGTTGCCTCCAATGCGGTATAGGGTGGCTTGCCTCCGTTAATACCCGCATTGTTGATAAGAACATCCAATACATTTGTTTTTTTACCGATTTCTGCCCGGGCAGCTTTTACGGAGTTTTCATCTGTTACATCTAATTGGATGGCTTCCGCATTGGGTAGTCCTGACAATTTTAATTTTTGGACCGCTTCAAGCCCGTTTTCTAAATCACGGCTTCCCAAGTAAACATAAAATCCTTTTTGTAATAATTGTTTTGCTGTCTCCAAGCCAATGCCTTTGTTGGCTCCTGTAATCAGTACGGTTCTCATTTCGATATTTTTATGAATTAATTTGCAAAGGTGCTTCGCTTGAAAATGTAGCTTTTACCACTGTATGTGCTTAGCGTCCTCCCTTGTGGATACGCAGTGTAAATGAATACGCAGTGAGCGGGTACAGTTCCTTACGCGCCAGTATCATTCTTTCGGAACCGGTGGTGTCGCGGTGGGTAGGCCCGGCCCAATGGCGAGGGGCGGGTTGAGAAATAAATACCGCATGGCTAGGATGTGTCCAATGAATCAATTCAGGCCCGAATTGCGGTTAAGAAACGGCCCATTCATAGCTGATTCAGTATTCAATGGACACAGCCTAGGTAAATACCCTTAATTACAAATATTTGCTTTTAATAACGGTTAGTTTGTCTCTTGTCATTTCAGCTATTGAGTATGATATTCCACCCATGCCGATACCTGAAGTATCCCGTCCGCCAAACGGCATCCAGTCAACCCTAAAAGCAGTATGGTCGTTAACCATGACAGCCGTAGCGTTTAATTTTTTTACAGTGTCAAAGGCAATATCTAAATTTTTTGTAAAAACAGCTGCCTGAAAGTGGAAGTCTAAAGCATTTGCCTTTTTAATGGCCTCATCCCGTTCTGTAAATGGGTAGATACATACAACCGGGCCAAAAATTTCTTTGCTGGAAACTTTGGAACTTTCTGATGGATTAAACAAAACTGTTGGCTGGAAAAGAGTTTCAGAAATCCTCTTTCCGCCAATAATCAATTTAGCACCATCATCGATAGCTTCGTTGACCCATGTTTCTACACGATCTATTTCTTTAGGAGTAATTAAGGGGCCTACATCTGTATTTTTATCAACTGGGTCTCCGACAATTAATTTCTTTGTAGCCTCGGAGAACTTTTGAAGGAACAGATCGCAAATCGCCTGGTTTACATAAATTCTCTGGACAGAAACGCAAACCTGACCTGCATGATAAAATGAACCTTTTACCAGAGCAGGGATCATTTCATCGTAATCAGCATCGTTTTCAACAATAACTGGTGCTGCTCCACCATGCTCTAATGCACATCTTGTACCTGGGGATAATTTACTTTTTAAGTACCATCCTACATTTGCAGACCCAACGAATGAGAAAAAATTAATTCGAGGGTCAGTAACCAATTTTTCGGAGACTTCTCTGTTGCAAAGTACAATTTGCAGCCATCCGGAGGGTAATCCTGCTTCCTTTAAAATGTCGGCAAGGGCTAAGCTTGATAACGGTGTTGCCAATGCTGGTTTAAATATTACCGGGCAACCAGCCGCCACAGCAGTAACTATCTGATGAACCGCTAAATTTAAAGGATGATTGAACGCACTAATAGCTGCCACAACGCCAATAGGTTCTTTTATTGTGAAAGCCATCCTGTTTAAAGAGGCTTCGGTAAGCGCCATAGGCACTTGTTCACCTT
>CADCTQ010000621.1 GCA_902805615.1 uncultured Cytophagales bacterium
CCTGGAAGGCTATTCCCACGAGGAAATTGCCAAAACCCTGGGCATCAGCGAAAACACGTCAAAATCGCAACTGAGCCGGGCCCGTGCCCTGTTGCAGAAGCAACTGGCAGCCCAGGAAAAAAAAACAACGATTGAACCCCAAGTGTATGAGCAAAGCGCAGCAGCCCATAGATAAGTTATTCGCCCGGAAGCTGGATGAACTGGAAGGGACGCCGTCCCCCCAGGCCTGGAACCGGCTCGAATCGCGGCTGGGACAAAAAAAAACCCGTAAGGGGGGAATGATCTGGCTTTCGTACGCCGCGGCGGCTGCCGTGGTGCTGTTGCTGGGCGCCCTGTGGGTAATTTTCAGCAGCGAAACGCCTAGTTCACAGCCCGGCATCGCCGCCCGGGAAACGACCAAGGGAACGACGGCTCACCCCAAAGCGAACCCGCCCAAGGCCGAAACGCCCCGCCCGTCGGCTACCCAACCCGCCGCGGAAAACCTGGCGCAAGCACCGGCCCCGCAGCCGGAGGAGGCACCGGCGGCCCCCGCAACGGCAATGCCGCCCGCTGCCGAAAAGACGGAAACAAAAACCGAACGGTTGGCCCACGCCGGCTCGCCGCGCGGACGGCAGCCCGTCGTGACCACCCCTGACGAGCAGCCCGTCCGCCGCCCGGAAGCCCCGGCCCCGCTGCCGGCACCGGAAGAACAAATGGCCCGCAACCCCGTTCGTACCGCCGAACCGGCCAGGGAACTGCCCACGCCCGAAGAGCAGACGCTGGTGGTGGTGGTGCAACTGCCGGCCGATACCGGCGCCCCGAAAACGGCCTTTGCCGGGGAAGCCGTTGCGGAAGAAGAGGAACTTGCCGAAGCCGAAGCAACGCCCCGCACCCGCACGGGCCGCCTGCTGCAGGGTCTCAAAAAAGCCAAGCGCGGCGAGTTCCGCGAACTGGGCCTCACCCCCGACCACCTGCTGGCCCGGTTCCGCGACAAGGCAGACAAGGCCGCTGAGGATTAATGGTCTGAACCAGGATTTGCTTCAACACACATACACACCCTCACTTTCTACTTTACCAAACCATGAAAACTGCATTGTTGACTGCACTCTTTTTGGGAGTGTTCGGGATAGCCTTTGGCCGAACGGAGCCGGCCCCCAAAGATTCCGTGGTGATCTTGTTCGGCAAGAGCACCCGCATCACGATCCACGCCAAGGACCGCGAAGAACTCAAAGCCCTCAAAGACTACGATTTCAACGCCCTGATCGGCCAGCTCATCACCGTGATGGAGGAAGACCGCCGCGACACGAGCTTCGTCATGGACGGCGACACCATCGTGATGAAGGACGGACAGGTGGTCATCAAGGGCGGCGCGAAGAAGGAGCCGGTCACGTTCTCCATTAAGATCGGTGGGGGCGGCGACGTACAGGTAACGGGCAACGATACGACGTTTGTGGTGCACCGGGACCGCAAGTCGAGGGTAACCCGCACGGAATTCATATTTGACTTGGGCCTCAACAACTACCTGGAGGACGGCCGGTTTCCCGCCCCCGACGCCGAATACGTCCTCCGCCCGTGGGGTTCGCGGTACCTTGCGGTTGGGTACCTCTTCAAAACGCGGTTGGGTGGGCGCAAAAGTCCCCTGTACCTGCACTATGGCCCGGAGGTGAGTTTCAACAACTTCATGTTCGACAGCAACCAGCGGCTCACCCAGACCGACAACGGCGTGGCCTTCACCGATGTGCCCAACGTGTCCGAACTGAGGAAGAGCAAACTCACGGCCATTTACGCCAGCCTGCCCGTAATGCCCGTGCTGGACTTCAGCCGCTCCCACAACACCCGCTTCCGGATTGGCCTGGGGGGCTTCATCGGGTACCGCCTCCACAGCTACACCAAGATCATGTACTTCCAGAGTGGCGACAAGCAGAAGGACCACGAAGCCGGCAACTTCGCCCTCAGCAACGTCCGGTACGGCGTGCAGGCCCTACTCGGGTTCCGGGGCATCAACCTCTTCGCCAAGTACGACCTCAACCCGCTCTTCGCTTCCGGCCGCGGCCCCGCCGCCAACGACCTCAACGCGTTCAGCTTCGGGATAAGGTTGTAAAAAGAGTCGTAAGTCGTAAGTCGCCAGTCGTAAGTGGATCGGGAAGGAATCTTTCCCGTTTACCACTCAGGACTGGCGGCTTTGTTTTGGAGGAGGTGTTTGTCGTAATTGGCAAGAACCGGTAATTCCCGGTTTAGATTGTATCCCACATTGTATTGTTATTGTGGAAAGTCCCGGAGGGACGCCCTGTTCCTAGCACACACCTTCGCTTCCTCACGCAAGAGCTCCGTAGGAGCGACCTGTTATCCTTGAACACCTGTTGGCTGACAACATTTGAACAGGACGCTCCTACGGAGCTTGTGTCTGATTTGATGGTCCTTTCTAGGAACAGTACGCTCCTACGGAGCTTTGCCCGCTATTCCCTTCAACAACCTCACTTCCGTCAAAGGCGTCGCTTCAATCAAGGGTTTGCTTCCTATTCTCAAAACGCACACCCTGTTCACCCGCCCAAATGCCAAACCGGGAATTGCCGGGCAAGACCCCTTCCCGATCCACTTACGACGCTGGACTTACGACTGCTCTAAAACTCATTATTCTTCCTGGCTGCCTTGTCCGTGGAAGTGGTGAAGGCGTTGTTGGATTTGTCGGTTTCGAGTTCGTAGCCTTTCAGTTTCCCGGTGCCGCCGGGCGTGGCTTCGGGCAGCATTTCGTTGATGAAGCCCATCACGTCGGCGACGAAGCCCGGGGCAACGCCGTGGATGGCGTCCAGCAGCCGGCCCGAGAACGTAAGGGCCACTTCGGCTTCGCCCTGCTCGATGGCCGTGATGATGCGGGCGGCGGCGGCTTCGGCGCTCTGCGTGAGCAGCGGCAGCGAATCGGCAATCTTGAACCACGCGTACTCCGCCTGGTGGTCGCCCTTCACCAAGACGTTGCGCGGGCTGCCCGTCCGGGTAAGGTCGGGCACCACGGTGGTTACCAGCACGTTGTCCTTCTTGAGTTCCGAGCGCATGCCTTCCGAGAGGCCCACCAGGGCAAACTTGCTGGCGCTGTAGGGCACCATGTGCGGCAGGGCGATTTTGCCCCCCACCGACGTCACGTTCACAATGCGGCCCTCGCCGCGCTGCTTCATCTGCGGAATCACCGACATCATCGTGTAGAGCGGCGCCCAGAAGTGCGCCTTCATCGCCTCTTCGTAGTCCTCGATCGTCATCGTTTCGAGCGGCCCCACCTGGATCACGCCGGCGTTGTTGATGAGCACGTCAATGCGGCCGTAGTGCTGGCGGATGTTGCTCATCATGCTGTGGACCTGCGTGCGGTCGGTCACGTCGCAGGTGAACGCAATGACCTGGGCGCCCATGCCTTCGAGTTCCTGGCGGGCCCGGTCGAGTTGGTCGGAGGTGCGGGAACAGATGGCGAGTTTGGCGCCTTTTTTCGCCAGTTGCCGGGCCAGCACCAGGCCCAGGCCGCGGGAGCCGCCCGTGATGAGCACCACTTTGCCGCGCAGTTTGTACTTGGTGGCTTCTTTGTAGATCGCGTTGGCGACGATCAGGGCGCCGAGGCCCACCGCGGCCCAGAGGGCTTTGCCGGGACGGTCGGGGGTGTTGCCGGCGGTGGCCGCCTGTTGCTTCATGGTCATAAGGGTAAACGATTAGGGGTTGATTGAATAGCAGTTCAACGACTATTCCCCTACCTACGCAAGGGCCTGCCCAACGGTTGTAACCAAAAGATTTACCACGGAGACACGGAGGGCACGGAGTCACACGGAGAAAAGCGCATTACAACAAAAAGAACTGAACCGCAAAGGGCACAAAGAAGACGCAAGGACCGCAAGGCGTACGCGTATCTCTTTGCGCCCCTTGCGCCTTCTCTTTGCGATCCTTGCGGTTAAGTTTATTTCTCAAGCTTCTCCGGGTAAACCTACCCGTTGCTCGTCACCCACGAACAGCCCCAAAAAAACAGGCCACATCCCGGGGACATGACCTGTGTTTCTTCAAAACGTTCTACCCACCCCAACTCCCAAACTCCCCAATTCCCTAACTCCGATGCTCCCTTCTACCGCGTCAGCCGCCGGTACTTCTCGGTCTGCGTGGGGTCGAGTTCAACGAGAATGTTGTAGGCCTGCATTTTTTCCCCCGGCGCCGCCTGGGAGAATACGTTCACCAGTTCGCTGGACTTGGAGTCGAAGAACGTGTTGGTGAGCACGGCCTGGGGCTTCAACTGGTTCACTTCCCGCAGCGTATTGAGCACGCCCAGAATCTGGCCGCGGGCCTGCTCGGGGTTTTCGAGGAGGTTGTCCATGCCCTGCCGGTGGTAAATGTAGAGCCCTTCCCGCAGGGGCTGCATCTGTTGATTGTTGAGGTTTTCGATCAGCCAGTACCGGTTGCGGATGTCGTCCGACGACCGCCAGCCCGGACCGGAGTTGGGGTCCTGTCCGGCGTTGTTGGCGATGTTGAAGGCCCGCTGCAAGTACGTGTTGCCGCCCAGCCGGCCGAACGAATCGTAGTCGAGGCCGATGATCACGTTGGCGTAGAAGCCCAGCAGGGTCGTGAGGGCCGAGGTGACGATGTTTTCGTTGAAATCCATCGGTTGGCCCGGCGTGAACTGGAACGCGCAGTTGCGGTCAATGTAGTTGAGCACGATGGACTCGTAATCCGTGCCGTACACCGGCCGCGACGACTGGACCTGCACGTTGGCCTCGAAGCTGTTGATGGTGGGCACCTTGATGATGTTGATCACCAGGTTGCAGTTGATCCGTTCACCGGCGCCGAACTTGTCTTCCGTCCAGCGGCGGGTGTTCATGAAGTCGGCAATGGCCTGCTGCAAATCCCGGAAGATCTGCTTGTCGGCAATCTGCCCGGTCTCCTGGATCTGGTTGGTATTCACCACCACGTTGCAGCGCAGCTCCTGGGCCGCGGCCCCCAGGGCGGCAAACAGCACCAGGGCAAGGGTGCAAAGGCTACGAAACGGATTTTTCTCTTTCATGTCCAAACTTTTGGATTACAATATCAACGATGGTACGGGCAATTTCTTTTTTCGGCTGCAAACCCGATTCGTACGTGCGGCCGTCGCGGCCGAAGATGGTCACCCGGTTGGTTTCGTGGCCGAAGCCGGCGCCTTCGTCGCGCAGCGAGTTGAGCACGATCAGGTCCAGGTTCTTGCTTTGGAGCTTGGCCAGGGCGTTTTCGCGTTCGTTGTCCGTTTCCAGCGCAAAGCCCACCAGCAGTTGCCCGGGGCGCTTGTCCTGGCCCAGCGTGGCGGCAATGTCCACGGTCTTCTCCAGTACCAACGAAAAAACGGCCTCTTTCTTTTTGATCTTCCTGTCGGCCTGGTGGGCCGGGGCGTAGTCGGCCACGGCGGCGGCCAGCAGCACCAGGTCCGCAGTTGGGAAAATCCCGCTTGCCGCCTCGTACATCTGCCGGGCGGAAGTGACGCGGTGCAGCGTGATGCCCGGGTGCCCCGCCGAAAGGTGCGTGGGGCCGCTCACCAGGTGCACCGTGGCGCCCTGCGCGGCGGCGTACTCGGCCAGGGCGTAGCCCATTTTGCCCGTGGAGTGGTTGCCCACGAAGCGCACCGGGTCAATGGCTTCGTAGGTAGGGCCGGCCGTCACCAGCACGGTTTTGCCCGCCAGCCGGCCGTTTTGCGCGAAGTGTCCCCGCAAGGTTTCGACGATCTGTTCGGGTTCGGCCATGCGTCCTTCGCCGCTGAGTCCGCTGGCGAGTTCACCGGTGCCGGCCGGGATGATGTGGTTGCCGTCGGCGAGGAGGGTTTCCAGGTTGCGGCGGGTGGCCGGGTGGCGGTACATGTCCAGGTCCATGGCCGGGGCGAAAAACACGGGGCAGCGGGCCGACAGGTAGGTGGCCGTGAGCAGGTTGTCGCAGAGGCCGCCGGCGCACTTGCCTAAGGTATTGGCGCTGGCGGGGGCCACCACGAAAGCGTCGGCCCACAGGCCCAGCTCCACGTGGTTGTGCCATGCACCGCTATCCGGATCGGCAAATTCGGTGAGCACCGGGTTTTTGGCGAGGGTTGCCAGGGTGAGTGGCGTAATGAACCCCGCGGCCGACCGGGTGAGGATGACCTTTACTTCGCAGCCCTCTTTCACCAGCAGCCGGGTCAGCAGGGCCGCCTTGTAGGCCGCAATGCTGCCGCTGACGCCGAGCAATATTTTTTTCGCGTGGAGCATGGAAGGGGAAGCCTCAGGTAAAGGTACGGGGAAAAAAAGGAGACGGGAGGAAGGGAGACCGGAAACTGGATGACTGAACCGCAATGATCGCAAGGGGGAACGCAAAGGGCGCAGAGAAATACGCGTTTTCCTTGCGGTCTTTGCGTCTCCTTTGCGCCCTTTGCGGTTCAGTTTCTCTTCTTTTTCTCCGTGAAACTCCGTGCCCTCCGTGTCTCCGTGGTGAATTAAACGCCGGGCGTTTCTTCCACGTCGCCGCGGCGGTGCATGAGCTTGCCGGCCAGGAATTCGTCGGTGGCGACGCTGGTGGCCTTGGGCAGTTTTTCGTAGTAGCGGGAAATCTCGATCTGCTCCCGGTTTTCGAACACTTCTTCCAGGTTGTCCACGCTCGAAGCGAATTCAGCCAGTTTGGAGTTGAGTTCCTCCTTCATTTTCAGCGAAATCTGCCGGGCCCGCTTGGCGACTACGGCAATGGATTCGTACACGTTGCCGGTGGGCGCGGCAATCTTGTCAATGTCGCGGGTCACCAGGGAGGCGGGTACGTTGGGATTCAGCTTGCTGCTGGGCAGGTTGCTGTTGATATCTTTGCTATTGGTAACGGCCATGGTATGGATTGAAATGGGTTCTAAACGATTAAAGTTGGACGTACGAACGACTACTTGTTGTTGTTGCTGCTTTGCAGGTCCGGGTTGGCGCCGAGGCCGCCTACTTCCTGCACCGAGTCGGAGTAGTACTTCTCGGCGTCCTTCAGGTAACGGCTCTGCGGGTACTGGTCAATGAACGTCTGGTAGTAGCCGATGGCCTCGCGGAAGCGGTCATTCTTCTTGGTCTGGATGCTTTGCTTGGCCAGGTTATAGGCGCTCTGCACGCGCAGGAAGGCAATCTCCTCGTTGTAGTCGGAATCGGGGTAGCCGCGCTGGAAGTTGTTGAACGCGACCACGGCGGCCTTGTAGTCACCGATCTTGGCGTAGAGCACGGCCTGCTCGTAGGCTTTTTTCTCCAGCTTGCCGCGCAGTTCCCGCAGCAGGTTGGTGGCCCGTTCCACCCGCTTGCTCTCGGGGTAGGCGTTGATGTACGTTTGCAGGGCCGTGATGGCGGCCAGCGTGCTGGTCTGGTCGAGTTCGTAGGTGGGCGACTGCTCGTAGAGCGACAGGGCCCGCATGTGCATGGCTTCTTCAGCCATGTCGCTCCGCGAGAACGTTTCGTAGAACCGCTTGAAGAGGTATTCGCTCTCGATGAAGTTGCCCAGGTTGTACTTGCAGTACGCCTGGTAGAACTGGGCCAGTTCCGACTCCCGGTTGCCTTTCAGCAGGGGAATGATTTCTTCGAACAGCAGGTCCGCCTTGTAGTATTCCTTCTTCTCGTAGTAGGACACGGCTGCCTGGTACTTTTCGTTGATATCCGTGCTCTTCTGGATACGCGAAAATTTACTGCAACTGCTTGCCAACACAACCAGGATGACCGCGGCGAAACGGATGAATGTACGCATAGAATGCAAAGTTACGGAAATACAGAGTAAATCGCAGGAAGGAGACCTTAGAATTTGGACAAGAGACGGGCGACATCAGGCGGGCGGCGCAAGTCTGATCCTCACGGCAGTATCCATAATGGTTACAACGTCCGGCCCCTTGCCTTCGGTCTAATGCGCCACGTTTAAATTCTGACGTCTGCCTTCGTCTCTCTTCAAAAACCAGGCCGTTTCCCAGTCCGCGCCGGCCGTTGCCGGTACGGACCGGGAAACCGGTTGCCGTGTGCAGGCATAAACAGTTTCGCCAAAAAAAAGTGCCGCGGGAGAATCCCTGCGGCACCGGAAAAGGAGAATATTTTGTGGAGAAGCCCCTAGGAGGGATGCCGGACGATCAGCTTGCGGGTCACCACGTTGCGGCCGTCGAGCGAAAGGGTGTAGAAGTACACGCCCGAAGCCAGGGAACTGGTGGTGATGTGCAGTTCGGTCATGTCCCGCGTCTCGCGGGAGAGCCGGTACTCCCCGACCACGTTGCCCAGTACGTTGCACAGTACAATTTTGGCATCCCGCAGCCCGCCCGTGAACCGGTACCTGATGGCGGCCGACGTGCTGGCCGGATTAGGATAAATGCTTGACACACTGATGTGTTCGTTGTTGAACAGCAACTCGTTCGAACGGGGCTCGTCCGCACTCAGCAGGGTAGCCACTTTCGGAAATTCCGTTGCGGCGGGGGCTTGGGACGGCTCCTGCCGGAGCGCCGCATCCCGCTCCCAGGCAATGGTCGCCCCGGCGAGTTGGGTGGTAACAATCAGGAATAGTATAAATTTTTTCATCAAGATCAGATCAGGGTTCTATTGTGATAAACGTAAAAGTAGAAAAGATGTACGAACTTTGGTACAAAAAATTGTACGCCATGTAAGTTTTTTTCATTAATAGGTTTCAACGGGTCAACTCGCCCCGCGTTTGGCTACCACGGTCTTTTTTTTGCCCTTCGCGGGAACGGCAGGTTTGGCCGGCTTTTCGACCGCTTTTTGCTCTACCACTTTGGGCTTGGCCGCGGCCCGCACGTCTACGTCGGCCTTGGCCGGTTTCTCCTCCACGCGCCACTTGAACCCCTTCAGGCGGGTGGACGGCTCTTCGATCTCGTGCGGCGGGATGAACAGGGCGTCGGGCTTGTTGAGGAACGCCACGCGGTTGATCTTGCCCTCGATGAATTTGAGGATCATGTTGCTGCATTCCACCTTGTTGACGCCGCGCAGCTCGGTGTTCTGGTCGTTGAGCACGAAGGTGATGTTTTCGCCGTTGCCGTTCACGTTCACGCGGTCCATCTGGCTCTTGGGGTTGAAAAAAGCCACCATCTGCCGGCCCTTCACCTGGTTGTAGTGCTCCAGGCTGTCGAGGGAGATCACGAAGGCGTTGGTGCGCAGGAACATCTTGTCCATCTTGTTGTTGGCCAGCTGGATGTTGATCGTGTCGCCGGTCAGTTGGCTGCGTTCGTTCCAGAGCACGGGGTCTCGGTAGAAAAAGATCGTGGAATCGGAGTAGTTGTAGATCAGCGAGTCGCACTTGCCCTGGAGGTCGCGCTTGAAAATCTTCACGCGGTTGTAGGCGAACATCCGCCGGGTTCCCTGCACTTTGTCTTCAACCGAAAGCAGCGTGTCGGCGGTGAGGTACAGCGTGTCGCCGCCCACGACGTTCTTGGCGACGGCGTTGCCGTACACCCTCGAAATGCCCTGCTGGCCGAAGTACCGGCCGATGTCGCCTTCAATGATGGTGCTGTCTTCCTTGGCGACCATGACCACGTTGCCCTCGGCGTAACCCACCTGGTTGGCCTTGTCGTAGTTGAGGATGTCGCCGGTGAGGGTGTACTTGCTGTATTCCACGGTGCTGCGACTCGTGAAGTTGGACACGCCGGTGGCGGTGTTGTACTCGCCGTTGTTGGCAACCAGGGTGCCGTCTTCACCCACGATCCGCGTGGGTGTGTTGAAATACGCCACCTTGGTGATGGAATTATAGGTCAGGTTTTCGGACGTGAGTTCGTATTTGGGGTTCACCATCTTCACGTTTTCCTTAAAGGTGAAGATCTTGGTATTGGTGTTGTAGTAGCCCTGGCGGCTGGTGAGGGTGTTTTCGCCGTCCACGATGGTGCCGCTGTCGGGGTAGAAGGCCACGTTGTCCTGCATGTTGTAGTCGAGCTGCTCGGTGGTGAGCGTCTTCTGCCCGTCGTTGAGCACCACGTTGCCGTACATGCGGGACAGCCGGCTGCGGCCGTCGTAGGTGCCGCGGTTGCCGGTCACGGTCACCGAGTCGCCCTCCACGATCTTCACGTTGCCGAAAGCTTCGATGAAGTCGGTGGCCTGGTGCAGGTAGGCCGAGTCGCAGTAGAGCAGCGTGGCGTTCTGCCGGAAGCGGGCCGGGCCGATGATCTTGCGGACTTCCTTGCCGTTGCGCACCTCGCCGATCAGTTCGGAAGCCTGCTCAAGCTGCACTTTGTTGTTGGTATTGTTGGGGTCCTGGGCCGGGGGGTTGGTCTGGGCAAAGGCGCCGGTACCGGCCAGGGCCAGGAGCAAGAGGATTCGTCCAAAAAACGCAATTCGCATCAGTCGTGTCGTATGATATAACGTATTTTTGCCAAAGTAACACTCGGAGCAACAATCAGGCCCAAGGGGGGCCGGACCCGCAAAACTACCCATAAAATGCCCAATCGTTTATGCTCGACAGGTTTATAACATACATCCGGGAAAAAGCGTTGTTCGGACCGGAAGAAAAAGTGCTGCTTGCCGTCAGCGGGGGCATTGACTCGGCGGTGTTGCTGCACCTGTTCGCCGAAGCGGGCTTTTCGTTCGGCGTGGCGCACTGCAACTTCGGCCTGCGCGGCGAGGAGTCGGACGCCGACGAGGCGTTCGTGAAAAAACTGGCCAAGAAATACAAGGTGCCCGTGTACACCGAGCAGTTCGAGACGGCGGCGTTCGCGGAACGGGAAAAAATCTCGGTCCAGATGGCCGCCCGGGCGCTGCGCTACGAATGGTTCGGCCAGTTGCTCCGCACGGAAGGGTACGCGTACGTGGCCACGGCCCACCACCGCAACGACACCGTGGAGACGGTGCTGCTCAACCTCGTCCGGGGCACGGGCATTGCGGGCCTGCACGGCATTCTGCCCAAAAACGGCCACGTCATCCGCCCGATGCTGTTCGTGGACAAGGAAACGCTCTACGACTTCGTGGTCGAAAAGCAACTCGTGTGGCGGGAGGATTCTTCCAACGAGTCGAACGGGTACGGGCGGAACCTGGTGCGCAACGAGGTGGTGCCCCTGCTCAAAGGACTCAACCCCAACCTGGAGGAAACGCTGGCCGGGACGACCGAACGGGTCGGGGCCGTCGAACGGGTGTTTGCGGCCCGCATCGAAGCCCTCCGGGGGTCGGCGCTGCGGACCGACGGCGAGGTGCACTACCTGAGCCTCTCCGTCCTGCGCACGGAGCCCGAGCCGCGCATCGAACTCCACGAACTCCTCAAAGCGTACCACTTCAACTACGCGCAGGCCGGGGACGTGGCGGCGGTGCTGGACGCCGAGCCGGGCAAACGGTTCGAATCGCCCACGCATACCCTGGTGAAGGACCGCGACCAGCTCGTGATCACGCCCAAGCCCCTGGCTCCTTTCCGGACGGGCAAGCTGGACGCCGACCAGACTTCATTCGAAAACGAAGTGTTCCGCCTGGCGGCCGGGACGGTGCCGGTGGCCGGCTACAAGATTTCCACCTCGCCCAAAGTGGCGGCCCTCGATTTGCAAACCCTCCGGTTCCCGCTCCGCATCCGGCGCTGGAAGGAGGGCGACTGGTTCTGCCCGCTGGGGATGACGAGCAAGAAAAAGATCAGCGACTTTTTGATTGACGAGAAAGTGCCCCTCAACCTCAAGGAACGCGTCTGGGTGCTGCTCTCCGGCGACTCGATTGCCTGGATCATCGGCCACCGCATTGACAACCGCTTCAAGATCACCGAAAAAACGGAAAGCGTTTTCGAGTTGAGCATGGTACACTGATCTTTTATGATGTTTATGATTTTTTATGATTTTTTTAGAATCCTTTTTTGATCAGTTCCGGTCATAATCATCCTATAAAGATCAGTGTACTATTCTATTCCTTAGATTAAATGCGTCGCGTTGCTTTACTATTGCCCGCTTTGTTGCTTTTTGGGGTAGCGGTGGCTGCTCCCCCGGCCGATACGACGGCCAAAAATAACAACCGCCCGGCCTTTTCGCTGGGGCTGCGTTCGCACTACGGCTTCATCATTCCGCATTCGTCCACCATCCGGGACGTGTCGCGGTCCAGCCCGTGGGGACTGGAACTGGACGCGGCCCTGCTGCTGACGGGGGACCGGGCCTGGGACTACTGCTTTTGCTACCCGCGCATGGGCCTGTCGCTCTCTTATTTCAACTACGCCAACCCCCGCGTGCTGGGCAACGGCTACACGCTGGCCTACTACGTGGAACCCTTCATGAGCTACCGCCGGCGGCTCAACTTCTCGTTCCGGGCCGGCGGGGGCCTGGCGTACCTCGATACGCCGTACCACCCGGTGAACAACCCGACGAACCTTTTCTACAGTGCGCCGCTCAGCTTCCTGTTGCAGGTCAACCTGGGCCTCAACTACCGCCTTTCGCCGCACCTGAACCTGCGGGCGGCGGGGTATTACAGCCACATTTCCAACGGCGGCATGCGCGAACCCAACAAGGGCATCAACTTTCCCACGGCCAGCCTCGGCCTCGACTACACCTTCCGGCCGCCGGTGCTGACCGAACGTTCCCGCACGCACACCGGGCAGATGGGTACGGATACCCGGAAAAATTACTTCGAGGCGGCAGCCGGCTTTACGGCCAAACCCGCCAACCCGGGAGAACGGCAACGCCATCCCATCGTGGGCCTGCTGGGCACGTACCACCGGACCGTGAGCCGGCGCAGCGTGCTGCACGGCGGGGCGGCCTGGGAATCGGACTGGACCCTGAAGGAAAGGGCCGAACGCAACAACGAAACCACCGGCTTCCACCGGGCTTCCCTGCTCGTAGGCCACGACCTGCTCATCGGCCGCTTCGAATTTTCGCAGGCCGTGGGGGCGTACGTCTACTCGCCCTTCCGGGCGCGGGACCCGGTTTACCAGCGGTACGCCCTCAAATTCCGCCTCAACCGCCGCCTGTTCACCGCCGTTACGCTCAAGGCCCACCGCCAGGTCGCCGACTACCTCGACGGCCGGATCGGGGTGCGGTTTTGAGGAGAAGAAAAGAACTTAACCGCAAGGATCGCCATGGAGACGCAAAGGGCGCAAAGCAATACGCGTTCTCCTTGCGCCCCTTGCGTCTCCATGGCGACCCTTGCGGTTAAGTTCCTCCGGTCTCCCTTCCTCCCGTCTCCGTTGTAAATCTTTTCCCCATACAACTTCAGTTAATTCACGCAACGACCCGTGCACTCAGAGATTCGCCCCGGCATTAATGCCACTGCTGCCCCCGCCGGCAAGGGACTGCCCTGGATCGGGGTAGCCCGCGGCGCCCCGTATTTCGTCACCGACCAGGGCGAAAACTGGACCCCCATCGGGCAAAACGACGCCCTCACCTGGCCCGACCTGCTGGGCGCGTACCGGCGGAAGGACCCAACCCGCGTGGAACGTTACTTTGCCATGCTCGCCGCCCACGGCGTCACCTGCATGCGGCTCATGCTGGAATACTGCCAGGGGGAACACCGCTACCTGGAGCGGCCGGCCGGGGTGTTTGCACCGGCAATGGTTGCCCTCTGGGACGACGTGTTCGCCTGGTGCGAGCGGTACGGCATCCGCCTGCTGCTGACGCCGTTCGATACCTTCTGGATGAAGCGCCGGTGGGCCAGGCATCCCTACAACGCGCGAAACGGCGGCCCGTGCCGCAAGCTGTCCGCATGGTTCCGCTGCCCCGCCACCCTGGCGGCCACGCAGCAGCGCCTCGCCTTCGTCACCCGGCGGTGGGGCGGCAGCGGCGTCATTTTCGGTTGGGACCTCTACAACGAGATTGATCCGCGCCAGGCCGGCGGAGAGGCAGCGGCCCTGGGCGCGTGGATCAGCGGGGTAAGCACGTTCCTGCGCCAGGAGGAAATGACCTTGCACGGCCGGGCGCACCTGCAAACCGTCTCCGTGTGGGGACCCCTGCTCAGGCAGTATCCGCAACTGAACGCGGTCGTGTTCCGCCACCCCCTGCTCGACTTTGCCAGCGTCCACTTCTACGATGCGCCGCTGCGCAAACCCACCCACCCGGTCAAAGCGGCGCTGCGGGCCGGGGAACTGACGGGGCAGGCCCTCGGGCAAATCACCGACGGGCGGCCTTTCCTGGATTCGGAACACGGGCCGGACCAGCTCTACCGGCAAACCAGGGGGCGAATCCCGGCCGACTTCGACGAGGCGTACTTCCGCGGCGTGCAGTGGGCCCACCTGGCCGCGGGCGGGGCCGGCGGCGGCCTGCGCTGGCCCTACCGCCATCCCCATTCGCTGACCCCCGGCATGCGCCTCGCCCAGCGGGCCTTGTCGCAAGTGGTGGCGCACATTGACTGGCAACGCTTCCACCGGCGGCACCTGGGCGGGCAGTTCACCGTGTCACCCCGCACGGTAAAGGCATTCGCCTGCGGCAATGACGGGCAAGTGCTGCTCTGGCTGACGGCTACCGATCCGGCCTTTCTTCAACATCCCGCAGGCACTGCCCCCGATGC
This sequence comes from uncultured Cytophagales bacterium, assembly GCA_902805615.1. Lineage (GTDB taxonomy): Bacteria > Bacteroidota > Bacteroidia > Cytophagales > 172606-1 > CADCTQ01. The sequence continues at coordinate 14,379 of CADCTQ010000621.1, forward strand.
TCCTTCAGTAACCCTCCGCCTGCCTTTCCTGGACGCGGCCCCTTACCGGGTACGGGCCTGGAACACCCAATCGGGGCAGTTGGCGGCGGATGCCCGGCACGTCCTCCCTTCCCAACGGGCACTCTCCCTGCCGGCGTCCCTGCTCCAACCCGACGTGGTGCTCCTCCTGACCCGGGAATGCGGTCAGTAGTCATTGGTACAGTGGTCATTGGTACATTGGTCGTTGGTTATCAGAAGGCGACGACTTCGGCAATTCCCGGTTCAGCATTGCAGGTTGTCGGTGGGAAGTTGTCGTTTGGGAAAGTCCCGGAGGGACGCCCTGTTCCTAGCATACGTCCTCGCCCCCTCACGCAAGCGCTCCGTAGGAGCGACCTGTTGGCTTCCAACATTTGAACAGGACGCTCCTACGGAGCTTGTGTCTAATTTTATAGTGCTTTCCAGGAACAGGACGCCCCTCCGGGGCACCGGAGCTTTCGACTGCGCTTCTACCAAGGGCATTACTGTAAAGGGCATCACTGGAACCAGGAGCGTCCCTTCATCTTCCAAAGCTGCACCATCTTTCCGTCGGAATTACCAGACCGGGAATTGCCCCGACGACTTGTACTGCATAAAAAAGCCGCTGATTCACAATGAACCAGCGGCTCTGCAACCGGTCTGAGGGCAGCAGACCCGGCGCTTATAAAACTGTGGGTTGACGCTCAGCCCGGTTCGCCCGGATTGCCGTTCCGCAAACCCTTCCATTACCGGGCCATACCCGCATCTGCGCCGAAATCCTGGTCATCCTTTCATCCTGCGAATCCTGATCCGTCTCCCTTTTTACAGCGAAAGCGTGGCCAGCACGTCGTTCATGTTGCGGACGGCGTCGCCGGACTTGCGGAAGAGCTCCTGTTCTTCGGCGGTGAGTTTGTAGTCCACGATGCGGGTCCAGCCGGTGCGGCCGATCTCCACGGGCACGCCCAGGCAGATGTCGCTTTGGCCGTATTCGCCTTCCAGGTATACGCTGCACGGGTACACGTGGCGCTGGTTGCGCACGATGCTCTCCACCAGCAGGGCCACGGCCGCCCCGGGGGCGTACCACGCCGACGTACCGATCAGCTTGGTGAGGGTTGCGCCGCCCACCATCGTGTCGGCGGCCACCTTGCTCAGCTGGTCGGCCGGCAGGAACTGGCTCACCGGCACGCCGTTGACCGTAGCCAGGCGCGTGAGCGGAATCATCGTGGTATCGCCGTGGCCGCCCACCACCGTGCCGTGGATGTCGTTGGGCGAACAGTTGAGGGCCAGCGAAAGATAGCACTTGAAGCGGGCACTGTCGAGGATGCCGCCCATGCCGATGATGCGTTCCTTGGGCAGGCCGGAAGATTTCAGCGCCAGGTACGTCATGGTGTCCATGGGGTTCGACACGATGATGAAGACGGCGTTGGGGGAATGTTGCAAGCTGTTGGTGATTACGCCTTTCACGATGCCCGCGTTGATGCCGATCAGTTCTTCGCGGGTCATGCCCGGCTTGCGCGGAATGCCCGAGGTGATGACCACCACGTCCGAGCCGGCCGTTTTGGCGTAGTCGTTGGTAGAGCCCGTAATTTTGGTGTCGAACTCCAGCAGGGCCGCCGTTTGGAGCATGTCGAGGGCTTTTCCTTCGCTGAGGCCTTCCTTGATGTCGAGCAGGACTACTTCCTCGGCCAGTTCCCGGCGGGCAATGTTGTCGGCACAGGTAGCACCCACGGCGCCTGCGCCTACCACGGTAATTTTCATGCGGCGTATTGATTTAAAGGTTGAGTAACAGTTGTCTAATTGCCGGTAAAATTAGGACACAATTCGGGTACCACCCAACCCGGGCGGTCATTCCTTTGGAATAGCCCCCAGATTTTTCTTAGCCAGGCCCGGCAGGCGGTCATTAACAACGCGTTAACACCCTTTCTCCCGATTTTTGGGCATCATTGTTCTGGCCCGGAAACCGTTCGTGTAATTGCCGGCGGGCCGGGTTCCGGGTTAGGTCCGTTTTGGTTAATTTCCGGGACGCTTACCGGCAACCGGTCCAACCATCCCTTTTATGGCTTCCTTTACTTTATCCATCAACAACCAGCCGCACGCGGTAGACGTGGACCCGCAGATGCCGCTGCTCTGGGTGATCCGCGACGTGGCGGGCCTCACCGGCACCAAGTTCGGCTGCGGCATGGCCCAGTGCGGCGCCTGCACGATCCACCTCGACGGCACGGCCGTCCGTTCGTGCGTGCTGCCCGTGTCGGCCGTGGCCGGCAAAAAGATCACCACCATCGAGGGCCTCTCCCCCGACCGCAGCCACCCCGTGCAGAAAGCCTGGGTCGAACACCAGGTGCCCCAGTGCGGCTACTGCCAGTCGGGCCAGATCATGTCGGCGGTGGCCCTGCTCAAGGGCAACCCCAAGCCCACCGACCCCGACATTGACGCGGCCATGCAGGGCAACATCTGCCGCTGCGGCACCTACCCGCGCATCCGCAAGGCCATCCACAGCGCCGCCTCCGCCCTCGCCTCCAACCCCAAAACCGGCCAGCCATGAACCCCGAAATCCAGGACAAACCCCTCAACCGCCGCCGGTTCATCAGACTCTCCGGCCTGTCGGGCGCCGTGCTGGCGCTGGGCTTTTCGTTTCCGGCAACGGGCCAGGAAGGCGCCACGCTCCACAACCTGAGCGAAGACATTCCCGCAGCCAGGGAACTCAACCCCTTCATCCTCATTGACGCTTCGGGCAAGATCACGCTGATGCTGCACAAGCCCGACATGGGACAGGGTACCTACCACGCCATGCCGGCCATTCTCGCCGAAGAACTCGAAGTGCGCCTCGACCAGGTAGTCATCCAGCCCGCCGTGGCGCACAAGAAGTACGGCGACATGGGCGTGGGCGGCAGCAACAGCGTCAAGGGCTCCTGGGATACGCTCCGCAAGGCCGGGGCCGCCGCCCGGGAAATGCTCACCAAGGCCGCCGCCAGGCAGTGGAACGTCCCCGAAAGCGACCTGTACGCCCGCGAAGGCAAAATCTACCACAAACCTTCGGGCAAGAGCCTGGGCTACGGCGAACTGGTGGAAGCGGCCGGCAAGCTTCCCGTGCCCAAAGAACCCAAACTCAAAGACCCCAAGGACTTCCGCCTGGTGGGCAAATCCACGCAGCGCCCCGACGTACCCCTCAAGGTGGACGGCACCGCGCAGTTCGGCATTGACGTGAAAATTCCCGGGATGCTCTACGCCTCCATCGAACGGTCGCCGGCCTACCACGGCAAAGTGCGGGACTTCGATGATGCCGCCGCCAAGGCCGTGCCCGGCGTGAAGCACGTGCTGAAGGCCGAACGCAAGCTCAACAAGAACGTGTTCGAGGGCGTAGCCGTGGTGGCCGACAACTACTACGCGGCCACGCAGGGACGCAAAGCCCTCAGGATCATCTGGGAAGACGGTGCCGCCGCGGGAGTGAACACATCCGCGATGTACGCCCGGTTCAGGGAGCTGGCCAGGACCGAAGGGCACGTGGACAAGCAGGCCGGTGACTTCGACGGCGCCTACGCCAAGGCGGCCAAGAAGCTGGAAGCCGTGTACGAACTGCCCTTCGCGGCCCACGCCCCGATGGAACCCCAGAACACGGTGGCCCACGTGCAGGGCGACACCTGCGAAATCTGGTCGCCGACGCAGGTGCCCGACTGGGCGCGGGGCGAACTGGCGAAGTACCTGAACATCCCGGAAGACAACATTACGCTGCACTTTACTTTCCTGGGCGGAGGCTTCGGCCGCCGGCTGTTCTTTGATTCGATCCTGGAAGCGGCCTACCTGTCCAGGCAACTCGGCGTGCCCATCAAGTCCGTGTGGAGCCGCGAAGACGACATGACGGCGGGTCCGTTCCGGCCGGGCACGCTGAGCAGCCTCCGCGGCGGCCTCGATGCGGCGGGCAAGGTCGTGGCCCTGCAACACAAGGTGGTGGCGCCGTCCATCAGCTTCAACAACTTCGGCGCCCGCGACCCCAAACACCCCGAGGACGAAGGGGCGATGGAAGGCATCAAGGACAGCCCCTACGAAATCCCGAACCACAAGTACCACAACATTTACGCCGAAACGCCCCTGCCGCTGGGCTGGTGGCGGGCCGTGTACTCGACCACCACGGCGTTTGCGCACGAATGCTTCGTGGACGAAATGGCGCACGCGGCCAAAAAGGACCCCTTGCAGTTCCGGCTGGACCTGATCGGCGCGAACACGCGCATGAAGCAGCTCTACGAGGCGCTGCGGGAAAAGAGCGGCTGGGACAAACCGCTGCCGCCGGGCTGGGGCAAGGGCGTGGCGGCCTGGCAGTTCTTCGCCGGGCAGGCCGGGCACGTGGTGTTCGTGTCCAAAGCGGCCGAAGGCGGCGTGAAGATCGAAAAGATCGTGGCGGTAATTGACTGCGGCACGGCCCTGAACCCCGACAACGTGAAGGCGCAGGTGGAAGGGGCTACGGTGATGGCCCTGACGGCCGCCCTCAAGGACGAGATCACGTTTGAAGGCGGCAAGCCGGTGCAGAAGAACTTCGACCGCTACCGGATGCTGCGCATGGACGAGGTGCCGCCCATCGAGGTGCACCTGGTGGCCGGCCGCGAAAAACCCGACGGGGTGGGTGAGCCGGGCCTGCCGCCCCTGGCCCCGGCGCTGGGCAACGCCATCTTCGCCGCCACCGGCAAGCGGGTCCGCAAGCTGCCGTTCGACATCAGCCGGATTTCGTAAACCCAACCGCAGAGGGCGCAATAGAGACGCAAAGGGCGCAAGGAGAACGCGTACCCCTTTGCGTCCTTTGCGTGAATCTTTGCGATCTTTGCGGTTAAGTTTACAATACTGGATATGACCGAAAATGGACTTTCAAAAGTAATTTTTGATTCAGCCCTGAAAATTCACCGGGTATTGGGACCGGGGTTGCTGGAGTCGGCTTACGAAAAGTGTTTGTATTATGAGTTGATCCAAGCAGGCTTGCTGGTTGAGAAACAGAAGCCTTTGCCTCTGGTTTACGAAGCCATAAAGCTTGAAGTCGGATACCGGGTAGACTTGATGGTTGAGAAAAAGGTGGTTGTTGAAGTAAAAGCAGTTGAAGCAATTACGGATGTGCATTTACCCCAGGTGCTTACTTACCTTAAATTATCCGGCTGCAAACTGGGTCTGCTCATTAACTTCAATGTAACTATGCTCAAGAATGGCGTCCGCAGAATTGCAAATCAATTGTAGAAAAGAACTGAACCGCAAAGGGCGCAAAGAAGACGCAAGGATCGCAAGGAGAACGCGTATCTCTTTGCGCCCTTTGCGTGAATCCTTGCGATCTTTGCGGTTCAGTTCCTATTTCCTCCAAAAGACGCCGGAAATCCTGTATCACCTGTACAATTCTATGACCAAAACATTTCTTCTCTTTCCCGTTTTATTCCTTCTGGTTTCCGCCTTCTCCCCCGCCGATGAACTGGCCGACAGCGTCAAGCGGGGCGGGGCGGTATACACGTCCACCTGCGTCTCCTGCCACCAGGTAAACGGCGCCGGCGTCCCCGGCGTGTTTCCGCCCCTGGCCAAATCCGACTACCTGATGGGCGACGCCAAAAGGGCCATCCGCACGGTGCTGCACGGGCTGGAAGGCGAAATCACCGTCAACGGCGAACCCTACAACCAGCAGATGCCCGCCCAGAGCCACCTCACCGACGAACAAGTGGCCGACGTGCTCAACTACGTCCGCAACACCTGGGGCAACAAGGGCCCCGCCCTCACCCCCGCCCAGGTCAAAGCCGAACGGCAGCCGTAACGCCGTCCCAACCCCTCTCAAACTCCTTAATTCCTAACCCCACAACTCCCATGAAGGAGATCAGCCGCATCCTGGAAGTGTACGGGCAACTCGATGTTGCGCAGCGGAAAGTGGCGCTGGCAACCGTGGTGTGGGTGGAAGGCTCCTCGTACCGCCGGCCCGGGGCCCGGATGCTCATCAGCGACGACGGCCGCTGGGAAGGCGCCATCAGCGGCGGCTGCCTGGAGGGCGACGCCCTGCGCAAGGCCCGCCAGGTGATGCTCGACGGCACGCCCCTGCTGGTCACTTACGACACGATGGACGACGACGCCAACAGCCTCGGCGTGGGCCTGGGCTGCAACGGCATCATTGACGTGCTCATCGAACCCATCAACCCGCAGGACCCGCACAACCCCGTGGCGCTGCTCCGGGAGTTCGTGCAGCGGCGCGACGTGCGGGTGATGGCGACCGTCGTCAGGGGCAACGGCGACCTGCTGCCGGGCCGGCGGTTCGTGCTGACCGAGGAAAACGCCGAAGGGGTGCCCGCCTGGCTGGCCGGCGAGGCCCGCGAAGTACTCCGCTCCGGCAAGCCCGCCACGCGTACGTTCTCCCTGCCGGCCGGCACCGTTGACGTGTTCCTCGAACGCATTGACCCGGGCATCGAACTGGTGATCTTCGGGGCGGGCTACGACGTGATTCCCCTGGCCCGGCTGGCCCGGGAGATCGGCTGGCAGGTGACGGTCACCGAGGACTGCATTGCGCACCTGGCGCCGAAACGTTTCCCGCCCGCCACCTGCGTGCTGTACGCCGACCGCCACGCCGTGCTCGACAAAATCACCATCACCGACCGCACGGCCGCCGTGCTCATGTCGCACAACTTCAAGTACGACCAGGCCGTGCTGGCCGACCTGCTCACCACGGCGGTGCCGTACATCGGCATGCTCGGCCCCCGGAAACGCTTCGAGAAGATGCTTGGCGAATTCGAAAAAGCGGGAAAAAGGTTTCCGGAAGCGGCCCTGGCGCGGGTGCACGCCCCGGTGGGCCTCGACGTGGGCGCCGAAACCCCCGACGAAATTGCCCTTTCCGTGGTGGCCGAGGTCAAAGCCTTCTTCAGCCGGCGGCCCGGCGGCTTCCTCAAAGACAAGCCCGGCCCCATCCACGAACGAACCGACCCGGCCCCGGCCGCCGTGGGCGTGGACGACCAGGAAGAATAAAGGTTGTTTTGCGAAAGACCCGGCAAAGTACTCACGACCAAATGCTTGCAAAAGTGAAGGCGCCCCGGTAGCTTTACCGCCCTCCCCTATCCTTTATGGACAAGCTGACTCCTTCCACCCCCGTTGGCCTGGTAATCCTGGCGGCGGGCAGTTCCTCGCGCATGGGCCAGCCCAAGCAGTTGCTTCCGTACGACGGGGAAAGCCTGGTGCGGCGGAGTGCCCGGCTGGGCCTGCTGTCGGGCTGCTTCCCGGTAACGGTGGTGCTGGGCGCCAACAGCCTGCTCATCGGCACCGAACTGGAGGATTTGCCGGTGTTCGTTGTCCAAAACCCGGATTGGGAAGCGGGCATGGCGTCGTCCATCCGGGCTGGGCTCGCCAACACGCTGCACGTACTGCCCACGGTCGGGTCGGTCATCGTTTCCCTCTGCGACCAACCCCTCGTTACGCCCGCTTTCCTGCACGGCCTCACCGACGCGTTTGCGGCCACGGGAAAGCCGGTCATTGCCACCCGGTACGGCAACACCACGGGCGTGCCGGCCCTGTTCAGCCGGGAGCTGTTCGACGCGTTGCAAGGACTGAACGGCCAGGAAGGGGCCCGCAAGCTCATTGCCATGCACCCCGACCGGGTACACGCCGTGCCCTTTCCCGAGGCCGCCCTCGACGTGGATACGCCGGAGGATTATTTAAAGCTCATTGGGGGGTTGATTTGAGGTTTCTTCTGGGGAGTGAGGTTAGATATTTTGGGGTGGCGGTGAGGGAGATTTGTAAGGGTTAAGGAGAAGGGATTTCTCGGGGATGGCGCAGGAAGGGTTTCTCGCAGATGACGCGGGGAAAGAAAGGGGTTCTCGCAGATTATCGCGGATCAGGGCGCAGATGAACGCAGATTTTTTGATTGGAGGGGAGTTTGGCGGGTGGCCTTGCAAGTGCCCAAGGATTCGATCCCGCAGATGGGTGCGTGCCGGCTTTGCTCGAATGATCTTCAGGAGGTGCCGTAGCTTGGATCGCGCAGATGGAGTGCGTACCGGTTTGCCCGAATGATTTCTGAGCGGAGCCGTGGATGGATTCGCGCAGAGGTTGGGTGGAATTGAACCGGGCCGATGCTCTGCTTGCAGGATGTAGCTACGAAGACACCAAGGCACCAAGTAGAGCCGCTTCGTGTTCCTTGGTGTCTTCGTGCCTTGGTGGCCCAACATGCAGCCCCGGCTATTGATTGTTGATCGGGAGAAAATCTGCGCACTCCAACGCTACGGCACCTACCGTCAATCATTCGAGCAAAACCGGTTCGCACCCATCTGCGGGATCGAATCCTGCGACACCTACAGGATTTCCACAATCGACAACCAAGCGAATCAAAAATCTGCGTCCATCTGCGCCCTTATCCGCGATAATCTGCGAGAAACCTCTTCCTGCGCAATCCCCATTCCACTATTGATTCGAAACCCTTTCGGGGCGGAAGTACTCCTTGATGGCGCTTTTGGTAATGATTTTACCCTCATCCTCCGTGCCGCCGGGCGAATAGACGGCCAGCAAGGCCCCGTTGGCCGCGTTCAGCACCAGGTGCAAATAATTGACCTTGATCTTTGCCCGCTTGGAAATGACTTCGGGGATGATCTGCACGTAGGCGTAGGCAGCGTCGCCGCCCACCCGGGACTGGTACGTGCCGGCGTCCACCACGTCGTAGGCGTACGGGTAGAGCGACTTTACGTTGTGCTCATTCAGGTACGGGTGCAGCCAGTCCTTGCGGAGCAGCAGCGTAGTGCTGTCCGATTTAGCCCCCACGAAGCTCAGCACGTCCTGCATCTGGGAGCATTTTTCGGCTTTGGCCTCGTCGGCTTTGATGTACCGGTTGAGGATTTGCAGGCCAAACACCAGGTCGGCCTTGTCGGGCAGCACGTTGGAGAGGTTCTGGCTGAACACCGTGTTGTGGTTGCCCAGGTCCTCGATCAGTTTCAGTTCCATCACCGCGTACGTGTCCCAGTGTTCGCGTTTTTTATTCACTTCCGTGAAATTTTCCGCCCACACCAGGCCCGCGTGGCGCCGCGCCCCTTCGTTGCCCTTGGTCATGAAATTTTCCACGTGGGCGCAGTACAGCACCGCGTACTCCTTCGACTTGGTACCCCGCCGCAGCCGGTCGGCCTCCGAAAAAGTCATGTACTGGACGTGTTCCGCGTCGTAGGGCCAGTAGCGGGTCACCGCTTCTTTGATCCAGGCGTTGTACTGCACAACGGCCGCCTTGTAGAGTTCAATCTCCCTGGTTTTGCGCTTGCGGCGCAGCAGTTCGATCAGCCGGGGCGAATCCATTTCGGTCACCACAATGAGTTTGCGGGCCGGCAATTCCCGCAGCCGGGCCGGTTCGCAGACGCCGAACTGCGCCTGGCTTACCCGGGCCAGCAACAATAAAAAAAGGGTCCAAAACCACCGCCTCATCATAGCAGGTTCCTCGCAGGTAAATTGTGATAGGAACGTCAAAATATCACTATTCGTGTTAACCGCCGGCAAAAGAAAAAAGGTCCCGCGTGGGAAATCAGGCGTTAAGTAAAAGTTTGAGGTAGAAGAGCGGCTTTTTCAGTTGGGCGCGCACATCCAGGTCGTTGAACATGCACGAGAGCAGGTCGGCAAAAGCGGCGTTGCGGGCGGCTTTGCGGGCCACCGCGTTGAAAAGCCACGGGAAACGGAGCAGTTGCTGCATCCGGTAGCTCAATTGGAGTTCGCGGCCCAGCCGCCGGTACACCGCCTCGTCGTACCCCCGCAGCCGGCGGGCCGAAAAGTCACCCGCCCCCAGGGCCAGGGCCGCCTGTTCGGCCGCCCACCGCCCGCTGATCATCGCGTTGCTGATGCCCTCGCCGGTAAACGGGTCCACCAGGTGCGCCGCGTCGCCCACCAGCAGGTAGTGGTCGCCCGAGAGGTTGTGCCGCCGGCTGCCCAGCGGCAGGCCGTAGCCGCCGATGTCGCCCACCCGTTCGGCCGCGGCAAACCGGTCCCGGAGCGCCGGGTGCGTGGCAATCAGGTCCAGCATGGCCGCGCGGAGGTTGATGCGTTTGCGGCTGACGTGGCTGCTGAGCATGCCCACGCCCACGTTGGCGTAACCGCCGGGCAGGGGAAAAATCCAGAAATACCCCGGCAGCACGGGCTTCAGAAAGTGCAGTTCGATAAAATTCTCGCGGGAACTGCCCGCCACGTTGCGGTAGTACGCCCGCAGCCCCGCGCAGTGGTGTTCGGGCCGCAGGCCGAGGCCGGCAGTCTTGCGGCTAAAGGCTGATTGGGCCCCGTTGGCGACGATGAGCAGCCTCGCCCGGACGCAAGGGGCGCCGTCGGCACCGGCCAGCGACCAGCCGCCGTCCGCGAAATCGAACGTTTTGACAGTCAGGCCTTCCAGCAGGGTGATTTGGGGGCGCCGCCGGGCCTCGTTCACCAGCAGGTTGTCGAAGTCCATCCGCCGGGCCACGTAGCCGGGAGCGGCTTCGGCGCCGGGGTCGTAGCCGGTGCGGAAGGGAATGCGCAGGGGTTGCCCGTCGGGGGCCGTCAGTTGCATGCCCCAGGCGGGCAGGCTGACGGCGCTGCCCGCCAGTTGGGCCGGCAGGGCGTCGTCAATGCGCCGGAGTTCGTTGAGTACCTTGCCGCTCAGGGCGTCGCCGCACACCTTGTCGCGCGGGAAGAATGCCTTGTCCACCAGGGTGCAGGGGATGCCCCGGTTGGCCAGGTGCAGCGCAGCCGTCACGCCGCCCGGCCCGGCCCCTACAATGCACACGTCGGTCTGCTGCATGAATGGCGAAACGGTAGGGCTGAAAGCTACGAAAAAACGGAGACAGAAAATACGGAGACGGCAGACCGGAGGAAAGGAGACCGGAGGAGGGCGTACCCATACAAAGCGGAAACGGGTATAAGGAGCCGACCCGGCGGACCAACAGGAAGAAGGGAAAAAGGATTACCGGGGCCATCCGCTTGTTCTTCTCACCTCCCTTTTCCCATTCTCCCCTTCACAAGCCAGCACCGCATCCCCGGGTTGTACAGGCACGCCTCCTCCGGTCTCCTTTCCTCCGGTCTCCGGTCGTTCCGGTCTCCTAATTTTCAGGCAGTTCGCAGCCGTAGGCGGTGGTGGCGGTTTCGCCGAAGTGGGGGGAAGGCGTGCCGGCCAGCAGGGAGTCAAGGGCCATCTGGGCGAAGTTGCTGTGGGGCGTGGTGCAGTAGCGGCTTTTGTTGTAGTTGCCCCGGTAGTAAAGTTTCCCGTGCGCATCCACCAAAGCGGCTTGCGGCGTAGCGTACACCCCGCAGGCCCGGGCCAGTTGCTTCCCCCCGTCGGCCACCACGGGCATGGGCAGGTCGTACTCCCGGCGGATCTGCCCGGTGCGGGCCCCGAAGCGTCCGGGCACCACGGCCAGGAAAGAAACGGCTTTTTCGTAGTGTTTCGCCAACCTTTTCACGTGCTTCAGGTTGAACCGCGAACAGGGGCAATCCGGGTTGAAAAAATGCAGCAGCACCGGTTTGGGGGCCGTACCGGCCGGTGCGGGGACCACCACCCGCTGGCCCGGCCGCACCGACACGTAGTGCGCCGGCACGGGGGTAGGACGTACGTATTGCAATTCCTGCTGCCAGAAGACGGCGGCAATGCCGCATGCAATCAAAATCAGGGCGGCAACGGCCAGCCAGTGGTTGGGTTTCAAGCAGTGTGGAAGTAGTGAGCGGGTAAAGCCGGACCGGCACCGGGGGCCGCATCCAAAAAGTAACCCAAAAGTAACCCCGTTCGCCGCGCCATAAACGGGCGGATTGGCTCGTTTTGTAGAAGATGTAATGTTTCAAAAAGAAAACCCGCTTTCCCATGCGCAACCCGTTTACCACGCCCCGCCTGCAAACCCTGCTGCCCGCCATCCGCCAGTTCGTCGAACGGGAAATCCTCCCGCTGGAAGCCCCCTTCCTCAACGGCCCGTTCAGCCGCGTGGAACCGCTCCTGCGGGAAAGGCGGGAAGCGGTAAAACGACTCGGCTGGTGGGCCCCCCACCTGCCCGAAGCGGAAGGCGGCCTGGGCCTCTCCCTCACCGAGTTTGCGCAGGTCAGCGAGGAACTGGGCAAGACGCCCATCGGGCACTACGTGTTCAACTGCCAGGCGCCCGACATCGGCAACATGGAACTGCTGCACAAGTTCGGCACCGAAAGCCAGCAGCGGCAGTTTTTGCATCCCCTCACTGAAGGCCGCATTCGTTCGTGCTTCTCGATGACGGAGCCCGACCTGGCGGGGTCCAACCCGGTGCTGCTGCGCACCACGGCCGTGCGGGACGGCGACGGGTACGTGATCAACGGGCACAAGTGGTTCACGACGGCCGCCGACGGGGCCGCTTTTGCCATCGTCATGGCCGTCACCAACCCCGACCACCCCAATCCCTACGCCCGGGCCAGCATGCTCATCGTGCCCACCGCTACGCCCGGCTTCCGGCTGGTGCGCAACATCCCGATCATGGGCGAGGCCGGCGACGGCTACAACAGCCACGCCGAAATCCGCTACGAACACTGCCGGGTGCCGGCCGCCTACCTGCTCGGTCCCGAAGGGGGCGGTTTCAAGCTGGCCCAGGAACGGCTCGGCCCGGGCCGCATTCACCACTGCATGCGCTGGATCGGCATCTGCGAAAGGGCGTTCGACATGATGTGCGGGCGGGCCGCCTCCCGGCAGGTGGCCCCCGGCGAGTACCTGGGGCACCGGCAGACGGTGCAGGGGTGGATTGCCGAAAGCCGCGCGGGCATCAACGCCGCCCGGCTCATGGTGCTGCACACGGCGCAGGGCATGGAACGCGACGGCCAGGAAGCCGTGCGCGACGAGGTGTCTACCATCAAATTCTTCGTCGCCAACGTGCTGCAAACGGTGGTGGACCGGGCCATCCAGGTGCACGGGGCGCTGGGCCTCACCGACGACACGGTGCTCTCGTTCTGGTACCGCCACGAACGCGGCGCCCGCATCTACGACGGCCCCGACGAGGTGCACAAGTCGGTGCTGGCCCGCCGCATCCTCAAGGGGTACGGGCTGGATGTGAGGTAAGGGGAATGGGTATTCGGTACTGAGAATTGGGGTATTGAAGGATCGCGACAGAGACGCAAAGGGCGCAAAGAAATACGCGTACGCCTTGCGGTCCTTGCGTCTCCTTTGCGCCCCCATTACGATCTTGGCGGTTCAATTCTTCTGGTCTCCGGTCTCCGGTCTCCCTTCCTCCCGTCTCCCCTTTTCTCCGGGTACCTCCGTGTCTCCGTGGTAAACTACAGATCAGCCGTAACGCCGAAGGTCATTTTGGCCGTTACGTGGGTGTCCTGGAAGACGGCCTGGCGGGTCACTACCTCGGTGCGCACCTGGAAGCTTTCGCGCTTCACGTAGGCGTCCATCTTTTCGCCCGTCACGTCCAGGGAGAGCGTACTTCCGACGTCCGTGGGGATATTCTCCTTCGAGGCCAGCAGTTTCTCCTCCACCCCGGGGGCCGAAATGTAGAGCCGCACCGCTTTCACGGGGGCAAAGGTGGCGTTGGCCGGGCCCGTGATCGAGAGCACCAGCGACTCGAGCCGGATGTCTTTGACCTTGTTGACGTCAGTGTTGTTGTTTTTGAACGTCTGGCTGGCGTTGGTGGTCACGTCGGGCGTCGGCAGCAATACGGGCGCATTCAACCCGATGGCCGAGGGCACGGTAAAGCTGGTTTCGTTGCTGATCTTGAAGCGGAGCAGGTCTTCTACTTTTTGGCAGGCGGCCAGGCCGGCCAGCAGCATCAGGGCGGCAAAGGCGCCCAGGCGGAAGAATCGTTTTTGCATGAGTTGATGATTTAGCGTTTAGCGGCCGTAAAATACCCATCCTTCCCCTGCTTCGCCCGGTTGCCCCGCCGCGGCCCCTGCGCCCGTACGTAATAAAAAAGGCTTCCCTACGTGGGAAGCCCTTTCCGGTGTTGCATTTCACTCTTAACGTATTACAGATACTGAGAAATGCTGCGCATTGTCTTTCAACTCATTTTTAAGCCGGGCATCAGTTGTAGCCGGGGTTCTGCTGCAACACGTCCGCGCCGTTCACCTTCGTGTTGACGATTTCCTGCAAGGGGATGGGGTAATACTCGTGCTGGCCTTTGATGAACTGGGCGCCGTTCAGGTACGTACGTCTTTGCTGTTCCTTCGTCACGTACGCATTGAGGGTTTCGGCGGCAATCCCCCAGCGGACCAGGTCGAAGAAACGCGTTCCTTCCATCGCAAATTCGAGCCGGTGTTCGAAACGGACGGCTTTGCGGGCCTGCCCGGCGTCGGCAAACTGGGGCGCCCCGGCCGGGTACTCCCGGACCAGGTAGTTGGCCGCCGGCCTGCCGTCAATCGTCACGAACCCTGCGGGGTCGGCCGCCCGGTTGCGCACCTGGTTGACGTACTCCCGGGCTTTTTCGAGGTTGCCCAGTTCAACTTCGCATTCGGCCGCCCACAGCAGTACGTGGGCGTAGCGCAGGTAACGGTAGTTGTTGCCGCTCCGCTTGAGGTTGCTGGATACCCCCGAGTTGCGCTTTTCGGGAATGTGCTTTTTGGGGGAGTACGGCCCGGCATACGCCTGGTCGCGAATCCAGTCGCGGCCCGGGTGCGTGCCCCAGTCCAGGTACGGGATGCCCCGGCGGCCCACGCTCCAGTCGAGCCGGGGGTCAAGGGTGCCGGCGTGCGGCGTGAAGGCGTCTTTGGAGTTGACGCCCTCGTCGCTGGTGACGTCCGTATTGTTGAAGGTGTCAATCAGGGGCAGGCCGTTCTCATCGGTTTTATGGGCGTTCACCAGGTTCTGGGAAGGCTGGTAAAACCCGCAGCAACCGCCCGGACCGCTGTTGTAAGGCCAGGCCAGGTCAAGGCCGGCGTTGCCGCCGCCGTCGGCCGCCGCCGTCACCGAGTACTGGATCTCAAAGATGGACTCCTTGTTGTTGCGGTTGCCCGGGTCGGCCGACCAGTTGTCGTGGTACTTGACCCCGCTGAGCGTGTACCGGCCACTGGCGATGATCTGATCAAGGTATCCTTTGGCCTTGTTGATGTTTTCCAGCCGGGCCGCGCCGGTTTTAACGTCAAACGCCTGGAACATGTAACACTTGGCCAGCATCCCCATGGCCGCGTACTTGGTGGGACGGCCCGCGAAGCCGGGCTGCGTTGCGGGGAGTACCCGCATGGCCTCTTCGAAATCCTTGATGATCAGGGGCCACGCGTCTTCGGTATTCGATATTTTCACGCTGGCGGGCTCCGTGGTACTGTAGGTCACCTCGTCGTAATACGGGACGTTGTTCCACATTTTCTTGGCCTCGAAGTGATAAAAGCCCCGCAGGAACCGGGCTTCGGCGGTGATCTGGGCCACCCGGTCGTCGGGCACGTCGGTTGCTTTCGCCAGGAACTGCAACACCTGGTTGGTGCGGGCCACCCCGTTGTACAAAGCGCCCCACTTGCCGCGCACGTGGCTGTTGGTGGTGAGCCACTGGTAGGTTTCGATGAAAGTCTGTTCGGGCTGATCCCCGGCGTCGGTACCCTTGTAGGCATCGTCGGAAGGAATGTCGCCGAACACCCAGGCGTGCATCGAGCCATGCCATTCGGGGCCTTGCACCGGCACGCCGTCGAGGGCGCCGTAAGCCCCCACCAGCAGGCCTTCCACGCCGGAAGCATTTTGCAGGACGGAAGAAGCGTATTGTCCTTTGGGCACCCGTTCGAGGAATTTATCGCCGCAGGCCTGCGTGAAGAGCAGCCCCGGCACCAGCAGGGCCGCCGTAATCCATCTATTGCTATTGCGCATATGTCGTGTGATTGGAAGGTAGAAGTGTGGTGATGAAGAGATTAGAATCCTAAGCTGAACCCGAACAGGTATATTCTGGAAGTAGGCGTAATGGCTTCGTCCACCCCGAGCTGGTTGTCGTTGTTGCTTCGCAGCTGCATTTCGGGGTCCAGGCCCGTGTACTTGGTAATGGTGAACAGGTTCTGCGCCTGGGCGTATACCCGCAGGTTGCCCATCCCGAGCTTTGAAACGATCGTCTGGGGCAGGCTGTAGGCCAGTTGCAGGTTCTTGAGCCGGGCGTACGAGCCTTTTTCGATGAAATAGGTGGACGGCTGGCTGCTCACTGCATCCTTCTCGTTGAGAATGGGCAGTTTGGCGTCGCGGTTGGCCGGCGTCCAGGAATCGTACAGCACGCGCTGGTCGCGGTTGCCCTGGAAGGTGTTGAAGTCGGTCCAGTAGCGCACGTAGTTGAACACGTCGTTGCCCGAAACGCCTTGCAGGAAGGCGGTAAGTTCCAGCCCTTTGTAGCCCAGGCTGAGGTTCACGCCGTAGTTGAACTTGGGCTGCGGGTTGCCGATGAACGTCTGGTCGTCGGCATTGATGCGGCCGTCCCCGTTCACGTCGCGGTACTTGAACCGGCCCACGCCTTTGCGGGGCTCCCGCACGCCGTCGCCGTCCAGGTCGGTGTACACCACCGCGTCGTAGTAGCCCGGGTAGGCCACGCCGTCCACTTTTCCATCCGTTTCGTCGGTGGGTTCCTGCACGATGCCGTCCACGATGTAGCCGAAGTAGGAGGCAATCGGGTAGCCCTTCTGCGAACGGGTCACGGCCGGGATGCGCAGGCCGAAGCCGGTGATGAACGCCGCGTCGTTGAGCGGGTCAATCACGGTGACCTCGTTGCCGTACTGCGAGAAGATCAGGCCCAGGTTGAAGTCAACCGCGTTCATGACCCGGTCGCGGTAGTTGATGCTCAGGTCCACCCCTTTGTTGCGCACGCCGGCCGCGTTGAAGAACGGGTTTTCGGCGTTGCCCAGGGCCAGCGGCTGGGCGATCTGCAGCAGTACGTCGTCGGTCTGCCGGGTGTACCAGTCAAAGTTCACTTCCACCTTGTTGTTCCACAGGCCCAGGTCGAAGCCGGCGTTGATGGAGGTAGTGGTTTCCCACCTGCCCGCCGGGTTGCCGAACTTGCGCAGGGAGTAAGCCACGTCGTAGGCGTTGGCCAGGCCCTGCACGCTGTAACCACCCCGGTAGATGTCGGGGTTATAGAATTCGAAAGAGTTGTAGTCGTTGATGCCGTCCTGGTTCCCCGTCTGCCCCCAGCCGGCCCGCAGTTTGAGGTCGCTCAGCCAGGTCAGGTTTTCCATGAAGCGCTCGTCGGACAAGCGCCACCCCACGCTGACGGCCGGGAAGGTCGCCCAGCGTTCGGCCGCCAGGAAGCGGGAAGAGGCGTCGCGGCGCAGCGTGGCCGAGAACAGGTACTTGCCCAGCAGCGAGTAGTTGAGTTGCCCGAAGTAGGAGAACAACGCGTTGTCGTTGCGGATCGAGTTGCTCACGCTTTGGAACGTCGGGCTGGCCGCGTCAATCAGCCGCAGGTAATCGGGGAACTGGGCCGCCGTACCCGGCACCACGTAGCGGTCGCGGGAGCCGCCCTGGTTTTCGCCGTACTGCCGGATGGCCTCGGCGCCCACCGTCGCGTTGATGTCGTGCACCTCGTTGAGATTCAGCTTGTAATTGAGCGTGTTGGTCCAGGTCCAGCTGTTGCGGTAGTTGAAGTCGGCCGAGTAGCTGTAGAAACGGCCGGCCTCGGAGCTTTCCCAGTCGGGGGTGTTGGCGTACCGGCCGCGGCCGATGGTGCCGTCCACGCCGAAGCTGGTGCGGGCCGTGAGCCCCTTCAGCAGGTCCAGTTCCGTGTACACGTTCCCGAAGATGCGCACGTCCTGGTAGCCGTTGTCCTTGTTGCGGTAGAGGCGGGCCAGCGGGTTGCGGGCGTTGCCCAGGTTGTTGCCCAGCGTACCGGCCCAGTTGCCCTGAATGTCGTACACGGGCACGATGGGCTGCATGCGCAGGGCGAAGGATACCTCGTTGCTTTCGTTCTGGTCGCCGTAGTTGCCCGTCCGCCTGGCGTACAATACCTGCAGGTTCTCCCCGATGCGGAGGCGCTTTTTAATGGTAAAGTCGGTATTGGCCCGCACGGTGAACCGCTCGAAGCCGTTGTAGCGGATGATGCCCTGCTGGTTGAAATAGCCCGCCGAGAACGCGTACCGGGAGCCTTCGGTACCGCCCGAAACGCCCAGCTGGTAGTTCTGCATGGGGGCGGGGTCAAATACTTCGTCAAGCCAGTTGGTGCCTTCCTTGTTGGCCCTGGTAATTTGGAATACGTCGCGGCCGAAAGCGGGGTTGTTGCCGCCGTCGGGCAGGTAGCGTACGTAGCCGTATCTGGAGGGATCAACCTGCGGATTGGGCGTACCGTCCGGAAGCGTTGCAGAAGCGCCGCTGGGGACGATGTAATCCGGAATGACCGGGGTTGGACCATTGCCGTACTGCCCGTGGGAAGGGTTGCCCGTCTTGGGGTCTACCACGTTGGCGTTGAGCTTGCTCTGCCACAGGTACTCGCCGTACTCCTGCGTGTTGAGCAGGTCGAGCAGTTTGCCCGGCCGCTGCGTCCCGTAGTAGGCGTCGAAAGTGAATTTGGGCACCCCGCTCTTGCCCTTCTTGGTGGTGATGATCACCACCCCGTTGCCGGCCCGGGCGCCGTAGATGGAGGCCGACGTCGCATCTTTCAGGATCTGGATGGACTCGATGTCGTTCTGGTTGAAGTTGGCCAGGTTGTCTTTGGTGGGCACCCCGTCAATCACGTACAGCGGGTCGTTGTTGCTCAGCGTGCCGATGCCCCGGATGCGGACGTTGGCC
This sequence comes from uncultured Cytophagales bacterium, assembly GCA_902805615.1. GTDB lineage: Bacteria > Bacteroidota > Bacteroidia > Cytophagales > 172606-1 > CADCTQ01. The sequence continues at coordinate 32,983 of CADCTQ010000621.1, forward strand.
CCCTGGCCCGGTACGTTGCTGTTGAGTACCATTACGCCCGCGGCCCGGCCCTGCAATTGCTGCTGCACGCTGGTGGCGGCTACGGCCAGCAGGTCCTTGGGCGAAACCACGGCTACGGCGCTGGTAATGTCTTTCTTCTGCTGGGTGGTGTACCCGGTCACCACTACTTCTTCCAGCGCCTTCACGTCGGGTGCCAGCCGCACGTCCACGGTGCTGCGGGTGCCCACGGGCGTTTCCTGGGCGGTGTACCCAATGAAACTGAACACCAGGATGGCGTCGTTGCCGGGCACGGAAACGCTGTACCCGCCGCTGCCGTCGGTGATGGCCCCGGTGGTGGTCCCTTTTACCAGCACGTTTACCCCGGGGATTCCGCCCCCGTCGTCCTGGGAGGTCACTCGGCCCGTCACGGTGCGGGACTGCGCGAGGGCGGCCGTACCGGCAACCAGCAACAGCGCCGCCACGCACGTGGCGCTTCGTAATGCGCGTAGCAAAGCCGGACGCACCGGGGCCGGCTTCTTCAAACGGGCCAGGCCGCGAACGGACGCATCCTTCGACGGCTGACCCTCCTGCAGGGTGTAGAGGTTCTTCATACTTGACTGTTTGTTGTTAGGAAATAGAGATGCTGCTGAAAAGGGAAGGGCAATGGGCAAGCTTTCCAAACGTATGGTACTATTCTTATAATAAATATAATTTGGAATATGCAATAAAAAAAGAATATTCTTTACGTGCAAAAGAAGTTGGCAAAATAATTTTCGGTATAACAAAAAAGGCTTCCCGGGGGGAAGCCTTTTCAACAGTTGGATTTCGTGCCGGCATTTCGGCCGGCGGCCCGCCGCGTTACTGCGGGTAGCCCGGGTTCTGGGTCTTGAGGTTCGGGTTGTTCTGCATTTCCGGCACGGGAATGGGGAACAACAGGTGCTTTTCCTGGAGCGGCTGGTTGGAACTCAGGTTGACGTGCCCCGCGAAGTTGTCGAAGCCCTGCGTGGTCTCGTTGTATACCTTCCGCAGGCGCACCATGTCGAACCAGGTGATGAACTCGTAACAGAACTCGTGCCAGCGTTCCCGCCACACGGCCTCCCGGAAGGACGCCTGCGTGAAGTCGCCGGGGGGCGGCGTGGTGAGCCTGGCCCGGTCGCGGATGCTCTTGAGGGCGTTGTAGGCCATGTCGTTGGGGCCGCCGATCTCGTTCTGCGCCTCTGCGTAAATGAGCAGCACCTCCGCGTACCGGATGAGCGGCACGTTCAGGTTGTCGTTGCGGGAACCGGGCACCCCGGCCGTCCCGTTGGCCACCACGTTGAAGTGTTTGTAGATGTAAGGCGCCCCCAACTCGAAAAGCGCCCCGTTGCCGTTGGTGTAGTAGCTGGTGTAGAAGTACCCTTCCCGGTCCTTGGTCCGCCGGTCGCCGGGCTCGTAGGAGTTGTAGAACGACATCGTGGGCACCGTGCTGCCCGTGCCCGAAGCGCCGCGGTAGGTCACGGGCTTGAAGTTGGGGAACATGTTGGACATCGGGTTTTCGGCCACCACCCGGTTGTACTGGAGCATGAAAATGTGTTCGCCCCGGTTTTTGAGACTCTCCTGGTGCACCTCGTCGTAGGTATCAAACAGCTTGATCGCCCCGCCGCTGGCATTGGCGTACGTAATCACCTCCGCGGCTTTCTGGGCCGCCAGTTGGTAGTGCGAGGCGCCCTTGTTGAGCGGGAACCCGGCCATGGTCAGGTACACCTTGGCCAGTTGCGATTTAACGGCGGCCAGGCTCACCCGGCCGCTCACGTCCGTCCAGGGCAGCCCGGCACTTTCGGCCACCAGCAGGTCTTCAACGATCAACTGGTATACTTCTTCCTGGGAGGCGCGCACCGGCATGAAATCCGGCGATTCGATGGTTTGCGGCTTGGTGATCAGCGGAATGTCGCCCCACAGCCGGACGGCGTAGAAATACGCCCAGGCCCGGAGAAAACTGGCTTCGCCGAGCACTTTGGCTTTCTGCGCTTCGTTCATCGGCGTAATGCCCGGAACGCGCTCCAGCACCAGGTTGGCCTGGGCAATCACTTTGTAGAGGCCGTTCCACCAGTTGATCACGTGCCCGTTGTTGCCGTCGTACACCAGCCCGTACAGGTTGTTGAGGTCGGAGTTCTGGGCGGTTTCCGTGGTGGAAGTCCCGGTAGGCGCTTCGAGCAACTGCCAGTTGGACGAGAAAATGCCGGCCCCGTCGCCGATGAACCGGGCGTCGGTGTACACTGCGGCGAGGCCCGCCTCGGCGTGTTCGGGAATGTTGAAGAAATTATCGGGGCTCAGGTTGGAAAGGTCCTCTTCTTTGAGGAAATCCGAGCAACCCGCCGCCAGCAGTACCGCTCCGCAAAGCAATAGTTTGCCGGCCTTTGCCTTTATGTTCAGCTTCATACGATATAAATGTCGGTTGTAAGGAGAGAATGGATCAGAGGGCAACGTTGATGCCCACCAGGAAGATGGTCGGGCGGGGGTAGCTGTGCCAGTTCATGCCCTGGGAAAACACGTTGTTTTCTTCGCTGGCGTAGCCGCCCGTGGGGGTGGTTTCCGGGTCGCCGTTCACCTCGTCGTGCGTCAGCAGGAAGAAGTTCTGCACCGAGCCGTACACGCGCAGGTTGCTCAGCTTGAGGCGGCCGGAGAGGGCCTGCGGCACGTTGTAGCCCACCAGCAGGTTCCGGCCGCGGATGAACGAGCCGTCCTTGATCCAGTGCGTATCCACGTTGGTCACGTACCCGGCCCGGGTGTCGCGCACTTCGGCGATCATCGTGTTCTGGTTCTCGGGCGTCCAGGCATCGAGCACGGTGGCGTAGCTGTTGGCCAGGGCCTGGCGGTCTTCGCTCGAGTGCAGGGTCATGTCGAGGATGTCGTTGCCGTAGGAGTACTGCAATTCGACGATCAGTTCCAGGCCGCCGTACCGGAAGGTGTTGCTGAACCCGCCCAGGCCCCGGGGGCTGCCGTTGCCGATGATCATGCGGTCGGCGTCGGTGATGGCGTAATCCCCGTTCACGTCCAGGTACTTGATGTCGCCCGGCAGGATCGTGCGGCCGGCCCGGTAGCTCACGAACTTGGCGGCTTCGTCGCGTTCGGCTTCGCTCCAGGTGCCCAGCCGCACCAGCCCCCAGAACGACCCGGCCGGCTCACCCACGCGGATGATGTTGGTGGGGTTGGTGAAGTTGGCCCCGCCCACGCCGAAGATGTCGGCCGGGGTAGCCAGCGACAGGATCTTGTTGCGGTTCATGGCGATGTTGAAGTTGGTGTTCCAGGTGAACTTCCCGGCCTGCACCGGCGTGGCGTTCAGCGACAACTCCAGCCCCTTGTTCTCCATCGAGCCGATGTTTTTGCGGATGTTGGGGTAGCCGCTGGTGCGGGGCACGGGGGCGTCGAGCAGCATGCCGGTGGTCTTGCGGTAATACAGGTCGGCTTCCACCGAAACGCGGTTGTTGAACAGTCCGAGTTCGAGGCCTACGTCGCTCTGCGCCGTTCTTTCCCACCGCAGTTCCCGGTTCGCCAACCGGTTGATGCCGGTGCCGCCCACGCGGGCCTCGTTCCAGATGGTGGCGTAATTGGACCGCAGGAGGGGCAAAGAAACATAGGCTGGTATTTCGGAGTTGCCGGCCAGGCCGTAGCTGGTGCGCAGCTTCAGGTTGGAGACCACGCGGCTGTTTTTCAGGAAGGGCTCTTCGGAAATGCGCCAGGCCAGCGCCGCCGAGGGAAAAACCGCGTACTTGTTGTTAAGGCCAAATTTAGAGGAGCCGTCGGCCCGGCCGGTGAAGGTGACCAGGTACTTGTCCAGCAGGATGTAATTGAACCGGGCAAAGTACGAGTTCAGCGCCTGTGCCGTTGCGTTGGATTCGACGCGGGGGTTGGTGCTGCCGGCCCCCAGGTTGTTGTAGGAAAAGTAGTCGGTCGAAAAGCTTTCGACCAGCGAGGCGATCCGGAAGAAGCTGGTCTGCTGCCACGACATGCCGAGCAACCCCTGGATTTCGTGAATGTCGCCAAACCGCTTGTTGTAGGTCAGGAAATTTTCCAGCGACCAGAAACTTTCTTTCCGGTTGCGGGCGGCGGCAATGCCCTGCTGCGTGATGTTCAACGTACGGCCGCTGTACTCATTCCGTTCCTGGGTAATCACGTTGGCCCCCAGGATCGTTTTCATTTCCAGCCCTTTGGCCAGGGTGATGTTGGAAAAAAAGCTGCCCAGGGCCGTCTGCGTACCAACGATGAACTTGGTCTGCTCCAGCCGGTGCACTACGTTGAAGCGGCCCTCGGCGTTGCGGTAGTCCCGGTTGTCGGCGTAGGTGCCGTCTTCGTAGCGCACCGGCATGAAGGGGAAATCTTCCACGATGCTGCGCGCCACCTGGTCGCTCTGGTCCACCAGGTTTTCGCGCTGCGCCGTGTAGCTGAGCGTCCCGCCGATTTTGAGCCATTTTTTGATCTGGCTGTCGAGCGTGAACCGGCCCGAGTACCGCTTCAGGAAAGACGTTTTGATGAGTCCCTGGTCGTTGCGGTAGCCCAGCGACACCGCGAAGGTAGTCCGTTCGCTGCCGCCCGTAAAGCCCAGCTGGTGGTTCTGCGACACCCGGTGCTGGGTGGCTTCCTCCAGCCAGTCGGTGTCGTAGCGCGGGTTGCCTTCGGCGTCAAAGAGCCGGGGGTCGGTCCGGGCCAGCGCCGGGTTGCGCGAAACGTACCGGCCCGCCAGCCAGCCGGCGGGGTCGTACTTCTCCATGTTCCGGTAGGCCAGGTCTTCGGTCGCCAGGAACTCCCGGGCGTTGAGCCGCCGGGGAAAGTTGGGCCCCACCGTGGGCACGCTGAAGTCGGCGGCGTACGTTACCTGGCCGTCGCCGGATTTGCCCCGCCGGGTGGTGATGAGAATGACCCCGTTGGCGCCCCGCGACCCGTAAATGGCCGTTGACGAAGCATCTTTGAGCACTTCCACCGACACGATATCGTTGGGATTGATGAAGTCAATGGCCTGGCTGGTCTGGGCCTGGCTGGTCGCGGCGGTCGGGTCCTGGTTGCTCACGGGCAGCTGCACGCCGTCCACTACGTACAGGGGGTTGTTGGATGAGTTGATCGAACTGAAACCCCGGATGCGGATGTTGGACCGTCCGCCGGGACGACCCGAGTTGGTGTTGACCTGCACGCCGGCCAGGCGGCCCGCCAGCGCCTGGTTGAGGGAAGCGGCGGGCCGCTCCTGCAACTGCGCGGCTTTCACCGAACCCACCGAACCGGTCAGGTCGGATTTGGTTGTCGTGCCGTAGCCGATGACCACTATTTCGTCGAGGCTGTTTTCGACCGTCGCCAGTTGCACGTCAATGGTACTGCGGTCCCCCACGGGCACCTCCTGCGTGGCGTACCCGATGAAGGAGAAAACCAGGGTGGCGCCGTTGCCGGGTACCGACACGGAGTACGCCCCGTCGGCGTCGGTGATGGCCCCGGTGGTGGTTCCTTTTACCAGTACGTTCACGCCCGGGATGTTCCCGCCCTCCGTGCCCGAAGTCACCCGGCCGGTGACCGTGCGGGATTGCGCCAGGGCGGCGGTGCCCATTGCCAGGAAAAGGGCGACCAGGGCCGCCGCGCCGCGCAGGCGGGAAAACACCCGGCACCGGTCCGGGTGGGTTGCCGCGACTTGGCCGGAAACGGATGTTCCTTCCGCCGGCTGTCCCTTCTGGGGAGTGTAGAAATCCATCATGAGGAAGTAAAGTGATTAAAGAGTAAGGTGGGCAGGCAGAAAAGCACAGGGAATAAACGAGACAGGGAATAAGCGGGAGAAATATAATTATTCCAATGTCAAGTATGATTCAACACCCGCAATAAGTGAAATTAATTGGTGGACTGCAAAAACTGGAGCCTAAATTTGTTTTAAATTATTGTGTCCATCCGCTAACATTGCCAGAAAGGCGCCCAAATAGTGGATTTTCGGCAGGCATCGGCTACAAGCGGCTTACGTTACGGTGTTACCTTCCGGCAAGTGCCGGCTTGCAATCCATCCTTCTTCCCCTGTCCCGTATGCCACACGACCCGCAACCCGTTCGCCCCGGCGAAGAACTGCCCCTCCCGGCCCTGGGCGCTTACCTGCAAAGCCGGTTGGGCCACGCCGAACCGCTGTCGGTGCGCCAGTTCCCGGGCGGCTACTCCAACCTGACGTACCTGCTGCGGCTGGGCGACCACGAATACGTGCTCCGCCGGCCGCCGGTGGGGGCCCGGGTAAAGTCGGGCCACGACATGGAACGGGAATTCAACGTGCTCTCGGCCCTGCGCCCGCAGTACGCCAAAGTGCCCCGCCCGGTGCTCTACTGCGGCGACGACGGGGTGATCGGGGCGCCTTTCTACCTGATGGAGCGGGTGGATGGGCTCATTCTCCGCGGCAACCGGCCGTCCGGGTTCACGGCCGACACGCCCACCATGCGGCGCCTGTCGGAGGCGCTGGTGGACAACCTGGCGGACATTCACACGCTGGACGTGACGCGGCCGGAGGTGGCGGCGCTGGGACGGCCCGGGGGCTACGTGGTCCGGCAGGTGGAGGGCTGGACCAGGCGGTACGGGCACGCCCGCACCGACGACTTGCCCGAGATGGACCGCGTGGCCGCGTGGCTGGCCGGCAACCCGCCGCCCGAACGGTACGTGGGCCTGGTCCACAACGACTACAAGTACGACAACGTGGTGTTTGCGCCCGGCCCGGGGGAGATCCGGGCGGTGCTGGATTGGGAAATGGCGACGGTGGGCGACCCGCTCATGGACCTGGGCACCACGCTGGGCTACTGGGCGGAACCGGGCGACCCGGCTCCCCTGCTGGGCTTCGGCCCGACGGCCCTGCCCGGCAACCTCACGCGCCGCCAGGTGGCCGACCGCTACGCCGGGCGCAGTGGCCGCGACCTGGGCGACGTGGTGTTCTACTACGCCTTCGGCCTCTTCAAGATCGGCGTGATCGTGCAGCAGATTTACTACCGCTACCGCCAGGGCCTCACCCAGGACCCCCGCTTTGCCGGCCTCATCCACGTGCTGCGGGCCTGCGCCGTCCAGGCCGACCGGGCCATTGCCTCGGGCAAAATCGGCGCGTAAAGGAGGAGACCGGAGGAGCAGGATGAACTGGATTGAAAGACTAACCGGATTCCGGCGGGGCCGGTACGAAGTTGAGCATGAGGCCGTTTCAAGCAAAGTTCCTGCTTAACAACGGACAACCACGTACCTGCCGGACTTACCCGGCGGTTGGGGGAGCAATATGGGAGACGATACAGCAGACGGTGGCATGACGGTGGAGAAAGTCCCGTAGGGACACAATATTGGTAGAACAGGCACCACCCTCCTGACGGCTAGTCCCGTAGGGACGAAAAAATATAGGTAGAACACGCGTTTGTCCATTCGTGCATCAGTCCCGTAGGGACGACATATTGGTAGAACACGCATCAATGCGTTAGGCCACAGTCCCGTAGGGACGAAATATGGGTAAGGCCCCTACCACAGGAATAATCACCCGATGGACAATTCCGCACCCGTTTCGGCGCTACGCGTTACCAATATTTCATCCCTACGGGACTAACCCTGCTGCCATTACCACTCCTGCTCCCTGGCGTAAGTCCTGAACTATTTGAGCCAGCTCTCCGCGTCGGTCAGCTGGTTCGGCACGGTGGGGCTGTAGACGGCGTAGTTGAAGCCGGGCTGGAGGGCGTAGGCGCCGTACTGGCCGTTCTTGTGGAGGGCCACGAAGCCGATCTGGATGTCGCGGTAGGCCGGAAACTTTTTGGTGATGCGTTCGACGGCCTGGCGGCAAGCCTCTTTGGGCGTTTTGCCCTGCCGCATCAGTTCCACCACCAGGAAGCTGCCCACCGTGCGGATCACTGCTTCGCCCAGGCCGGTAGCCGTGGCGGCGCCCACCTCGTTGTCCACGTACAGCCCGGCCCCGATGATGGGCGAGTCGCCGACGCGGCCGTGCATCTTGTAGGCCAGGCCGCTGGTGGTGCAGGCCCCCGAGAGGTTGCCGGCCGCATCCAGGGCCACCATGCCGATGGTATCGTGGTTCTCGGCGTTGATCTTAGGGGCGTACCGGGCCGTCTTGAGCCACTCCTTCCACGCTTTTTCCGCCGCCGGCGTGAGCAGGTTCTGCTTCTTGAAGCCTTTGCTGAGGGCAAATGCGAGGGCCCCTTCCCCCACCAGCATCACGTGCGGCGTGTCTTCCATCACCCGGCGGGCCACCGAGACCGGGTGCAGGATGTGTTCGAGCCCCGCCACCGACCCGCAGTTGCCCCGTTCGTCCATGATGCAGGCGTCCAGCGTCACCCGGCCGTCGCGGTCGGGCAGGCCGCCGTAGCCCACGCTGTTCACCTTGGGGTCGGCTTCGGGCACCTTTACGCCGGCCTCCACGGCATCCAGCGCCCGGCCGTTCTGGCTCAGCACGGCCCAGGCGGCGGCATTGGCCGGCACGCCGTGGTCCCAGGTGGAGATCACCACCGGGCCGGCGGCCTTGCCGGAAACCGGGGCCGCCCGGGCGCCGGCAACGCGGGTGAGGAACAGGGAACTCAGCGCCGAAAGACGCAGGAAGTCACGACGTTTTTTCATGGGCGGGGCGAACGGTTGAAAGTTTGGCTGGCTGAAAGCACGCGGCTGCGTAATTTTAGGGGAATATTGGAAATTATTCGCCCGAAACAAAACATGCACTCACCCCGCCCCCTCATCGAAATCTGCGTAAACTCCGTCGAATCGGCCCTGCGGGCCCAGCAGGGCGGCGCCGACCGGGTAGAACTTTGCGAAAACCTTTTCGAAGGCGGCACCACGCCCGGCGCCGGCAGCATCGTCGTGGCCCGCCGCCACCTGACCACCGCCGGCCTGATGGTGATGGTCCGGCCCCGCGGCGGCGACTTCCTGTACTCGGACCTCGAATTTGAAATCATGCGGCAGGACGTGCGGATGGCAAAGGAGCTGGGCGCCGACGGCATCGTGCTCGGCCTGCTCACCCCCGACGGCCACGTGGACGTGCCCCGCACCGCCGAACTGGCGGCCCTGGCCGGGCCGCTGCCGGTCACTTTCCACCGGGCCTTCGACATGGCCGCCGACCCCTTCCGGGCCCTGGAAGACCTCGCCGGGCTGGGCATTGCCCGCATCCTCACGTCGGGCCGCGAACGGTCGGCCTTCGAAGGTGCCGCCCTCATTGCGCAACTGGTGCGGCAGGCGGCCGGCCGCATCATCCTCCTGCCGGGCGGCGGCATCCACGAACGCAACGCGGCGGCAATCCTGGCCCAGACCGGCGCCATGGAAATCCACCTCTCGGCCAATTCCCGCCAGGCCAGCGGCATGACCTACCGCAACCCGTCCTTACACCTGGGCTCGGCCCTCTACCCCCCCGAGTACGAGATCACCCTCACCGATGCGGGGAAGGTGAGTGCGGTGCGCGATGCCGCCAGGGAATGGTACACTGATGGGTTATGATAACTATGGTTGGTTATGATCTTTTTTCTGATTCCTCTTCCACTCAAAATCAGTCCCAATCATAATCATCATAATAGATCAGTGTACCATTCCTACTTCTCGACCATCCTGATCTCGTATTCTTCGGCGAAGGGTTTGACCAGGAAAGGCAGGCCGGCGTACTCGGCGTAGGCTTTGGTGAAGGCGGCGCCGTAGTAGAGGATGAAGGAGGAATAGAAAATGAACAGCAGGAGCAGGATCACTGAGCCGGCCGCCCCGTAGATGGAATTGATGTTGCTGTTGACCAGCAGCTGGCGGAGGATGAATTTGCCCACCGAGAAAAGCACGGCCGTCAGCGCCGCCCCGAACCAGATGGCCCGCCACGGCACCCAGGCATCGGGCAGGTAGCGGAACAGCAGCGCGAACCACACGGCAATGATGCCCAGCGTAATGACCTGGTTCAGCAGCAGGAGCACGAACACGCCGTAGTCGGGCGTACTCTTTTGCAGCCAGTCCCAGGCAAAGGCCAGGAACACGTCCGCCACCAGCGCCGCCACCACCAGCGAACCGCTGACCAGGATCAGCAGCAGGGCCGTGAACCGGTGCCGCAGGTGGGCCAGGGCCCGCTGCCCCTCCTTTACCTGCACGTTCCAGAGCTGGTTGATGGACCGCTGCACCACGATGAACAGCGTGGTGGCAATGAAGATCAGGAAGAGAAACCCAACCACCGTGTAGACCCAGTTCCACACCAGGTCTTCCATGTTGCGGAACACCAGCCTCACCTGGCGGGTGGCCCCTTCGCCCACCACGTCGCGGATTTCCTTGAAGATTTCACCGCTGATGATTTCCTTGTTGAACACGATGCCCAGGGCGGTGACGGCCACGAGCAGAATGGCCGGCAGGGAAAATATGGTAAAAAAGGCCGTTGCCGCGCCCAATCGCAACGGGTCGTTGTAATTGAGTTCTTTGTAGGCCATCACGAACACCTGCCGGAACGAACGGCCCGGGGGTGCATCCAAGGTTTTTATCCGCATAGCTAACCGCTGGGGGTACGCAAGCCCTGCCCGGAAAAAATGGAAACGAACGGGAAAAACAGGGGGCTGCCCACACCGTAACGTGCGTACACGGATTGCCGGTTCCCGGGTTCGGGAAAAGTGCCGTCCGGGCGGTGGCCCTCAGGGGCGGTACTGGTTGGCGCGGATGTTTTGGGCGGCCAGCGTCGCGGTTTCTTCGATCCGTTTGCGGCGGGTTTCGGGCTTTTTGGCGTTCAGAATCCACTCCAGGATGCCCCGTTTGGCGGACCGCGGGAACGCTTCGAAGCATTGCAGGGCCGGGGGATTGGCCCGGAGGGCGGCTTCCAGGTCGGGCGGCAGGGTGAGGTTTTCGACGTCGTCGAGGGCGGTCCAGGTGCCGCGCTGCCTGGCGGCTTCGATGGCGGCCAGGCCGGCCGGGGCGATGCGTCCGGCGGCCAGCAGGACTTCCACTTTTTGTTTGTTCACGCGGCTCCAGTTGCTGCGCGGGTTGCGCCGGGTGAAGAACTGGTAGAAGCTTTCCCCGTCCCGCTTGTTGCCCTTGCTGTCAATCCAGCCGAAGCAGAGGGCTTCGTCCACGGCTTCCGGGTAGTACACGCTGGGGGTGCCGCTCTCCTTGCGGTAAATGATCAGCCACACGCTCTGGGCCGAGTCGTGGTGGGTTTCGAGCCACTGCCGCCACGCTTGCCGGTCCCTGGCATAAAACGCCGGCACGCCGTCTTTTTCCGTTTCCATGGGTGGGGGATTTCGATGCTCGGGGGATGAAGGTATTGGGGTATTAAGGGATTAGGGTATTGGGGCGGAACCACCCCTGTCCCTTCCTTGATGGAGGCAGGGAACGCTACGGGTACGGCTGCGCGGCAAGGCAAAACGCACGTCACGGGTTCCTTCGACCATCGGCTAGGCGCATGGGTACGGCTCCCCTCCTCCATCAAGGCTACGATTAGGACACATCTTTGAAATGAGCAAAAAGGCGGTCAGTGAAGACACTGACCGCGGCAACAGCGATGCTGACCAAGACATGGAACCACGCTTACAAATATCACCACGCCGCCGTCAGTGTCCCACTGACGGCTTCGAACGGCGTTTCAAAGCCATTTTACAAACGTGTCCTAATCGTAGCCTCCATCAAGGAGGGGCCGGGGGTGGTTCCTTCGAACATCGAGCATCGAACATCGAAATCCCCCACCCCCCGCTATTTCTTCCCCGCCAGGCCCTTCAGGTACGCAATGCTCCGGGGCACCTGCACATCCACGGTGGGGCTTTCGTCCTCGATGTAGAAGTACTCGATGGCCGTGTTGCGGGCGGCCTTCATCACGGCGGCAATGTCAATCTGCCCGGTGCCCAGGGCCACGTCGTTCTCCACCGGCGTGCCGCCCGACAAGTCGCCCTTCACGCCTTTTTTGAGGTCCTTCACGTGCATGAGCTTGAACCGCTGCGGGTACTTTTTGAGCAGTTTCACCGGGTCCTGGCCCGGGTGCGCCACCCAGAGAATGTCCATTTCGAAGCCCACCGCCGACGGGTCCGTGTTCTGCACCAGGTAGTCGAACAGCGTGCCCTTGCCGTAGGGCTGGAACTCGTAGCCGTGGTTGTGGTAGCAGAACGTGAGGCCGTTGTCGCGCAGGGCTTTGCCGGCCCGGTTGAAGTCTTCAACCGCCTTTTTGGCCGTCTCCAGCGTAAAGTCCCCCTCGTGCGGAATCCAGGCCACGCGGACGTACCTGGCCCCCAGCGTTTTGGCCGTCTGGACCACCTCGTCGGTTTTGGTCAGTACGTCGTTGTAGCCGGTGCCGTAGGAAGTACACACCATGCCCCGGGCGTCGAGCAGGGCCCGGAGTTCGGCCGCCGTCTTGCCGAACAGGTTCGAAAACTCGATGTTAATGATGCCCAGGGCCTTGATCTTGTCGAGCGTGGCCGGCACGTCCTGCTTGAAACTTTCGCGGAACGTGTACGACACGACGCCCGTGCGGCCGGGAAAAAACGGTTCCTTCGCCTGGGCAGTGGCCGCCCGCGCCGCCAGCAGCAGGCAGCACAGGGCAAAAAGGGTGCGGATGGTCTGAACCATGATGTACAAATGGAAAGGATGACGGGTGTGTCTGAACCTCGGGTTAAAGGATGAAAGAACAACCGGAAAAGAGGGGTCGGGCGGAAATATACTCAAAATCAGGCATGCACCACCCCGCCGGCATTGTCGTACCCGCCGTTGCTGCTGAACCCTGGTTCCGTCTCCGGCGGGGTGCCGTTCCGGTGGGACGCCACGGAGCCGGCGCCGCCCGGGGGTTGCGGCCAGGTGCATTTCGGGCCGGATTTCCGGGCCGGCGACACAACCCTGGCGCGGCCCGCCAAGTAAAATGACTATTGGGGAAAAATTTTCATTTTTAGCTACACACGTATGGGGTACGAGCTGAACAGGGAGGAAACGGTAGCCGACAACGTCACGCGCATTCTCCGCGAAGAACTGGCGTCGGCCATCGCGTCGCTGGAAGACCCGGGCGACGACAAAGCGGACACGATCCACAGCGTCCGCAAGCGCATCAAGAAGATCCGGGCCCTGCTGCGGCTGGTCCGCAGCGACCTCGACGAGGAAACCTTCCGGCGCGAAAACGTGCGGTACCGCGACATCGGCAACCGGATGTCGCACCTGCGCGACGCCACGGTGATGATCAACACGCTCGACAAATTGCGGGAAACGCACCCGGACGGGCTGCCCGAAACGGCTTTCGCGGCGGTACGCGGGGCGCTGGTGACGCGTCAGGAAGAAGTTTCGGCAGCATTTTTTGCCGGTGAAAACCGGATCGGGGAAGTGATTGCGGCGTTCCGGGAGGCCGAACAACACCTGCCCGAACCCTCCGGCCGGGATTCTTTCGCCGTGTTTGCGCCCAACATCAAGGGCATTTACCGGCGCGGGGTGAAGGCGTTTGCCCTGGCGATTTCGGAGCCGACGGCCCACAACTTCCACGAACTGCGCAAGGAGGTCAAACACCTGGGCTACCACACGCGCCTGCTGCAACCGGTGTGGCCGGGCCTCTTCGAAGCGTACGAACACGAACTGGGCACGCTGGCCGAACTGCTGGGCGAGGACCACGACCTGGGGGTGCTGGCCGACGAGATCGAGTCGGGCCGCCTGGGCCGGGACGACGAAGCGGGCAACGCCCGGCTGGTGACGCTGCTCCACGAGGAGCGGGAAAATGTGCAACGGCAGTTCTACCCGCTGGCGCAACGGCTGTTTGCCGAAAGGGCGTCCGACTTCGTGGGCCGCTTCCGCCTCTACTGGCGCATCTGGCGGGGCGAGGCCGAAACGGTAAAGGAATAGTACACTGGTGGTACACTGATTTGTTATGATGATTATGATTGATTATGATCTTTTCTGCCCATTCCGCTGCAATTGATTCCGCTTCCATTAAAATCAGTCCCAATCATAATCATCATAAAAGATCAGTGTACCATTGACGTTTAACCGCTTATCTCTTCAACCATGGGTGTAGAAATCGAAAGGAAATATCTCGTGCGGGGGAATGCCTGGAAGGAAGGGGCTACGGGCGTAGCCTACCGGCAGGGCTACCTGAGCAGCCACCGCGAACGGACCGTGCGCATCCGGACGGCCGGCGACAAGGGCTACCTCACCATCAAGGGCATCACCACGGGGGCGGCCCGCCCGGAGTACGAGTACGAAATCCCCTACGGCGAGGCGGTGGAAATGCTGGCTACGCTCTGCGAAAAACCGGTCATCGAGAAGGTCCGCTACAAAATTCCCTTCGCGGGGCTGCTCTGGGAGGTGGACGAGTTCGGGGGCGAAAACCAGGGCCTGGTCATTGCCGAAGTGGAGCTGACCGACGAAGCCCAGTCCGTCACGCTGCCGCCCTGGGCCGGCGCCGAAGTCACGGCCGACACCCGCTACTACAACGCCAACCTGTTCAAACACCCGTATTCAAAATGGGGGTAGTACACGGATGGTACACTGATCGGTTATGATGATTATGACGGGTTATGATCTTTTCCGCCCATTCCGCTTCAGGCTAAAATCAGTCCCAATCATAACCATCATAATAAATCAGTGTGCCCTACAACGGTTCTGACAACTGCCGGCGGAGGTCGAGCAGGGGTTGGGGCGATGGGCTGGGGTGAAGGAGGCTGCGGCGCGGCTGGTCGAGGTCGAGGGTGACGAACACGAGGCCCGCCACCACCAGGCAGAAGCCACCCATCACCGGCCAGTGCAGGCGGCCCCGCGCCCCGGCAACGTAGCCGGCCACCCCGGGGGCAACCAGGGCCAGGACCAGCAGCAGGTACACCACGGCCGCCGGCAGCCGCTGCGCTTCCCCGGCGTGCCGGGCGGCGGCGCGGGCCAGCATCTCGTTCACCGCCGGAATCATCTGGCCCGAAGCGGTGCCGTACGCGGTATCCCCCGCCAGCCCGGCCGTGCGGGCCCAGATGCGCTGCCCGTTGGTGCGGGCCGTTTCGAGGGCGGTACCGGCTACGGCCGGCGGGGTGCCGGGAGTCCCGTAGGCAATCCGCGCCTCCACGTAGTTTTTGAAATCTTCCCGGAACGCCTCCCGTTCCTCCTCGGGGTACAGCGCCACCCGCCGCAGGGCCGTCTCAATGGCATTGGCCTCCCCCACGACGGTCTGCTGCCGGTTGTCGAGGCGGACGGCCACCTGGGCGAAAGCCACCGTGAGCAGCAGCACCAGCAGGCCCAGCGTAGCCGCCGCCACCGGGTCGCTGCCCTCCCGGCGTTTGACGGCCGTGCGGCGGACGGCGAGGGCGGCCTGGTAGCCGGCAAAAGCCACCAGCAGCATCAACTGAAACAGGACGGCTGCCACCAGCCACGTATCCAGCCGGTAAATCCATGCATTTTCCATGTGCGGTGCGGGGTAAGGGGTGCGGCGGCCCGGCGATCACCCACCGGGCCGGGTACTGATACGTCGTTACCCGTCCTTATGATTCACCGGGCACCGGCCCGCGGGAAGTACCCCGGAGAGGGACGGCAGGAGATGCGCCCCCATCGCCCGACCGGCGTGGCAGGCCGGACGCCCGCCGCCGTTGAGAAAAAGGAACGCCCGTAAAGGGAGTAAAATTCTCATGGGTGTGAATGATTTAACGGCGAAGACCGGGCGGAGGCCGGGGCCGTCAGCGGACAAAGCGAATTTTTTAACGAACCGCGGTTCGGGGTTCGGAAAACATTTGTCACTTATTTGTAAAAAGTTTACAATCCGGTACTTTAGGGAATACGCATAAAGTATGCCGCCATTTTTACGCCTATTTGCGACGTTCCTCTTCTTCCCGTACGTTCTTCCCGCCCAGCCCGTCCGCATCGAGCACCTGACCACCCGGCAGGGCCTCTCCCACGACGTGGTCACCAGCATCATGCAGGACCGGCAGGGCTACCTCTGGCTGGGCACCACCAACGGCCTCAACCGCTACGACGGCTACGGGTTCCGGGTGTTCAGCCAGACCTACGGCGACACCACCTCCCTGCCCGTGGGGCTCATCCGCACCACGTACCTCGACCGCCGCGGCGCGTTCTGGATCGGCATGGACGGCCACGGCCTCATCCGCTTCGACCCGCTTACCGGCCGCTGCCGGAGCTACCGGCACGACCCGGCCAACCCGCGCAGCCTGGGCCACGACGACGTGTACTACGTGGGCGAAGACCCGAAAGGCAACTTCTGGGTGGGTACCTACGGCGCCGGCCTGAACCGCTTCGACCCGGCCACGGGAACGTTCACCCGCTTCGTCCACGACCCCGCCGACCCGCGCAGCCTGAGCAGCAACACCATCGAAGCCGTCCACGTGGACCGGGCCGGCATTCTCTGGATCGGCACGCAGGCCGGCGGGCTGGACCGCTTCGACCCCGCCACCGGGGGGGTCACGCGGTACCGGCCCTCCCCCGTGGCCACCCCCGCGCCCCTGACCGACATCGCCGAAGACCGGGCGGGCGCCCTGTGGCTGGGCACCGACGGCGACGGCGTGTTCCGGTTCAGCAAAGCGACCGGCCACTGCGAACGCTTCTTCCACGACCCCGCCGACGCGCACAGCCTGGGCCACAACAACGTGAGCAAACTGCTCCTGGACCGGAACGGCGCCCTGTGGGTCGGTACCCGGGGCGGGGGCCTGAGCCGCCGCGACCCGCGCACGGGCCGCTTCAGCCAGTACCAACACCACCCGCTGCGGCCCGACACGCCCAGCAGCAACACGGTCTTTTCCCTCTGCGAAGACCGCGCC
Organism: uncultured Cytophagales bacterium; assembly: GCA_902805615.1. Taxonomy (GTDB): domain Bacteria; phylum Bacteroidota; class Bacteroidia; order Cytophagales; family 172606-1; genus CADCTQ01. Next base: position 49,632 of record CADCTQ010000621.1, read on the forward strand.
GGGCTCATCTGGGTGGGCACGCAGGGGCACGGGCTGGACAAGATCAACCCCAACCGCCCCAACTTCGACACCTACGCCCACAGCCCGCTGGACCCCGACGGCCTGAGCGACAACGCCGTGCGGGCCATCTATGAAGCCGATCACCACACCGTGTGGGTGGGCACCAACGGGAGCGGCCTCGACTGCCTGCAACCGGCCACCGGCAAAGCCCGCCACTTCCGCCCCGACTCCACCCGGCCGGGAAGCATCAATGGCCTGGCGATCATGGCCCTGCTGCCCGACGGGGCCGGCGGGCTCTGGGTGGCGACCTACGACGGCGGCCTGGACCGCCTCGACCCGAAGACGGGCCGCGCCACCCACTTCGTCCACGACCCGGCCGACAGCAGCAGCCTGTCCGACAACCGCGTGCTGGCCCTGTGGCCCGACCGCGACGGCAGCCTGTGGGTGGGCACCTACGAGGGCGGGCTGGACCGCCTCGACCCCCGCACCGGCAAGTTCACCCACCACCGCCACCGGCCCGGCGACCCCCACAGCCTGAGCAGCGACGGCATCCGGTGCCTCTACGAAGACGCGGGCGGCAACCTGTGGGTGGGCACGGCCCACGGCCTCAACGTGCTCGACCGGCGGACGGGCCGCTTCCGGCGCTACCACCACGACCCCAAAGACCCGCACAGCCTGAGCGGCGACGCCATCCGCTGCCTCTACGAAGACGTGGGCGGCACTTTGTGGGTGGGCACCACCGACGGCGGCATCAACGGCTTCCGCCCTCCCGACGGCCGCTTTGCCCGCTACACCCGCAAGGACGGCCTGCCCGGCGACGGCATCTTCGGCATCCTCGGCGACGACCGGGGAAACCTGTGGATCAGCACCAACAACGGGCTGGCAAAGTTCGGCCCACGCGGCAAACGCTTCCAGGTGTACGAGGAAGGGGACGGCCTGCAGGGCAATGCCTTCAGTTTCGGCAGTTACCACCGCGGCCGGAGCGGCAAGCTGTACTTCGGCGGCAGCAAGGGCTTCAGCGCCTTTTACCCCGACAGCGTGCGGGCAGACCCGTTCGTTCCTCCCGTGGTGATTACCAACCTCGAAGTGCAGGACCGGCCCCGGCCCGAGCTGCTGGCAGGCGGCCCCGTCCGGCTCGAAGCCTCGGAAAATTCCCTCACGTTCGAGTTTGCCGCGCTGGGCTTTAACCAGCCCGAAAACCAGCAGTACGCCTACCGGCTGGAGGGCGTGGACGCCGACTGGGTGTACACGCAGGGCCGCCGGTACGCCCGGTACCCCAACCTCGACGGGGGCTCCTACGTGTTCCGGGTGATTGCCTCCAACGGCGACGGCGTGTGGAACCGGTCCGGGGTGCGCCTGCCGGTGTACATCACGCCGCCCCTGTGGGAGCAACGGCCGTTCCGGGCGGCCCTGGTGCTGCTGGCCGGGCTGGGCCTGTGGGGCGTGTACCGGGTGCGGGTCCGGCACGTGGAGGAGAGCAACCGGCAACTCGAAGCGCTGGTCCGGAGCCGCACGGAAGCCATGCGTCTCCAGAGCCGGGACTTGAAAGAGGTGCTGCTCATCACGCGGCGGCAGCAGCGGGAAGCCGAAATCCTGCGCCGGCAGGCCGAAGAAGCCAACCGCATGAAAACGGAGTTGATGAACATTGCCGTGCACGACCTCAAAAACCCGCTGGGCGGCATCATGCTCTACGCCGACCTGGTGAAAGACGCGGTGACCGACCCCGACCGGGCGGTACGCCTCACGCAAACGATCAAAGACACGGCGCAGGGGATGTTCGGGCTGATCTCCAACCTGCTCACGCGCAGCCGACTGGAGGGCAACAGCATGTCGCTGGAGAAGGACCGCCTCGACGTGGCCCGGCTGGTGCAGGCGGCAGTGGCCCGCAACACGCCGATGGCGCAGCTCAAGGGGCAGCAACTGCTCTACCAGGAGGAGCCCGGCTGCACGGCCGACGTGGACCCGGACCTGTTGGCCGAGGCCTTCGAAAACCTGGTGAGCAACGCCATCAAGTTTACGCCGAAGGGCAAGCGCATCTGGGTAAGCGTGGGCCGCACCGGCGACAAGATCCACGTGACGGTGCGCGACGAAGGGCTGGGCATCCGCCCGGATGAGTTGGGGAAGTTGTTCGTGCCCTTCGGGCGGCTGTCGGCGCGGCCCACGGGCGGCGAGTCTTCCAACGGCCTGGGGCTGGTGATCGTCAAGCGCATCCTGGAGTTGCACGGCGGCACGGTGGCCGCGGAGAGTCCGGGCCGTCACCAGGGTGCTGCCTTTACGGCTACGCTGCCCGCGGCGGCTCCCTCGGGCAGCGACCAGCCGGGGTGTGCTTCGGGGTAAGGGATCAGGATTTACAGGATTTACTTGTCTGAACCTTGATGGGCTTGATGAAGGGATGACCAGGATTGCGGCGCAAAGGGATACGCGTACGCCTTGCGTGCTTTGCATCTTCTTTGCGGCCTTTGCGGTTCAGTGCTTTCTTCTCAATCCTCTGCTTCTCAATCTTCAATACATCCTGGCGGACAGGATACCACGGGATGGTATGCCCGCCCGGCTTTGCTTGTTTTGGGCACAGGATTACAGAGAATACATACCGCCGTATAAGCAAAGTCCTTCGGGACTTTGCCTATACTTATTTTCTCCGCTGCTGCCTCGCCCCGCCGCCTACGCTTCTCCTATTCTGCCCAGCCCGAAAGCCGTCATGAAGCCCGCCACCATGATGAGGCCCGTAAAACTGTGCACCTTTCGGTAAGTTTCGGGAATCATCGGGTCAGCCAGCATGGACAGCACGGCGCATGGCGGGAAGGCGGCGCATCGCGGGAAGGCGTCGCATGGCGGGAAGGCGGCGCATCGCGGGAAGGCGGCGCATCGCGGGAAGGCGGCGCATCGCGGGAAGGCGTCGCA
>CADCTQ010000622.1 GCA_902805615.1 uncultured Cytophagales bacterium
CGGGTAGTAGCCGTCGGCAGATTGCAGGTGGCGGACTACCGAGTACACTTTGGTGCCGGGGTTGAACCGGAAGATGGTGCCGATTCCGTTGGTGCCGCCGTTGACGGTGGTGCCGTAGAGGTTGCCGTCACCCGCCTTCACCAGGCTGCCTTCCGGGTTGCGGCCGGTGGGCGTGTTGAACGAATGCAGCGTGGTATACAGCTTGGTGCCGGGGTGGTACTTGAAGATCGTGCCGTAGCCGTAGAGCCCGCCGTTGTAGTTGGTGCCGTAGAAGCAGCCGTCGGTGCTGTTGAACATCAGATTTTCGTTCGGGTTGCCCCCCTCGGTATTGGGCGCCATGCTTTTGAGCATTGAGAACTGACCCGTGGTCGTGATTTTGAAAATGGTGCCGTAGTTGTTGGGGCCGCCCGTGTAGGTGAGGCCGTAGAAGGCGCCGTCGGGGCCCGCCACCAGGCCGCCCTTCGGGGAGCCGCCGTCGGAGGTCTTTACGAAGTGGTGCAGCACCTTGATGGCGCCGTCGGGCGTTACGCGGAAGATGGTGCCGGCCTTGTGGGTGCCGCCGGCCGGCGTCATGCCGTAGAAGTTGCCGTCGGGGCCCTGCACGAGGTTGCCCTCCGGCGACTGGCCCCAGTCGGCAAAGCCTTTGAGCACGGTGAAGCCGGTGTTGTTGGCCTTGAGGGAGAAGACTGTTCCCTTGCCTTCGGGGCCGCCGTTGGCCGTGAGACCCACCAGCACGTCCTGCGCCAGGGCGAGGGGCAGCGAGAAAAGGATGAGGCCCAGGGCCAGCCAGCCGGTAAAGGAGCGGGGCCGGGCCAGGCGTTGCAAATGGATTAAGTGGGCTGGCTGCACGGAATCGGTACGCGTGTTCATGGTTTGATCAGGAGTAAAAAGGTTTTAAGCTTGATTGCGCCTGCAAGTTGCACCCGGATGGTACCCCGTTTATAGTAAAAAACCGACCACTTTGGGGGATTTTCACGTAAAGGCGCTTCAGCAGCGCAAAGACCGCAAAGGAAAAGTTGGACAGCAGAGGGCACGGAGAAAAAAGGGAGGAGGGAGCAGAGTAATGAGTGATTCTGGTTAGGCGTTACGCCGCCGCCGGGGAGAGCAACAGGAGGTGACGGCAAAATGACGGTAGAGAAAGTCCCGTAGGGACGCCATACTGGTAGCACACGCGTCTATCGGTCAGCGCACCAGTCCCGTAGGGACGAAATATGGGTAAGCCGTAGTCACCAAACGGGTAAAACGATTCTCGGGCAGGTGAGGGTGTATCGGTTTAGCGGTCCTTGATCCGGCAATTGCTTGACCCATATGTCGTCCCTACGGGACTGCTCGTCAGGAGAATGGTGCGTGTGCTACCAATATTGCGTCCCTACGGGACTTTTCCCGCTGCCATTACCACGCCTACGCCCTGGCGTAAGTCCTGTTAGTATTGGGGGACTGAGTGATTAGATTGTGGAGAGCCACCTCCCCCGGCCCCTCCTTGCAAAAAGGAAGGGAGCCGTACCTGGCGGCCCTGCTGACGGATATACATGACGTGCATTCGTCCTTGCCGTGCAGCCGTACCCGTCGAGTTCCCCGCCTTCCTTCAAGGAGGGGACAGGGGTGGTTCTTTTTTTTCTCCGTACCCTCTGGGATTTAACCCCTTTTCTTGGCACCCTTTGCGTTCCCCCTTGCGGTTCAGTTTCTTCGAACCCGGGCACATGACGATTAGCCACAAAAAAAGCCCGGTACGAACCATTCGCACCGGGCTTTTTAGCTTTGATCCTAACGCACTGTTTACTGCTTGAGGAAGCGCAGCGTGTGGGCGCCCTGCGAGGTTTGCAGACGCAGCAGGTACAAGCCTTTCGTCAGACCCGATACGTCAATGCCGAGTTCGTTGCCGCCGCTCACCTGGTGGGCATCCGTCAGGTGCGTCTTGCCGGTGGCATCGGTGATGACCGTGCCCTGCACAAGGCTGGCGGCCCCTTCGAGTTGGACGGTCAGTTTGCCGGCCACGGGGTTGGGAAACAGGCGGGCATTGGCAAGGGCGGCTCTTTCGAAGGAATCCGCACTGGCTTCACGGGCGGCAAGCGTGCTGGTCACCGTCACGGTGATGGTTTCCGTGTCGGAAAGCACGGGGGAGCCGTTGTCGGCTACCTTCACGGTGATGCTGAAAGTACCCGTGCCGGCCGGCGTCCAGGAGAAATTACCCGTGGTAACGCCGATGGTGGCCCCGGCGGGAGGCGAAACCAGCGAGAAGGTCCGGGTCTGGCCGGCGTCGGCGTCCGTGGCCGAAGCCGTAAAGGTGAGCAGCTTGCCTTTGGCGATGCTCTTGCTGCCGATGGCGGCCAGCACGGGGGCATCGTTCACACTCGAAACCGAGATGGTCACCGTGGCGGGCGGCGAGGAGACGCAGCCCATGGTCACCACGAACGTGAACGAATCACTGCCGCTGAAATTGGCAAACGGCGTGTAAGTGCGGGCCGACCCGGTGCCCGAGAGCTTGCCGTACTTGGGTCCGGAAACGATGTTGTACGTGAGCGGCGAGCCGCCCGCGCCGGTGAGGGTGATGGCCTTGGCAACGTCTTCGGTCGTCGTTACCGACTGGGCATTTGCCACCAGCGGGTTTATTTTGCGGATGATCAGGCTGCCCAGGGGCGTGCCGCCGTCGGTGGCCAGCTTCAGGTGCCGCACCACCGAGAAAATACCCGAGGCGATCTTGAAGACCGTGCCCACCTTGTTGGCCCCGCCCTTCTGGGTCATGCCGTACAGGGTTCCGTCGGCGCCCCGCACCAGGTTGCCCCTCGGGTACCCGCCGTCCGTGGTGAGGTTGAGGGGGCGCAGCACGGTGACGGCTTTCGTGGCCGGGTTGAACCGGAAGACGGTGCCCGCGCTGCCGCTGCCGCCGTAGGTAGCCATGCCGTACAGGTTGGGGTCGTTGGCCGGGCCTTTGATGAGGCTGCCCGACGGCGAACCGCCCTGCGTGTTGTAGCTGAGGGTTTGCACAATGGCGAATTCGCCGGCCGGGGTAATGCTGAAGATGCGGCCGTTGGAGGGGAACATACCGTAGAATTTGCCGTCGTTGGCTTGCACCAGGCTGCCCTCCGGGTTGGCGCCGTCGACTGCGTAGTCGAGGTGGCGCAGTACGGAGTAGACGTTGTTGGCGGGGTTGATCCGGAAGATCGTGCCGGAGCCTTTGTTGCCGCCCCGCTGGCCCAGGCCGTAGAGTTGGCCGTCGGTGCCCTGCACGAGGCTGCCCACCGGGTAGGTGCCGTCGGCCACGGAAAGGTGACGGATCACCGAGAACAGATTCGTGGCGGGGTTGATCTTGAAGATCGTACCGTAGCCGTTGAGGCCCCCGTCGCTGGTCATGCCGTAGAGGTTGCCGTCGGTGGCCTGGATGAGGCTGCCTCTCGGGGTGGCTCCGTCGGTGGAGCGGTTCAGGGATTTGACCACCGTGGTCACGCCACCGCAGATTTTGAAAATCGTGCCGTAGTTGAACGCCCCGCCGGCGCTGTTGGTGCCGTAGAACGCCCCGTCGTTGGCCTGCACGAGGCTGCCGTTGGGCGCATTGCCTTGCGCCGCCCCGCTGAACCGGATCATTACGGTGAAAGCCGCCGGCGAAACGTTGGGGTTGATCCTGAACAGGGTGCCGAGCCGGCTGGCGCTGCCCCCCTGGGGCGTCATGCCGTAGAGGTTGCCGTCGGTGCCCCGCACCAGGCTGGCTACGGGGTAGCCGCCGTCGTTGGCCAGGTCCAGGGACCGCAGCACGGTGTAGGCTTTGCTGGAAGGGGTGAACCGGAAAATGGTGCCGGCAGATTTGGCGCCGCTGCTCGACATCATGCCGTATAAGTTGCCGTTGCTGTCCTTGGTGAGGCTGCCGACGGGAAACAACCCGTCGGAACTGCTCAGGTTGCGCTGCACGCCGAATGCGTACGGGGCTACCCGCGCGATGCGGAAGATGGTGCCGCCGCCGCCGGTGCCGCCGCTGCGACCCAGGCCGTAGAGGAGACCGTCGTTGCCCAGCGTCAGGCTTCCCAAGCAACCTCCGCCGTCGGCGCTTTGCAGGTGACGCATTACCGTATATACTTTGCTCGCAGGGTCAATCTTAAAGATGGTGCCCACTCCGTAAGTCCCGCCGCTGCTGGTAAGGCCGTAGAGGATGCCGTCGTTGTCCTTGGTGAGGCTGCCGTAGGGATAGCGGCCGCTGGAGGTGTTGTTGAACGAATACAGTACGGTATAGCCGTTGGTGACTGGGTTGAACCGGAAGATGGTGCCCAGGCCATTGAGCCCGCCACTGTAGTTGATGCCGTAGAAACTACCGTCGTTGCCCAGGATCAGGTTCTCCTGCGGGTTGCCTCCTTCGGTGTTCGCTACCAGGCTTTTGAGCATGGCGTACGACCCAGAAGGCGAGATCCTGAAAATGGTGCCGTAATTGTTGGGGCCGCCCGTGTTGGTCATGCCGTATAAGTTGCCGTCGAGGCCCCGGGTGAGGCCACCCCGCGGGTAGCCGCCGTCCACCGGGTTGTCGAAGTTGCGCAGGATCGTAACGGTGCCGTCGGGGGTCATCCGGAAGATGGTGCCCGCGCCGAGGGTGCCGCCCTCCTGCGTCATGCCGTAAAAGTTGCCGTCGGGGCCCTGCACCAGGTCGCCCTGCGGCGTCTGGCCCCAGTCGGCAAAGCCTTTTACAATGGAAAAGTTGGCTCCCCCGGTGGTCATGGAGAAGGCCGTGCCGCGGCCTTCGGGACCGCCGTTGGAGGTGAGGCCCATCAGCACCTCCTGCGCCCGGGCGAGGGGCAGCGAGAAAAGAATGAGGCCCAGGGCCAGCCAGGCCGTAAAGGTGCGGCGCCGGGCCGGAGGTTGGGGGGAGCGCAGGCGGGGCTGCCCCGGGTGGGTAGGCGTGTTCATGGTTTGATCAGGATTGTAAGGGTTGGTGGTTTGATTCCGTAAAGAAGCGCACGAATGCCGGACGTGCATTGTACAAAACCGACTACTTGGGGGAAAAGGAGTGGGGATTGGGGCGATGTTCGATGCCCGATGTTCGATGTTCGGAGGAGCCACCCCTGGCCCCTCCTCCAAAAAAGGAGTATATGATTGGCGTTCAACACGGATGCAACTGGTTCAAAAACGTGACTGGTTGGAGCGTCCCCCACTGGTTCAAGCGTCCACGCTTGAACCTTTCCACACTACCTCAAGCCAGTGCAGCCGATGGGTATGGGAGCAAGCGTCCACGCTTGCCGATTGAAGTGGTGAAAAATAAGAGACCAAGCGTGGACGCTTGAACCAGTGGAGTGGACGCTCCAACCAGTGACCAGAGTGGAGGGATGTGCACGCTCCAACCAGTTGCGTTTTTGAACCGGTCGCATCCGGTGTTGAACGTTAATCACACACACAAAGGAAGGTAGCCTTGCCCTTGCGCCCCGCTGAAAACGAAAGGGTTCCGAGACGTGCATTTCGCCTCTTCCCGGAACCTGCGTTTTTCCTTGCTACGCAGCCGATAGTCACGGTTCCCCTCCTTTTTGTATGTGATTAGCGCCCTGCCTTGTGGATACGCAGTGAGTAGCCAGGCAGTGTGTAGGCACCGTTGGTTACGCGCAGTATCGTTATTTCGGAACCGGTGGTGTCGCGGCGGGCAGGCCCGGCCCAATGGCGAGGGGCGGGTAAGCCCAGTGGGGGGAAGCATCATTGGGCCTAGACCTTTTTGGTTCTTTTTGGGGCAATGCCAAAAAGAACAAACCTCACTTACGCTTCATCAACCAATTCCCAATCCCATTACAAACCATCCTGTCTCCACCCGGCACATTACCACCCTTCACAACCTACCCCTCACATTACCACCCAGCACAACCAACCTATCACCAACCCTAAGCCCCTCAAATACGCCCATACGCTAATCACATACTCCTCCATCAAGGAGGGGACAGGGGTGGTTTCTCCCTTTATTGCTCCGTGCCTTCTGGTATAAAATCTTTGCGTAAACCCCATCACCCGACGTCGGGTAAAAAAAATCCCGGTACGAACGGGTCGCACCGGGATTACAGCCGCCAGGTAAACGAACATCAGGTGAACGCACTTTACTGCCCGGGAAAGCGGGACATTTAACAAGGTAGTACGCGATAGTACGCGAAGGCGGATTTGGTTCAGGCGCAGACGCTCCAACCCGGGGAAGGCGGACGCTCAAACATCCCGACGCTCAAACTTTCTAACTTCCCAACCCTCAAACTCCTACACTTCCAGTTTCTGTTTGATCTCCCGCACGATGTCGGCCGGGGGCTGGTCCACGGAGATGATGCATTCGCCGCGGCGCGGTGCTTCGAGGGCGTCGAACTGGCTGCGGAGCAGGGCCGGGTTCATGTAGTGACCCACCCGGTTGCGGAGCCGTTGCTGAATGAGGTCAAATTCGCCCCGCAGGTACACGTACTTCACCGACTCGTCTACTTGCAGGTACTGGCGGTACCGCTCCTTGAGGGCCGAGCAGGCCAGGATGCCCGGCTTGCCTTCGTCCACTGAGGTTTTGATCAGGTGTTGCAGGCTTTCGAGCCAGGGCGTGCGGTCTTCGTCGGTGAGCGGAATGCCCTGGCGCATCTTCTCCACGTTGGCCGCCGGGTGAAAATCATCGGCGTCGTAGAAGGGCCAGCCCAGTTCGGCCGCGAGCAGCAGCCCGATGGTGGTCTTGCCGGCGCCGGTCACGCCGAAGAGAATGATGAAATTCATGGGGAACAAGTGAAAATTGAAAATGAACAATTGAAAATGACTGCCGTGCGGGAAATGGTGCGCGGAGGGAGCAGGAACACTCCTACGAATGGTACGCAGCGACAAGGTGCATTGATCCATGCCGGTCCCCGTACCGGGGGAAAATTCCCAAGAATTCCCAAAAAATCATAATCCTCACGCTACACCCACGTACGATTCCCCGGGCATCCCTCATTTTCAATTGTCCATTATCCATTTTCCATTGCGTAGCTCCAGTCGCGGCGCAGCATGCTGAACAGGAGCATGTCCACGTAGTGCCCGTGCTGGTAGTGGTAGTCGCGCAGCACGCCTTCGGGGTGGAAGCCCAGGCGCTGGGCCACGCCGCGGCTGCGGTAGTTGCGCGAGGCGCAGAGGATTTCCATCCGGTTGAGGCGCAGTTCGTTGAAGGCGTAGTGAACCACCTGGCGGGCCGCCCGCGTCATGATGCCGCGGTCCTGGTGCGACCGGTCGAGCCAGTAGCCCAGCGAAGCCTTGCGGTGCGGCAGGCAGATGTCGTTGAGGCCGATGCAGCCCACCAGGGCGCCGTCCGACCAGATGCCCTGCACCACTCCTTCGCCCTTGAGGTACTTGTGCATGGCGTCGTCAATGAACGCTTTCGAGTCGTGCACGCTCCGCGTGGTGTCCACCCAGGGCAGCCATTCCCGCAGAAATTCCCGGTTGGCCCGGATGGCGTCGTAGAGCGGCTGGGCGTCGGCCTTTTCGAGCAGTTTCAACCGGAAGTCCGGGCTGGGGGCGCGGCTGGAAAACATGGATCGGCGGGTTTTGCGAAAGAACCAAATATCATTTTAGATTTGCACGATTCAAAATACTTATTTTCCGCCTAAATGAGAAAAAACTACGTGCGCTGGTTGCTTTTTGGGAGTGTGCTGCCGCTCTTGCTGGCCGGGCAGGGAGCCCGGGCGCCCCTCGAAGACGTGTTCGGCCGCATCAACGGGGAAGTGCTCGGCCGCTCGCAGGCCTACGAGACCCTGCGCCAGGCCACCACGACCATCGGCCACCGCCTCACCGGCAGCCCCAACGGCAAACGCGCCGAAGCGTTTACCTACGACCGTTTCCGCCAGTACGGCTTCCGCAACGTCAAATACCAGCCCTTCGAGGTGGAGTCGTGGACGCGCGACACCGTCACGCTGGAGATCGTGCCCCGCAGCAGCGACAACTTCCATACCTACCGGGTGGTGGCCCTGGCCCATTCGCCCGTGCAGGCGCAGGTGAAAGGCCCCCTCGTGGACGTGGGCAACGGCCTGCCCGCCGACTTTGACCGCGTCAAGGACGAGCTGCGCGGCAAGGTGGCCCTGGTGAACATCGGCATCCTGCCGCCCGACAAGGACGCTAAAAACCTGCACCGCTCCGAAAAGACGGCCCTCGCCATCCGCCACGGCGCCACCGGCGTGGTGTTCGTCAACGGCGTGGCGGGCAACGTGCTGCTCACCGGCACGGCTTCCGTCACCGGCGGCCTCATTCCCATCCCGGCCGTGTGCATCGGGCTCGAAGACGGCCGGCAGGTGCGCGAATGGATGCGCGACGAGAAACGCCTCGAAGCCCACATTGACATGCGCAACAAGAGCGGCCTCATCAAGGCCCGCAACGTGGTGGCTACGCTCAAAGGGTCGGGCCTGGCAAGCGAAAAGATCGTGATCGGCGGCCACCTCGACTCGTGGGACCTGGCCTCGGGCGCCATTGACAACGGCATCGGGTCGTTTGCCGTGCTCGAAATTGCCCGCGTGTTCCAGGCCCTCGGCCTCAAGCCCCGGCGCACCATCCAGTTCGTCATGTTCATGGGCGAGGAGCAGGGCCTGCTCGGCTCGGAAGCCCTGGTGCGGCAGATGGTCAAAGACGGCTCCATCAAGGGGGTGCGTTACATGCTCAACCTCGACATGGCCGGCAACCCCAGCGGCTTCAACGTGGCCGGCCGCGAGGAGATGGTCCCTTTCTTCACCGAGGCCGGCCGCCTGATGAGCCGCTACGATACCGCGTTCAAAAACACCGTCGCCAACCGGGCCGGCCTGCACAGCGACCACCAGAGCTTCATGCTCCAGGGCATTCCCGTGGCCGCCCCCGTGAGCAACCTCGACCCGTCGGTGTACCAGTGCTACCACGCCGACTGCGACCACTTCAAGCTCGTCAACAAAACGCACCTCGACAACTGCGTGCGCTTCACGGCCATGCTGCTCTACGCCCTGGCCGACGCCGAAACCCTGCCCGCCCGGCGCCTCACCGACGAACAGACCCGCGACTTCCTGCTGCGCAACAACCTCAGGGAAGAACTCGTGCTCGGCCAGAAGTGGCGCTGGGCGCAGTAACGACCGCTTCTTTTTTACACTTGATCCCGGGATGGTACCTCTCACAAAAGGGGTACCATCGCTTTTTTTAACCGAAAAATGAACGGGGTTCGAAGTGAGATAATTTAAATTTTTTATTGCATAAAACAATTGAGCGTATCATAAACAATTGATATTCAGATAATATTTCGTCAACCCTGCGGTTTATGAAGTTGGATTATCGGGGTATTGTTTTTTCAGGCAGCACCCGGTTTCGTGGTGCATTTATCCGCAAAAACTTACCGATTGCAGAATTATTTCGGTAGTTTCGTGGTAATGACAAAATAATTTCCATTTCAACCTTATTAACACATCTATGAAGAGAAAGCTATTACTGCTTTGTCTTTTCCTGGTATTCACCGCCGCATGGCAGGCCGTTGCGCAGGAAAAGACCGTTACGGGCAGGGTTACTTCGGCTGAGGACGCTACGGCGTTGCCGGGAGTAAACGTAGTGGTAAAGGGTTCTTCGTCCGGAACCGTTACCGACGCGCAGGGACGTTACAGCATCAGTGTGGGCGACGGCGTCACGCTGGTGTACAGTTTCGTGGGCCTGACCACCCAGGAGATCCCGGTGGGCAACCAATCTACGATTGACGTGCAGATGGTCGCCGACGTGCGGCAACTGACCGAAGTGGTGGTGACGGCCCTGGGCATTGAACGCGAACAGAAATCGCTGGGTTACTCCGTGCAGGAGATCCAGGGTGAAACCGTGGCCCGCGTAAAGGACGCCAACGTACTCAACTCCCTGCAGGGCCGCATCGCCGGCGTGCAGGTGCAGGGCAACCCGGGAGCCCTCGGCGGCTCGTCGCGCGTGCTCATCCGCGGCGCCCGCTCGGTAGCCGGCGAAAACCAGCCCCTGATCGTCATTGACGGGGTGCCGCTCGACAACTCCAACTTCAACACGACCGACACGCAGCGCGGGGCGGGCGGGGTGGATTACGGCAACGCTGCCCAGTACATCAACCCCGAAGACATCGAAACGTACTCCGTACTGAAGGGACCCAACGCGGCCGCCCTCTACGGCAACCGGGCCGCCAACGGGGCCATTGTCATCACCACCAAAAAGGGCCGGGCCCGCAAAGGCATCGGCGTCAACGTTTCTTCCGACATCCAGTTCCAGGACCTGCTGGTGCTGCCCGAATACCAGAATGAGTACGGCGGCGGCGCCGGGCCGTTCGGCCGCAACGCCCAGGGCCAGGACGTGGTGCTGTTCCGGGTGGACGAGAGCTGGGGCCCCCGGCTCGACGGCCGTCCCGTGCGCCAGTGGTACAGCTACGACCCCACCATTCCGGAGTTCTTCGGCCAGCCCACGCCCTGGGTGGCGCAGCCCGACAACGCCCGCGACTTCTACCAGACGGGCCTTCAGAACACCAATTCCATTTCCCTCAACGGCGGCAACGAAAAAGGCACTTTCCGGCTGGGCTACACCAACATGAACGCCCGCGGCATCATGCCCAACAGTGACCTCCGCCGCCACACCATCAGCTTCAACGGCGGCCTCAACCTGACCGACAAGCTCAAAACCTCCATCGGCGTCAACTACGTGGCCAACGAAGCCCAGGGCCGGCCCGTGCAGGGCTACGACGGGGTGATCGTGCAGTTCAACCACTTCGGCCAGCGGCAGATGGAAACCGACCTGCTCGACCGCTACTGGATCACGCCTACGGGCCAGCAGCGGACCTGGAACCGCCGCAGCGCCAACGACGGCTTCCCGCAGTACGCCGACAACCCGTACTGGATCCGCCGCAAGAACTACCAGAATGACCAGACCCAGCGGGTGTTCGGCAACGCAACGCTGAGCTACGAATTCATCCCGGGCCTGACGCTGACGGGCCGCGTGCTCAACGACTACTACCTCGACCGCCGCGAAGACCGCATCGCCAACGGCTCGGTTTCCCAGTCGTTCTACAGCGAAGAGTTGCGCGAGGTGCAGGAAATCAACACAGACCTGATCCTCAGTTTCAACCGCGAACTGAGCGAACTGTTTTCACTCAACGCCCTGGTGGGGGGGAACATCCGCAAGAACCGCTACCTCCGCAACACGACTTCCACCGTGGGCGGGTTGAGCGTTCCCGACTTTTTCAACGTGGAGAACTCCGTAGAGCGGCCCACGGTTGACGACAACCTGGACCGGCGCCGCATCAACAGCGTGTTCGGACAGGCCTCCATCGGTTTCCGCGACATGGTTTTCCTGGAGGCAACCCTGCGCAATGACTGGTCTTCGACGCTGCCGGCCGGCAACAATTCCTTCCTGTATCCTTCCGTGAACGCCAGCTTCGTAGTGTCGGAAATCGGCGGCCTGAAGGGCAACAACGTGCTTTCTTTCGCCAAATTAAGAGCCGGCTTTGCGCAGGTGGGCAACGATGCTTCTGAACCTTACCGCACGCAGTTAACGTACCAGCCGCGGGTCAACTTCGGTCCCAGCCCGAGCTACCGGGTGCCGCTGACCCGCAACAACCTGAACCTGAAGCCTGAGCAGACCAACTCGTTCGAAGTAGGTTTGGAAACGCGCTTCCTCCAGGACCGCCTGACCTTCGACGCCGCCTACTACAGCACCGTATCCACCGACCAGATCTTCGAGGTGCCGATCTCGGGCGCAACCGGTTACACGTCGCAGGTCATCAACGCGGGGAAGGTCACCAACAAAGGGATCGAACTCGCCCTGAATGCGACGCCCGTGCAAACGGCCAACCTGACCTGGACGATCGGCGCCAACTGGGCCCGCAACCGCAACAAACTGGTGGAACTGGCCCCGGGCATCACCAACTACCGCCTCGCCAACGGACCGTTCGGCGCTTCGATCAACGCCCGGGTGGGCGAACCGCTGGGTACCATCGTCGGCATTGACTACGTGTACAACAATGGCCGCAAAGTGGTGGATGACAACGGCGTGTATGCTTTCTCCCCCAGCCAGGTACCCCTGGGATCGGTACTCGCCGACTGGACGGGCGGCCTCAACACCGGCCTGACCTGGAAGGGCGTGAGCCTCAACGCCCTGCTTACCGGCCAGATGGGCGGTAAACTCTACTCGCTGAGCAGCCTCTTCGGCAAGTACAGCGGCCTGATGCAGGAAACCACCGACGACAACATCCGCCAGTTGTGGATGATCGCCGACGGCGTGAAGGAAAATGCCGACGGATCGTTCTCCGAAAACGACATCGAAGTGCGTCCGCAGGACTTCTTCTCCTCCATGTTCGGCCACGGCGCGGCCTTCGTCTACGACGCCAGCTTCATCAAGCTGCGCGAAGTATCGCTGGGCTACAGCCTGCCGCAGACGCTGATCGGCAAGACCCCGTTCAACACCGTGACCGTGTCGGTGATCGGCCGCAACCTGGCCCTGCTCTACAGCAAGGTGCCCCACGTGGACCCGGAATCGGCAACGGGCGGTTCGGGCAACATCCAGGGCTACGAAGGCGGCGCGCTGCCCAGCCTGCGCTCCTACGGTTTCAGCATCAACCTTGGCCTCTAACCATTTCCAATGCACAAATTACCCATGAAAAAGCGATTATTAGCCATAGGTGCAGCCCTGTTGATGATGACGGCCTGTACCAATAATTTCGAAGAAATCAATACCAATCCCAACGAACCCAACGTAGTGCCGGCCGAGTTCCTGCTTACCCACGCGCAGGAATCCATCCTCGACCAGATCTACGGCGGGTTCGACAACCAACGGATCGGGATGACGCTGGCGCAGTACTGGTCGCAGAACCAGTACACGGAGGAGAGCCGCTTCCAGTACCGGGCCGGTACCAACAATACCACCTGGAGTACCATTTACACCGGCATCAACAACCTGCAGGAGATCATCCGGATCAACGAGGCCCGCACGGCCGGCCGCAACGAGAATGAAATTGCAGTAGCCCGCATCATGAAAGCCTGGACCTACCACTTCCTGACGGACATCTACGGCGACATTCCGTACGGAGAGGCGCTCAACATCAGCGGTGGGGTAATAGCCCCGGCCTACACGCCCCAGCAGGAGATTTACCAGGACCTGCTCAAGGAACTCACCGAAGCTTCCGCGCAGATCAACACCGCCACTCCCGGGTTCGGCAGCGGTGACCTGGTGTACGGCGGGGACCTGGCAAAATGGCGCAAATTTGCCAACTCGCTCAAAATGCGGGTAGCCATCCGGATGGTTGACAGGATGCCCCAGCAGTCACTGGCCGCCATCCAGGAAGCCTACGCGGCCGGGGTGTTCACCAGCAACGCCGACAACGCGGCCATCCGCTACCGGGCTTCGCAGCCCAACACCAACCCGATCTACACCGACGTGATCGTGGCCAACCGCATTGACTATTCGGCCAGCGACGTGCTGCTCGACCAGTTGCAGAGCCGGAATGATCCGCGCCTGTCGGCGTATTTCGCCCCGGCCGTAACGACCGGCACCTACATCGGCCGTCCGTTCGGCCAGAACAGCGCCAACGCCAACTCCCTCAACGCCGACGACGTGTCGCAACTGAGCAGGGTGGTGCTGTCGCCCGACTTACCCGGCCTGATGATGGACTTTGCCGAGGTGAATTTCATCCTCGCCGAAGCCAAGCAGCGGGGCGCCACCATCCCGGGCACGGCCGAAGCGTATTACAACAACGGCATCCGGGCGTCCATTGAATTCTGGGAAGCCCAGAAAGCCCGCGTGGGCCTGCCGGCCGCTGCCCGGGCCACCGCGGCCCAGGTTGACGCGTACATCGCCGCCAACCCTTACAGCGCGGCTAACTACAAGCAGGTCATCGGGCTGCAGAAGTGGATCGCCTTGTACACGCAGGGCTTCCAGGGCTGGGCCGAATACCGCCGGCTCGATTTCACGGGCGTACTGAGGATGCCCGTTGACGGTCCGCTGATCAGCATTGACCGCATTCCGCTGCGGCGCGAGTACCCGGGCGACGAGCAGACGCTCAACCCGGTGAACCGCCAGGCCGCCGTGGACCGCCAGGGACCCGACGCATTGACCACCCGGCTGTGGTGGGACGTACAATAACCAGATTTAAACGCAACGTGCATTTATGAAAATCCATAAAAATATATTACCGGCCCTGTTTATGTTGGGCGCCGGCATTTTCCTGACGGCCTGCAACGACGACGACGTGGAGAGCATGAAGTGGCGGGCGGGTACCAACCTGCACATCCTCGGCGAAGGGGGCTTAACTGCCGGCAGCCTGGGCAATGCGTACTACGTGGACGGGTTTACGGTGAAGGAAAACTACGCCTGGACCCTCAACGACGCGCCGCTGACCCCGGAGCGGGGCGGCGAATTCGTGTACCTCGATTTCCTCAACTCGGGTGATTACAACCTGGAAGTGAGCAACGGCAGGTACCAGGGCTCCCTTGCCGTCGAAGTAGCGCCGGTGGCGCTGGCCGTGGTGGATACGGTACGCCTGTTCAGCTCCGTGGCGGACACGACCACTTCGTTCGATCTGGTCAACTACTTTGCCAACCCTGACAGCGCCGCCGCGCAAAAGTCCATCCTGGTGACGGGTACGGGCGTAAACCTGGGACTGGCCGCCGGTGCGGGCAACGCGACGCAGCTGGTGCGCTACACCGGCACCCAGACGTTCGCCCAACTGTCGGACTACGAAACGGCCCGCAACTACTTTACGCAGAACACGGCAACCGCCGTCAGCGCCGTGCCCAGGGTCGTTCCCGGCGAAATCTACATTGCCAAAGTGGGCGGCGGCGCCACCGATGAGACCCTGGTCTACGAATACGTGGTCATCCAGGTGCTCTCGGTGGTAGACCAGCCCACCAACCTCGATTACGTTACCTTCCGGTACAGCCACGCCGAGTAGCGGCGGTTGTCCTGGTATGTTTTTAGTAGAAAGGCTGCCCCTGCGGGCAGCCTTTTTGCGTTACGGACCTCCCCGTTGCCCGGTGCCGGCCCCGGGGAAGTACCCGAAAAATGATGCAGGGGACAGGACTTTTATTAGGCTGGATGGGACGTTGGCGAGGTTTTAATAATGGGATGAACGGTTCAACGAAATAATATGCGGCGCTTTTTTAACGATGCAAGGCTTTTCATTATATTGCACTTTCGGATCTCATCAAATTCATCTATCACAACCACAGTTAGCACTATGAGGAGAATTGTACAATTGTTAACGGTACTGTGGCTCGTCGCGACTTCCCTCGAAGGGATGGCCCAGACGGCTGCGGTGACCGGGAAAGTAACTTCGGCGGAAGACGGGACTCCCCTGCCCGGAGTGACCGTGCTCGAGAAGGGCACCACCAACGGCACGTCCACCGACGCCGGCGGCAACTACCGCATTTCGGTGGGCAGCAACGCCACGCTGGTGTTCAGCTTCATCGGCATGGGCAGCCAGGAAGTCGCCGTGGGCGGCAGGTCCTCGCTCGACGTAAGAATGACCGCCGACGTAAGCACCCTGAGCGAGGTGATCGTGACGGGCTACACCACCCAGAACCAACGCGAGGTGAGCGGCTCAGTGGCCGCCGTGCGCGGCGAGCAGATCAGCCGCATCCCGCTGGCAACGTTTGACCAGGCGCTCCAGGGACAGGTGCCCGGCGTGCTCATCCAGGCCCAGTCGGGGCAGCCCGGCGCCGCCGCTTCGGTGCTCATCCGCGGCAAGGGTTCCATCCTGGGCAGCAACGCCCCCCTCTACATCCTCGACGGCGTCGAAATCACGGCCGGCGACTTTGCCACCCTCAACCAGAACGACTTTGAGAGCATCAGCGTGCTCAAGGACGCCGTGTCCACTTCGCAGTACGGCTCCCGCGGCGCCAGCGGCGTGATCGTGATCACCAGCAAGAAGGGCAAGGCCGGCAAAGCCCGCCTCACCTACGATTTCCAGACGGGCTTCTCCAACGCCCCCGAGAACAAGCTCAAGCTCATGACCACCAATGAAAAGCTGGATTATGAGCTGGCCAACGGCAACCCCTACGAATGGACCGACGCCGACCTGGCCCGCCTGCGGCAGATCAACACCAACTGGGAAGACGTGTTTTTCCGTACGGGCCGCACCAACAGCCACGCCCTGAGCCTGTCGGGCGCCACCGACAAGACCAACTACTTCCTCTCCGGCTCCCTCTTCGACCAGACGGGTACGGTGCGCAACACCGGCCTGAAGCGGTACACCGGCCGGGTAAACGTGGAAAGCAGCGCGGGGATCTTCAACTTCGGCGTCAACTCCACCTTCGGCTACTCCGACTTTACCAACACCAGCGAAGACAACACCGGCATTTCCACGCCGCTGAACGCCATCCGCTGGACCAACCCCTACGAAACGCCCTATGACTCGGCCGGCAAGTACACCGAAATCTACTCCGGTCAGCCCAACGCCCTCCAGGAACTGCTCGAAAGCAGCAACCTGCGCCAGCAGCTCAAGGGCGTCGGCAACGTGTTCCTGGGCCTGAACGTGCCCTTCATCCGCGGCTTGAGCGTGCGCACCAACTGGGGCGGCGACTTTACGTCCAACGAACTGGCCGTGTACATAGACCCCACCACGGCCTTCGGCCGGAGCCAGCAGGGCAACCGGGGCAGCTTCGGCCGCCGGTTCGGCAAGCGGTTCCGCTACACGGGTACCACCTCCATCAACTACACGCGGCAGTTCGGCACCGACCACAACCTCACCGTGGGCCTCTACAACGAAATCGTGCGCGGCACTTCCAACAGCTTCGGCTTTACGGGATTCGGCCTGGGCGGTCCCTTCGAAAACGAGGCCGGCATCACCCCCGGCACGGCCACCAACAACTTCATCCCGAGCGTGGGCGGCGCCGAAACCGACGGATTCAACCCCGAAGACGTGATCTTCCGCGGCGGCGCCAACGGCCTGCTGTCGTACTTCACCCTCATCAACTACGGCTTTAAAAACCGGTACTTCCTCACGGTGGGGGCCCGCACGGACGGTTCTTCCCGCTTCGGCGCCAACAACCGCTACGCCAGCTTCGGCTCGGTGGGCCTGAGCTGGATCGTGTCCGATGAAGCCTTCATGGCCGGCCTGCGCAACGGCTTTCTCAATGAACTCAAGTTCAAGATCAGCTACGGCTCGTCGGGCAACCAGGCCGGCATCCGCAGCTACCAGGCCCGCGAACTCTACAACCGGTCGGTGTACAACGGCGTGAGCGGCCTGGTGCAGTCCCAACTGCCCAACCCCGACCTGCGCTGGGAGCGGAAGACCACGTTCAACACCGGGGTGGAAATGTCAACCTTCAACGGCCGCCTCAACGCCACCGTGGAGTTCTACAATTCGCTCACCAGCGACCTGTTCCAGGGCCGGCCGCTTTCGCTGACCACGGGTTACTCCGAACTGGTAGCCAACGTGGGCGCCCTGCGCAACCGCGGCGTGGAACTCTTCATCAACTCCGACATCCTCCGGCTGGGCGACTTCACCTGGAACGTGAACGCCAACCTGACCTACAACCGCAACGAGGTGCGGCAACTGGAGGGCGGGCAGAACGAGATCATCTCCGGCCTTACCATCCTGCGGGTGGGTGAATCCATCAACTCGATCTTCGTGGTGCCCTACGCCGGCGTAAACCCCGACAACGGCAACCCGCAGTTCATCAACCGGCAGGGCGAAGTCACCGAAGACTACAGCCCCGAAGACCGCGTGATCGTGGGTTCGTACGAGGCGCCGTACTTCGGCGGGTTTGGTTCTTCGCTCAAGTTCAAGGGCATCGAGGTGAGCGGCCTGTTCAGCTTCGTGACCGGCAACAAGATCTACAACAACGACCGGACCAACGTGGAGAACCCGGCCTACTTCTACGACAACCTGTCGGCCGACCTGGTGCGCGAGTGGCGCAATCCGGGCGACATCACCAACATCCCCAGCCCCAACGCCACCTTCCGCGAGAGCACCACGCACTTCGTGGAAAAGGGCGACTTCCTGCGGTTGCGGAACGTGATGCTGTCGTACACCCTGCCGACCAGCCTGCTCGGCCGGACCAAGGTGGTCAGCGGGCTGCGGTTCTACGTGCAGGGACAGAACCTGGCTACCTGGACCCAGTTCAAAGGCTTCGACCCGGAAATTTCGACCGGCAGCCTGAGCGGCGCCCAGTACCCGGCGCTGCGCACGATCACCTTCGGCGCGAGCCTGGGCCTGTAACCAGTTGACGATTGACAATTAAAAATGGAAAATGAGTGCCCTTCCTTTTCCATTGTCAATTTTCCATTTTCAATTTTCACCAAGACAAACACCAATGAAATTCAGACAGATACTGATAAGTGCCGGGTTAACCGGCGCGCTGCTCCTGGGCGCGTGCAACAAAACCCTCGAAGTGGAGCCGTTGTTCCAGAAAGACGGTTCGCAGATATTCACCACCCTCCAGGACTACGAATACGCCCTCACCGGCGCCTACGGGCTGATGCGGCAGGTAGGCTACCTGGGCAGCGGCGGGCAGACCACCAGCACCTGGGCCCTGCTGCCCGACATGATGGCCGACAACCTCGTGCGCACGGCCGAGGACCTGGCCAACTGGCAGGTGCAGATCAACTGGGCCTACGCCACCGACGAAGACGATCTGCAGGTGGCATGGCTGGCGGCCTACTCGGTGGTCAACCAGGCCAACCTCGTGCTGCGCAACATTGACCGCTTCGCGGCAACCGAAGAGACGCGGGTAAACCGGATCAAGGGCCAGGCCCTGGCCCTGCGCGCCAACGCCCACTTCGACGTGCTGCGCTACTGGGGGGAGAACTTCGACCGCAACTCCACGGCGCGGGGCATTCCGTACGTGGAATCGGCCGACTTCACCAACAAGCCCCCCCGGCTTTCGGTGGCCGAGACGTGGAACAAGATTTTCGCCGACATGGAGCAGGCCGAGACGCTGCTGGGCAACGTGGACACGCCGGTGAACGCGGGCAGCTCCCGCGGCGCCATTGACCAGGACGTGGTGCGGGCCCTGCTGGCGCGGATGCACCTGTACGCCAAAAACTACGCCCAGGCCGAAGCGTACGCCACGGCCGTGATTGAAGCCTTCCCGCTGGCCGACCAGGCAACGTTCCCCAGCATCTGGACGGACGCCTCCACCGACGAAGTGATCTGGGCCGTGGCCTTCAACGCCGGGGAAGGATCGCCGGCCATCGGGACGCACCTGGCTTCCACCAACCGGAACCGCTACCGGCCCGCCGCGGCGGCCGAAGCCCTCTACGACCAGGAAAACGACGTACGGCACCCTTCGTATTTCGCCACCCGGTTGCTGGGTACGACCCGGCGGAGAATCCTCTACAAGTACTTTTCGCGCACCGACGTACGGCAGCGGCTGCTGGACGAAACTTCGGAAACGCTGCCCGCCCAGCGGCCCACCGGCGACAACGTGGTGAACTGGAAAATATCCCGCACCGGTGAGATGTACCTGATCCGGGCCGAAGCCCGCGCCCTGCAAACCGGCAAGGCAGACCTGGCCCTCGAAGACCTCAACGCCCTGCGCGCCGCGCGGATCGCCAACTACGAACCCGAAACGGGCCTGGCCGGGCAAGCCCTCGTGGATGCCATTGCCACCGAGCGGCGCAAGGAACTGTTTGCCGAAGGCCACCGCTGGTTTGACCTCAAGCGGACCACCCGCACGGTGAACCGCGGTACGGAATGCGGCGCCGGCTCGGCCGTGTGTACGCTGGGCCCCACGGCCCGCGAATGGACCTGGCCCATTCCCCAACTGGAAGTGGACTCCAACCCCGCGCTGAGCAACCAGCAGACCACGGGATTCTGACGTGGATGGTACACTGATGTAATGGTACACTGATCTGTTATGATGGTTATGATCGGAACGAATCAGCGGATTGGGTTGCGGATGACCTGGCTGCGGAATTGAACCAGGGGCGCTTGCAGTCATTCAATTTGTTCCAATCATCATCATCATAACAGATCAGTGCACTGTTCAGACGGGAGCCGGTACGGGGAAACTTGTACCGGCTCTTTGCGTTTCGGGGCGGGAAAGCAGCGGTATTTTCGGTAATTTTGGTTAATACCATACTTGCCATTAAATGTCTTTTTCCAAACCCACCCCGCCGGAAGTGAAAGAACCCGCGGCGTCCAAGAACGAGACGCCCCTGATGAAACAGTACAACCTCATCAAGGCCCGGTACCCGGGAGCGCTGCTGCTGTTCCGGGTGGGCGACTTTTACGAGACGTTCGGGGAAGACGCCGTGAAGGCCAGCAAAATCCTCGACATCGTCCTCACCAAGCGTTCCAACGGGGCGGCCGGCGACGTGCCCCTGGCGGGCTTTCCGCACCATTCGCTCGACGCCTACCTGCCCAAGCTGGTAAGGGCCGGCGAACGCGTCGCCATCTGCGACCAGCTCGAAGACCCCAAGGTGGCCCAGGGCATCGTCAAGCGCGGCGTGACCGAACTGGTGACCCCCGGCGTGTCGTTCCACGACAACGTGCTCGACGGCAAGCGCAACAACTACCTGTGCGCCCTCCACTTCGGGAGCGAGGCCGTGGGCATCTCCTTCCTCGACGTATCCACCGGGGAGTTCTTTGCCTCCCAGGGCGACGCGGCCTACATTGACAAGCTGTTGCAGAGCTTCACCCCGTCGGAGGTGCTGCTGTGCAAGAAAGAGAAGAAAAACTTTGCCGGCCTGTTCGGCGACAAGTACAACGCCTACCACCTCGACGACTGGGTGTTCGGCTACCCCTTTTGCTACGAGAAACTGACGACCCACTTCGGGACGGCCACGCTGAAGGGCTTCGGCATCGAAAACACCCGGGAAGGCGTGGTGGCGGCGGGTTGCATCCTGCACTACCTGGCCGAAACCGAGCACCACGAGGTGGCCCACATCGCCAAGATTTCGCGCCTGGAAGAAGACCGGTACGTGTGGCTCGACAAGTTCACCATCCGCAACCTCGAACTGGTGTACCCGCAGCAGGAGGGAGGCGTGCCCCTGCTCCAGATCCTCGACCAGACTACGACGCCGATGGGCAGCCGCCTCCTGCGCAAGTGGGTGGTGCTGCCCCTCAAGGAGAAAACCCGCATCGAAGAACGCCTCGACACGGTGGCCTTCCTGGCGGCCCAGCCCGACCTGAGCAGCGACCTGCTGGGCTGCATCAAGGGCATCGGCGACCTGGAACGGCTCATTTCGAAGGTGGCCGCCCGGCGCGTAAACCCCCGCGAACTGCTCCAACTGAAGCGTTCCCTGCAACAGACCGTGCCCATCAAGGCGGCGCTGGCCGGGGCCGACCTGCCGCTCATGCGCAAGTACGCCGACCTGCTCAACCCGTGCCCCTTCCTGCTCGAAAAGCTCGAAGAGGAACTCAACGAAGACCCGCCCCTGGTGACCAACCTCGGCCGCCTGGTGAAGGACGGCGTGGACGACGAACTCGACGAGCTGCGCAAGATTGCCTTTTCGGGCAAGGACTTCCTCATGCAGTTGCAGCAGCGCGAAATCGCCAACACCGGCATCTCCTCGCTGAAGGTGGCCTTCAACAAGGTGTTCGGCTACTACCTGGAGGTGACCAACGCCCACAAGGACAAGGTGCCCGCCAGTTGGATTCGCAAGCAGACGCTGGTGAACGCCGAACGCTACATCACCGAAGAACTCAAGAACTACGAGGAGAAGATCCTGACGGCCGAAGAGAAGATTTTCACCATTGAGCAGGCGTTGTTCAACGAGTTGGTGCTCACGGCTTCGCAATACGTGGCCCAGGTGCAGCAGAACGCCCAGGTGCTGGCCCAGCTCGACTGCCTGTTGTCGTTTGCGCGGGTGGCCGTGAAGGGCAAGTACGTGCGTCCGCGCGTGACCGGCGGCCGGGAGATCGCCATCACGGCGGGGCGCCACCCGGTGATCGAGCAGCAGTTGCCGCTGGGGGAAAGCTACGTGCCCAACGACATTTTCCTCGACGCCGACGCCCAGCAGATCATGGTCATCACCGGTCCGAACATGGCCGGCAAGTCGGCGCTGCTGCGGCAGACGGCCCTCATCGTGCTCATGGCCCAGATGGGCTCTTTCGTGCCGGCGGGCGAAGCCACGGTGGGGCTGGTGGACAAAGTGTTTACCCGCGTGGGCGCTTCCGACAACCTGTCGCGGGGCGAATCTACGTTCATGGTGGAGATGACCGAGACAGCCAGCATCCTTAACAACCTGAGCGACCGGAGCCTGGTGCTGATGGACGAGATCGGCCGCGGCACGAGCACCTACGACGGCATTTCAATTGCCTGGGCCATCGTGGAGCACCTGCACAAGCACCCGAGCCGGCCCAAAACGCTGTTTGCCACGCACTACCACGAACTCAACCAACTGGCCGACGACTTCCCGCGGATCCGGAACTTCAACGTGTCGGTGAAGGAGGTGGGCAACAAGGTGGTGTTCCTGCGCAAGCTCAAGGAAGGGGGCAGTGAGCACAGCTTCGGCATCCACGTGGCGCAGATGGCGGGCATGCCGCAGGCGGTGGTGATGCGGGCCGGCGAGATCATGCACCACCTGGAGCAGGACAAGATCCACAGCCAGGGCCAGGGCAAGGACCGGCTGCGCGACGTGCCCAAGGCCAACTACCAGCTCAACATCTTCGACGCCCGCGACCCGAAGATGGAACAGGTAAAAGCCCTGCTCGACAAGGTGGACATCAACACCATTTCGCCGGTGGAAGCCCTGCTGAAGCTCAACGAGATGCAGATGGTGATGCGGAAGGAGAAGTAAGCAGTCGCGAGTTAGCAGTCGGCAATCGGCAGTAAGCGGTACGCGCATTTTGCCAACTGCTTACTGCCTTTGCTTATTGCTGACTGCCTACTGGCGACTGCCAACTGCTTACCGGACGGACGTAAGGTTTGGAAAAAATTTGGCGATTTTTTGGGCTTTGGCCTTGACGTTTTTGAATTGTGGCGTATATTTGCATCACAATCACGCGAAAGTAGCTCAGCTGGTAGAGCGCGACCTTGCCAAGGTCGAGGTCGCGGGTTCGAACCCCGTCTTTCGCTCCCCTCAAAAAGCACCGGCAACGGTGCTTTTTGGTTTAAGGGCAACTGCTAAACCCAGTTGACGCCGGGATGGTGGAACAGGTAGACACGCGAGACTTAAAATCTCGTGAGCCGCAAAGCTCGTGCGGGTTCGATTCCCGCTCCTGGTACAAAAAAGCCTCAAATCTTGCTGATTTGAGGCTTTTTTGATTTTAGGTTCCGCTATAGGTCCTGGGTAGTAAGGAAAAGAGTAGTTAAATTGAGTAAGCAACGGAAGTACGCAAAACCGGGCCAAATGCTGAGGGCTAAAGACGATTCGCTTTGCCTTTGGTTATTTACTTTATCCCCTTTTGCTTCATTGAGTCTTCAGATTTTTCTCTCCTTCAGGAAAATTCCTATGCTGCAAATTGATCGAGAAAGTGGAAAGGCTGGATCAAAGTCCTACCGGTATGACGCCTTTATCAGCTATGCGCACGAGGATGC
>CADCTQ010000623.1 GCA_902805615.1 uncultured Cytophagales bacterium
GCCGCGGCGGTCTTCGTACAGGGTGAGCACGTAGTTGTCGGTCAGGCCGTGCGTGTCGGCGTAGTTCTGCTTGTACTGGGTGTACCGGCGCACGTTGCGGTCCCCGTCGCGCAGCGCATCCGGTCGGAACCGGTAGATGCCCTCGCCGTTGGTGCCCACCCACAGGGAACCGTCGCGGGCGGCGCACAGCGCGTACACGTGGCTGGCGGCCGGGTTGGCCTGGGTCCCGGCCAGGGGAAAGTGTTCCATCCGGCCCGGGCGGCCGGTCGCGGCGTTGAAGGTGAGGCGGTGCAGGCCGCCGCCGCCCGTTCCCACCCAGACGGTTTCGGCCGGGCCGGCCGCGAGGGCGGTAATGCCGTTGTTGACGAGCCCTTTGGCGCCTTTGACGGTGGCGTGGTAGAGCCCGAATTTCTGTTGGTAGGGATCAAACGTGTTCAGGCCCTTTTCGGTGGCGACCCACAGCACCCCGGAGCGGTCGGCCAGGAAGGCGATGATGCTGTTGCTGCTCAGGCTGTGCGGGTCGGCGTAGTCGGCGCGGTAGGTATGGAATTCCTCCCGTTCCGGGTCGAAGCGGTTGAGGCCGTCCTCGGTGCCCACCCAGAGCCAGCCGTCCGCGCCGGGCATCCGGAACACGGCCCGTACCTGGTTGTTGCTCAGGGCGAAGGGCGCCGCCCGGTACCGGTAATGCGTCCATTGGGATTCCGGCAGTTCGCCCTCCGGGCCCGCGGGCAGGATCATTTTGCCCAGGCCCCCGCGGGTGCCCAGCCAGAGGACCATTTGGCCGGTGCGCGGGTCGGTGCGGCCGGTGATGGCGGCAATGTAGTTGCACGGGTAAAAGTCGGGGGCGCCGGGACGGATGGGCATGCGCGTGAAAGGGGAGGGGCGGCCGGGGCGGAAGAGGAACAGGCCCGTTTCGGTGCCGACCCACAGGCGCCCCGCCGGGTCGGGGTAAATGACGTTGATCTGCCGGACGGTGTCCCCGCTGATGGGGTAGCGAACCATCCGCGGGGCCGGTGCCTCGCCAACGGCGGGGGAAGAGGAAGTTTGGTGGGAGGACGTTGCGGGCCATTCCACGCGGTGGATGCCTTCGGGGGTGCCCACCCACAGGCGGCCGTCCCGGTCTTCGGCCAGGGCCGTCACGTCGGGGCTGCCCGGCTGGTTGGGGTCGCCGGGTGCGGGTTTGCAGGGCACGAACCGTTCGCGGGACCGGTCGTAGAGGTACAGGCCGTCGTCCATCGTGCCCACCCACATGCGGCCGGCCCGGTCGCCGTAGATCGTCCGGATTTTCCGCCCGCCCAGGCCGTGCGGGTCATTCTTCTGCGGTTTAAAGGCCCGCAGTTGCAGGCCGTCGTAGCGGTACAGCCCGGCCCAGGTGCCGAACCAGAGGAAGCCCCGCGGGTCCTGGTAGGCGCAGTTGACGGTGCTTTGCAGAATTTCGTTTTCGGGCGAAAAGCGGCGGAAAGAAATGTCGCCTTCCCCTGACCCCGCGGGAGGCCCGGGCTGCGCGTACCCGCGTACGCAAACCAGCAGTACCAGCAAAAACAGCAGTTGCTTCATGACCAACCCGTAGGGGGTACGTTACGCCCGCCGCATCGCCGCCCCAGGAATTGGTAATCTACCATTTTTTATAAAAATGTAAATAAAAACCGCCCGGCGCGGCCTCTCCAACGGATTCCGTACCGGGCGGGTTCACCATGTGTTTAACGTAAAAGCTACTTAATCACCAGCTTGCGGCTGATGGCCCGGGCCGCGTCGCGGGCCGTGACCACGTAAATGCCCGCGGCCAGCTTGCCGGTGAGGTCCACTTCCGCGCGGTCCCCGGCCATGTGCTGTTCGTACACGGTGTTGCCCAACGGACCCGTGATGCGCAGGTCGGCTCCTGCGGGAAAGCCGGTCAGCCGCACGGTCACCTTGCCGTGGGAGGGTACCGGGTACAGGTGCAGCGCCGGGGTTTCGCCGGCGCCGGCCACTGCCGTGCGGGCGGGGGTGCCGTAGAGGGCGAAGGGCAGCTCGTTGCCGAACACCACGTTCGGGGAGTTCTTGAAATCCACGAATGCCGACTTCGCCGTGGCGCTGCTCCCCGCGTGGGGCGTGTAGGGGTTCGCCCAGGGGGCGTTCATCCAGGCCAGCACCCAGGCGATCTTCTTCGACTTGCCGGTGGCGTCGCCCAGGATGGCCGGCAGCACCCGCTCCTTCCAGTAGTTGCCGCTGGCCCAGTTGGCGTCGCCGTTGCGGTAGCCGGTTTCCGACAGCACGGCCACCTTGGCGTTGGCCTGGCAGTGGTCCACGATCTTGCCCATCTCCGTGCGGAACTTGGCCGTCGTGTTCCAACTGTCGCCGATCTCGTACATGTCCAGGCCGAGCACGTCCACGTAGCCCGTGCCCGGGTAGTAGTTGAAGTCGGCCACCGAGTCGGGCGACCACGCGAACAGCACGCTGGTGCACCGGCTCCGGATGTAGTTGACGGCCAGTTGGTAGAACGCCCGGTAGTCGGTGGCGTTGGTGGCCGCGCTGCCCCACCAGAACCACCCCCCGTTCATTTCGTGGAAGAGCCGCAGCACCACCGGGATGCGTTCCCCGTTGACCACGAACGAATTGTTGAGGAGGCTGATGATCTTGTCGAGTTCCCCGTAGAACCAGGCCCGGTCGCCGTACAGGTCGCGCACGATGTTGTACACCAGGTAGCGGTTGTTGTTGGCGGCGTTGTAGTTGAACGAGGCTTCGTAGCGGCCGAACATGTGCCAGTCCATCGTGATGGCGTAGCCCTGCCCGTAGGCGTACCGGAGGGCTTCGGTGTGGATGCGTTTTTCGTTGTCAGTTTTGTAGAGGAAGTAATGGAAGTCCGAGCCGAGCACGGCCGGGTGGGCGCCGGTCACGTCCCGGCTGTCGGAAGCCGTTTCGCCGTCGTTGAGGCCGGTCTGGCGGTAGCTGTTGAAAAACTCCTGGGCAAACAGGAACTGGTCGCTGTTGCCCACGCGGCGGAGGTTGCCGTACAGGGCTTTCGTCCGGGCGGTGGCGTCGGCGTCAACCTGGGCCGGGGCGGGGTGGAGCAGGAGCAGGCAGCCAAGCAGCAGCGTGGCGCGGTGCAGTAGGGATTTGTGCATAAAAGGGTGAGGGTTTGGGTGACACACGTTCAGAAGAAGTTGCCCGCAATGCTTTTCCGGCCGGAAAGGCTGCACCCAAAGTAGTCAACAACCCCGCCGGGGAGGGGGTGTCATTGTTTCAATCTGCGGGTGGTATTGAATCATTCGCAGATGGCTTTTCACCGGAAAAGCGGCCCAGGGATAAAATTTCCGGGTATTGTCCTGTTTACCCCCGCTTTTTGGTACGATTGTCCCCCTCGTCCGCATGGCCGTCGCGGGTATCTTTGGGAGAGACCAAACGCCGGTCTCTGCCACTGTTCTCCCACGAAAATCCTCCTCATCCCATGCGCAAGTTTTACGCTGTCCAACAACTGTTTTACGGGCTGGTGCTCCTGGCGGTCCTGCTGCTGCCGGCCGCCGGGCGGGCCGCCGACATCAAAGCCGAAGCCGAAAACGCCACCCTCACCGGCACGGAAATCGCCACCGCACCGGCGGGCTTTTCGGGCACCGGCTACGCCTGGGGCTTCGACAATGACGGCGACCAGCTCTCCTTCACTGTGACGGCCCCGGCTGGTGCCTACGACCTGGTGATCGGTTACTACTCGCCGTACGGCGAAAAGGGCTACGACTTGCAGGTGAACGCCCAGTCCAACTCCTTTATGTTCCCGGGCACCGGCGCGGCGTTCGGCGCGGTCACCGTGGGCCGCTACCAACTCCCCGAAGGGCAGAGCACGGTCACCATCCGCAAGAGCTGGGGCTGGTACGGCATTGACTACATTGCCTTTTCCCCCGTGGGCGCCGCCCCGGTGGAGCCCATCCCGGTGGTGGACGGCAGGGTGGAAGCCGAAAAGGGCGTCCTGAGCGGCGTGGCGGCGGCTACTTCCCCGGCGGGCTACTCCGGCACCGGGTACGTGACGGGCTTTGACAGCGGCACCGACAAGGTGAGCCTGGCTTTCGAGGCCCCCGGCGGCCTCTACGACGTGTCCATCCGCTACACCTCGCCCTTCGGCGAGAAAGGCTACGATCTGCAGGTCAACGCCGAACGGGGCAACGGCATGTTCGCCGCGACGGGGGGCGCGTTTGCCACGGTGTCGGCGGGCAAATTCCTGCTCAAGGACGGCTTGAACACGGTGGTGGTGGGCAACGGCTGGGGCTACTTCGGCGTTGACCACATCCTGATCACCCCGTCGGCGGCCCCGCTGCCCGCCAAGCCGCCCAAGACCCTGACTGACGCGCAGGCCACGTCGGCGACCCGGTCGCTGTTCTCGTACCTGGTGGACGTGTACGGCAGCAAGGTGCTCGCCAGCCAGCACGACGAACTCGACTACGTGCTGGACCAGACGGGCAAAGAGCCGGCCATCGGCGGCTGGGACCTGATGGACTACTCGCCGTCCCGCGTGGAAAACGGCACCAAGCCCTGGGGCAACTCCGAAGCGTACATCGCCTGGTCGAAGAAGGGCACAGGCAACGGCATCGTGACGCTCACCTGGCACTGGAACGCCCCCGCCGACCTCATCAACCAGGCCCCCGACAAGCTTTGGTGGAGCGGCTTCTACACCCGGGCCACTACGTTCGACCTGGCGGCGGTGCTGGCCGACAAGGGCGGGGAACGCTACCAATTGCTCCTCCGCGACATGGACGCCATTGCCGTTGAACTCAAGAAATTCCAGGCGGCCGACGTGCCCGTGCTGTGGCGGCCCCTGCACGAAGCCCCCGGCGGCTGGTTCTGGTGGGGGGCCAAAGGCGCCGGCCCCTTCAAGGAACTCTGGCAAATCATGCACGACCGGTACACCCACCACCACGGCCTGCACAACCTGGTCTGGGTGTACACGGGCACGGCCGACCCGAACTGGTACCCCGGCGACGCCTACGTGGACGTGGCGGGGCTCGACATCTACGCCGACGCTTCGGCCAACATGAGCGGCGACTGGGGGGCCATGCAGGCGTTGCTGGGCGGCAAAAAGCTGGTGGCCCTCACCGAAACCGGCAACCTGCCCGACCCCGACAAAGTGCGCGGCTACGCCACCTGGTGGTCGTGGTTCATGGTGTGGCCGGGCGACAGCTACATCCGCAACCAACCCCTCGACTTCCTCCGGGCGGTCTATAACGACAAAGACGTGATCACCCGCGACGAGCTGCCCGACTGGCGCGCCTACGGCCAGCCCACGGTAGCCCTGACGGCGCCGGCCGGCAACGCCCCCTTCTACGCCTGCCAGACGCCGGTGCTGGCCGCCACCGCCGCCGACGCGGAAGGCACCGTAACGGCCGTTACCTTCCGGGCGAACGGGCAACCGGTCGGGGCGGGGACGCAAACGGCGGCCGGCTGGCAGTTTAGCTGGCAAAACGCCGCCCCCGGCACCTACGCCGTGACGGCCGTGGCAACCGACAACGAAGGCATCACGCAGGTTTCGGCACCCGTAAGCGTCACCATCAAAGCCGACGACGTGGCGCCGGTGGTGACCGTCAAAGCGGGCACCACGTCCCTCTGGGCGCCGGATCACCGCTACGTGACGATCCGCCTGGCCGACCTGGGGGCCGGGGTCACCGATAATTGCGGAACCGTTTCCGCGGTCACCATCCGGCGCGTCACCAGCGACGAGGCGCCCAATGCCAAGGGCAGCGGCAACACCGCGAGCGACGTGCTCATCAGCCGCGACGCCCAATCGGTGCAGTTGCGGGCCGAACGGGTAGAGTCGGGGAATGGCCGGGTCTATACCATCACCGTGGGGGCCACCGATGCGGCCGGCAACACGGGCACCGCCGCCTACCAGGTACACGTGCCCATCGGGGAGGGACAACCGGCCGTAGCCGATGCGGTGGCGTACGCGGTAAATGCCAACGCGCCGGCCCGCCGGGGGGCGGAAAGCGACGGCACGGCGGCGGAACGGGTCGGCGAAGTTTCGGTGTATCCCAACCCCATCCGCGGTGGCCAGGTGCAGGTAAGCGTCTACTCGGCGGTGCGCCAGACGGGTCAGTTTACACTGGTCAACCCGCTGTCCCGCGAGGTGCTGCACGTCGAAAAGCCGCTCGAAGCCGGCAACAACCGGGTGCAACTCCGGGTGGAAGGGGCGACGCCGGGGCTGTACCTGCTCCAGGTGGGCAAGGACAACCGGGTGATTACCCGCAAGGTGCTCATCCAGCAATAAGGTTGCGGGTGGAATAATATTTAATATTTACCACGGAGACACAGAGAGCACGGAGAACTACGGAGAAAAGGGCGTGTTGCCAAATTCTCTCTTTTTCTCCGTGCTCTCTGTGGTCTTTGCGGTTAAAAGCATTTTTCTCCGTGTAACAGACGGCAACCTCATTGAGAACGCGAACGCCGTCTGGATGTCGCACTACCCGCCCGACCCGCACTTCCTGGACGTGGCCGACTCGCCGGGCTTGTACATCCTCGAGAACAGGGAGTGCGTTTTGAGAAAATGAGGATTCTCCTTGGTTGCAGTAATGCCTTTGAGGGGAGTAGTGGGTAAAGCTTCGTGTATGAGATTAGCGTATGGGCGTATTTGAGGGGCTTAGGGTGAGTGATGAGTGGTAATGTGATTAGCATATATGCGTATAACAAGATGGGGATTGGTTGATGCTGCGTAAGTTGGGTTTGTTCTTTTTGGCATTGCCCCAAAAAGAACCAAAAAAG
>CADCTQ010000624.1 GCA_902805615.1 uncultured Cytophagales bacterium
GGTACTCGCGGCCGATGAGCAGCCACATCGAAACGCCGGCCTGCCGCATGAGCCCGGGCAGCAGGGTTTGCAGGCGTTCTTCGAGCAGCCGGTCCTCCAGGGCGGCGCGTTCCCGCAGGGGCAGAATGACCGGCAGGGGCGCCTGGGCGGCGAGGAAAAGGGGGAGCAGGAAAAGCAGGAGCGTAAGCAGGTGTCTTTGCATGGGTGTGTGGGGAAGCGAGGCGTGGTCCGCCGGGCAAATTACCAAATCGCAAAGATCACAAAGATAGGTTTCACGCAAAGGCGCTTCAGCATCGCAAAGGGCGCAAAGAAAACGCGTGTCCCTTGCGGTCTTTGCGTCGTCTTTGCGCCCCAATTACGATCTTGGCGGTTGGGTGCTTTCTGTTGTCTCTGATTGATGTACGTACAGTACGGGCGGGCTATTTTTTCTCGGCCAGGTTGCGGTTGCCGCCCATGTGGAGCAGGTAGTAACCGGCGTGTTCGTCGCCGAGGCGGGTGGCTTTTTCCAGGTCCTGGCGGGCCTTCTCGTCCATGCCCAGTTGCTGGCACAGGATGCCGCGCCAGCGGTAGGCTTCGGCGTTGTCTTTGCGGTACCAGACGGCCTTGTCGAATTCGAGGTAAGCTTCCGTGAACTGCTTGAGGCGGAACAGGGCGATTCCCTTGTCGAGGTACGCTTCGGCGAGGCAGTGGTCGAAGCTCGTGGCCCGGTTGCAGTCCACGATGGCATCCAGCAGGTCGCCCTGCAACAGCCGGCACTTGCCGCGCATGGCGTAGGCCAGGGCCGAACGGTTGTCCTTGCCGATGATCTTGTCGAAGTAGGCAATGGCTTCGTCGTACTGTTTCTGCTTCACCAGGTCGAGTCCCGCCCGGTAAGTGACCCGGTCGTCGGCCGTTTTGTCTTTTACCTTTCCGAAGGCAACCCGTAAAAACACGTAAAGCAGCAGCAGCAGGAATAGTACAAAGCTTTCCATAGAAGGGGGCGGGGGGTTATGGCAAAGGTTGTCTCCTAACAACGTAAGATGCCCCCCTTAATGTTCGGGCCGGGAAAAATAAATTGTGGAGGGGTAAGAAGCGGGGAGTGAGAAGCGGGAAGAAGGGGCGGCGAACCTCCGGGGCCGTGTCCCGTACAATACGGAAACCAATTTCATTTCAATTATGGCAGCTACAAAAAAAGCCGGGAGCAAGAAGTCGTCCGACAAGAAGTGTTGGGAAGGGTATAAGCGGGTGCCGGGGACGAAGGCCGGCGAAAAAGGAAGTTGCGAAAAGAAGTAAACCGTAGCTTATAACCCGTTTCAAACGGTACCCGCCCGTGGCAGTTGCCGGGTGCCCTGGTGGCCTCCCGGCAGTCGCCACGGGCGGGTACATTCGCCAAAGCCCGTTAATAAAGTCCTCCTAATCTAAACCACTCGTTGGAAAAAGTGGTATTTTTGGTTTGATTTGGTAAGCTGGAATTAAACCGGAAGGACATGCAGAAGCTTGGATTACAACAATCCCTCTCACAGAAATTATCGCCGCAGCAGATTCAGTTCATCAAACTGCTGCAAATTCCCACGGCTGAACTGGAGGCAAGAATTGAGGAAGAACTGGAAATAAACCCCGTACTGGAGGAAGGCAACGACGAACCCGAAGGCGACGAGTACGACGGGGACGATACCGAAGACTATAACGACGATGACGCCGAAGACAGCTTCGACGACGGCATGAAGGACGACCTGAACGTGGACGACTACCTGCGCGACGAAGACCTGAACGGCTACAAAATGCAGGGCGACGGCGGCGGGGGCGACGAAGAAGACCGCGAAATGCCCATTGCCACGCTCAGCACGCTTACTGATGCCCTGTTGTCGCAACTGGGCTTCGAGAAACTCACCGAAAAGCAGCAGGTCATCGGCCGGCAGCTCATCGGCAGCATTGACAGCGACGGCTACATCCGCCGCGATCTGGAGGCCATCGTCAATGACCTGGCTTTCACCCAGAACGTGGACACCACCGTGGAGGAAGTGGAAGAAGTGCTGCACACCATCCAGGGCTTCGACCCGCCCGGCATCGCGGCCCGTACCCTGCAGGAGTGCCTGCTGCTGCAACTCGACCGCAAGGACCACTCCAACCCGGCCGTGGTCAATGCCATCCGCATCCTCGACGACAACTTCGAGGAGTTCACCAAAAAGCACTACGACAAAATCCAGAAGCGCCTCAACGTCACCGAGGAAGAGATGAAGGATGCCGTCAACCTCATCACCCGGCTCAACCCCAAGCCCGGCGGCTCCTCGGGCGACGTCCGTACGCAGTACCTCATCCCGGACTTCATGCTCACCAACAACAACGGCAAGCTGGAACTGTCGCTCAATTCGCGCAACGCCCCCGAACTTAAGATCAGCCGGTCGTACGCCGAGATGCTCGACACCTACGACAAGAGCAACAAGAAGGACAAGGCCATGCGCGAAACGGTGAGCTTCGTAAAGCAGAAACTCGACGCGGCCAAGTGGTTCATTGACGCCATCAAGCAGCGCCAGCAGACGCTGCTCAAAACGATGAACGCCATCATCCAGTACCAGTACGACTTCTTCCTCACCGGCGACGAGAGCAA
The DNA here is from genome assembly GCA_902805615.1 of uncultured Cytophagales bacterium. GTDB lineage: Bacteria > Bacteroidota > Bacteroidia > Cytophagales > 172606-1 > CADCTQ01. The sequence goes on from CADCTQ010000624.1 coordinate 2,588, forward strand.
GCTCAAGCCGATGATCCTCAAGGACATTGCCAACATGATCGGGATGGACATCTCGACGGTGTCGCGCGTGGCCAACAGCAAGGCCGTGCAAACGGAGTTCGGCATCTACCCGCTCAAATACTTCTTCTCCGAAGGCATCACCACCGAGTCGGGCGAAGACGCCAGCAGCCGCGAGGTGAAGCACATCCTCAAGGAATTCATTGACGGCGAAGACAAACGGTCGCCGCTCTCCGACGACAAGCTCGAAAAGATGCTCAACGACCGGGGCTACAACATTGCCCGCCGTACCGTGGCCAAGTACCGCGAACAGCTCAACATCCCCGTGGCCCGCCTGCGGAAGGAGTTATAAATCAATTGAAAGTGGAAAATGTAAAATGGAAAATGCCGCTGCTCCATCTACCATTTTCCATTTTTGATTTTCCATTTTCAACCGCGTCCGCTCATTAACTCTCCGACTCCCAAACTCCTGGCGCAAGCCCTTTCGGCCGTGCTGCACCCGTTGCTGATGCCCACGTTGCTCCACGGGCTGCTGCTGGCGTTTGTCCCCTCCGTGTTCACCCGCCTCGACGACGAAAACCAGTGGCGCCTGCTGCTGATGATCTTTATCCTCACGTTCGTGCTGCCCCTGTCGCTCACGTACTTCCTCATCCAGTCGGGCTGGGCCGGCTCCCGGCGCGGCGCGGCGGCGGAAAGCGATGCCCCGGATGCCGGCGGCGGGCCGCTGCTCGAAAGCTTGCAGATGGAAGACCGTTCGCGCCGCATCGTGCCGTTCCTGTTCACCACGTGCATCTACGGGGCCGACACCTTCCTGCTCACCCGCAACCTGAGCAGCCTGCACCTGTCGGTGGTGATCCTGGCGGCCGTGTCGGTGTGCATCGGGGTGGTGACGCTGGTTACGGTGTTCTGGAAGATCAGCGCCCACGCCGTGGGCACGGGCGGCCTGCTCGGCTTCCTGTTCGGCATCGTCTACGATTTTGCCGCCATCGAACTCCTGTACCCCACGCTGGCCTGCGTACTGGCCGCCGGCCTGCTGCTCTCGGCCCGCCTCTACCTCAACGCCCACACCCCCGCCCAGGTCGGCGCCGGCTTCCTCCTGGGCATCACGGTCTGCTTCGCCGCAGTAGTCGGCTGGGGGTGAGTTAATGACGAATTACGACCGTTTCTTTTGGGCTTATCACCCTCGCGCCGTCCTCCCCTCGGAGCTTCGGCGTATCGGACCAGCATTGCTGCTCACTGCGAAGGTCCTCCGGGGAGGACGGCGGAGAGGAAATAGGCCAGCAAAATCCGTAAGAATTTCCCTTACAATCAACTACTTGCACCTACTTCCCTTTTTGGCGCCGGTCACTGAAAGCGGACAGGTGCTGTTCAGCTTCGGACAGTGCTTGCCGGGGGAAAGCCTCCTTTTGTGCCGGGCGGGCCTTTTTTCCCTTTGGCAGAGCGTTTGTTAAACCAATGGGAAGTTGAGCAAACAGGCTTTTTTTAAACAGAAAGAGCTTCATTCACCAAACCCTTCCACCGTTATGTTGGCGCACTTCTTCCTGCTGGCCTGGAGAACCTGCAACCGTTACCGGGGCTCCTTCCTCATCAACCTGACGGGCCTAGCCTCGGGGCTTACCTGCGTGCTGCTCATCTACCTGTGGGTAAGCGATGAACTGCACGTAGATAAGTTTCACGCGAAAGAGAGCCAACTGTACCAGGTACTGTTCAACATGAACACGCCGCAGGGAGTCCAGACGGGCAGTCAAACGGCGGTTCCGCTGGCCGCCGCAGTGTTGGAAGACCTGCCCGAAGTGGAGCAAGCCGTAGCCGTGGATGATTTTACGAGCTGGCGCAACCGGGAAGGCATCCTGTCGGTGGGCGACAAACACATTACCGTAAAAGGAATGCACGCCGGCAGGGAATTTTTCAACGTCTTTTCTTTTGATCTCCTGCACGGCAATAAAGACCAGGTACTGGCCGATAAATCCGGCATTGCCGTGTCCGAAGAACTGGCAAAAAAGCTGTTCGATACCCCCGAGCAGGCAGTCGGCAAAACGCTGGCATGGACGCACCCCGGCTTCGAAGGAAACTACACGGTGGCAGGCGTTTTTGCGCCCCGCGCCCACAGCTCGATGGCGCCCTTCGACGTGGTTTTTACCATTGACGTATTGCTCGAAAAACACCCATACGCGAATGAATGGGATCAGAACTGGTGCCAGACCTTCCTGGTGCTCAGGCAGGGAACCAACCCGGCGGATTTTAGCCATAAACTCAACGCGTACTGGAAAGCGAAACAACCCACCCAAACCCAGTCTCCTTTGCTCGTGCAGCAGTATTCCGACCGGTACCTGTACGGGCAGTACGAAAACGGCGTTCCGGTTGCGGGCCGGATGCAGTACGTGCGGCTGTTGTCGATTACTGCCGTGTTCATTTTGCTGATTGCCTGCGTCAACTTCATGAACCTGTCCACGGCGCAGGCCTCGCAGCGAACCAAAGAAATCGGGGTAAAGAAAGTGCTGGGCGTGAGCCGGCCCACGTTGATCGCCCAGTACCTGTCAGAGTCCGTATTGCTGGCATTGGTGTCGTGGGGGGTAGCCGTTGCGTGGGTAATACTGCTCCTGCCCCAGTTCAGCGCCCTGACGGGCAAGCACCTCCGGTTGGTGCCGGGGGTCAGGGACGTGTTGGCCATGACCGGCATCGTACTGAGTACGGGGCTGGTGGCGGGCCTGTACCCGGCCTGCTACCTTTCGGGTTTCCAGGCAGCCACGGTGCTCAAGAAACGGCTTGATCCGGCGACCGGCGACCTGTGGGTTCGCAAGGGGCTGGTGGTGTTTCAATTCACGCTGGCCGTGGTGTTCATTGCCGGCTTTCTCATCATCAACCGGCAAATCGAATTTACCCAAACCAAAAACCTGGGTTACAGCAAGGACAATGTCATTACTTTCCAGTGGAAAGGAAAAGCGGATCACAGTCTGGAGACGTTCATGGCCGGCCTGAAAAATATTGCCGGCGTGGTGAATACTACGGGCATGTACGGCAACATTCTGAGCGAAGTGTACGGCCAGAGTGCCGTTTCGTGGCGCGGACAGGAAGCCGACCGGAATTATATGTTCAAGTCGCCGGTAGTGGGCTATGACTTCATCGAAACATTGGGCATTCAACTGCAAGAGGGACGGTCTTACCAGCGAGAATACGCGAATGAAAGGACCAACATCATTCTCAACGAAGCGGCCGTCCGGATGATGGGAATCACCGATCCGGTAGGAAAAAGCATTGCCTGGGAGAACAGCAGCCGGCAGATCATCGGCGTGGTCAAAGACTTTCATTACGGGTCGCTGCACGAAAAGGTAGAACCGCTCATTTTCAGGTTCGACCCCACCGGCGGCACCATCATGGTGAAGATCAAAGCCGGCATGGAAAAAAACGCCCTGGAAGGCATCAAGCGGTTCCACCGCCAATTCCTGCCCCGGCATCCGTTTGCATATACCTTTATGGACGCCGATTACCAGGCGCTGTACGAATCGGAAAGCCGGGTAGCCGCGCTGTCGAACTACTTTGCCGTGCTTGCCATTCTTATCTCCTGCCTGGGCCTGCTGGGGCTAGCCGCGTTCACGGCCCAGCGGCGGCGGAAGGAAATCAGCATCCGCAAGGTGCTTGGCGCCAGCCAGGCGCGGATTGCTTTCCTGCTGTCGGGGGAATTTACCCGGCTGGTACTCGTTGCCGTCATCATTGCGTTGCCCGTAAGCTACGGACTGGCCCGGAAGTGGCTGGCAGGGTTTGCCTACCGGATTGACCTGACCTGGTGGTACTTCGCCGGGGCCGGTTTGCTGGCGCTGTTGGTTGCGTGGCTCACGGTGGGCGTGCAGGCGATCAACGCGGCCCGGGCCAACCCGGTGAAGGCATTGAACAGCGAATAGCCAGTCCGGTAGCCAGGCTATTCATCACCCTCTTTCTCCCCGCCGGACCAGCATCCCCGGCCGGCACCGGCCCGTATTCCCACCCAAATCCCGTTCATCCATCAATCCGGTAAATCCTGATCCGCCTCCCTTTTAACCGAAAAACTGTTAGTTTTGCGTCCTAAATTTGAGAATTCATGCAGTTAAGTGAACAGGAGCAGAACCGGCGCAAGAAACTGGCAGAACTTGGGCAACTCGGCATCGAGCCCTTCCCGGCCGAGCCCTTCGACGTCAACGTCACCATTGAAGACATCCAGCGGAACTACGAGAAACACAAGACTGACTATAAAAACATATCCCTGGCCGGGCGCATCATGAGCTTCCGGATCATGGGCAGCGCCTCATTCGCCGAAATCCAGGATTCGACCGGCCGGATGCAGGTGTACGTGCGGCGCGACGACATTTGCCCCGGCGACGACAAAACGCTGTACAACACCGTGTTCAAGAAACTGCTGGACATCGGCGACATCATCGGCGTCAAGGGTTTCGTGTTCACCACGCAGACCGGCGAACTCTCCATCCACGTCACGGGCTTCAAACTGCTCACCAAGTCGCTGCGGCCCCTGCCCGTAGTGAAGCGGGAAGTGGACGAACAGGGCCACGAAAAAGTGTACGACGCCTTCACCGACCCCGAGCAGCGCTACCGGCAGCGGTACGTGGACCTGATCGTGAACCCGCAGGTGCGCGAAGCCTTCCGCAAGCGGACGCAACTGGTCTCCTCCATGCGCAACTTCCTCAACAACAAGGGCTACATGGAGGTGGAAACGCCCATCCTGCAACCCCTCTACGGCGGGGCGGCGGCGCGGCCGTTCAAAACGCACCACAACACGCTGGACATGACGCTGTACCTGCGCATTGCCAACGAACTCTACCTCAAGCGCCTCATCGTGGGCGGCTACGACGGGGTGTTCGAGTTTGCCAAGGACTTCCGCAACGAGGGCATGGACCGCACGCACAACCCGGAATTTACGCAGGTGGAACTCTACGTGGCCTACAAGGACTACAACTGGATGATGGACCTGGTGGAAGAGATGGTGGAACGCGTGGCCCTCGACCTGCACGGCAAGACGGAGGTGCAGGTGGGCGAAAACGTGATCAACTTCGCCCGTCCCTGGAAGCGGTTCACGATGTTCGAAGCCATCCAGCACTACACCGGCATTGACATTTCGGAGCTCGATGAGGCGGGGCTGCGCGGCGTGTGCGCCCAACTCCACATCGAAGTAGATCCTTCGATGGGCAAGGGCAAACTGATTGACGAGATTTTCGGCGCCACCTGCGAGGGCAAACTGATCCAGCCCACGTTCATCACCGACTACCCGGTGGAAATGTCGCCGCTGGCCAAGAAGCACCGCAGCAAGCCGGGCCTGGTGGAGCGGTTTGAGGCCATCTGCAACGGCAAGGAGATGTGCAACGCCTTCTCCGAACTCAACGACCCGATTGACCAGCGGAAACGCTTCGAGGAACAACTGGAACTGGGCAAGCGCGGCGACGTGGAGGCAATGGTGCTCGACGAGGATTTCCTGCGTTCGCTGGAATACGGCATGCCGCCCACGGCGGGCCTGGGCATCGGCATTGACCGCCTCACGATGATCATGACCAACCAGCCGTCCATCCAGGACGTGCTCTTCTTCCCGCAGATGCGCCCCGAAAAACGCAGCACCGCTCCTGCCGACGAGGAGTTCCTGGCGGCCGGCGTACCGGCGGAATGGATACCGGCCCTCAAAGCGGTGAACTTTGCCACGTTTGCCGATTTCAAAGCGGCCAATCCCAACAAACTCTTCAATGACCTGGGCGGCCTGCGCAAAAAGCTCAAACTGGAAGCCAAAATGCCGACCCTCGACGAGGTGAAAGGCTGGCTGGGCGTCTGAACATTGCTGACTGTCTGAACCATGATGAACTTGATGAAAAGATGACCATGGTCTTCGCGGCATTCCGTCGTGACCATCTTTTCATCAAGCCCATCCTTTCATCAGGTAAATCATGGTTCAGACCATCAAGGCCATCTTTTCATCATGCCCATCAAGGTTCAGACGATCATCATGGTACGAAAATAGCCCCGCTTTTGGCGGGGCTATTAGTTACGAGATGTTTTTGGACGAAGGGTTTGTTTAAAACTTCTTCACATTGACCGCGTTGACGCCCTTTTTTCCTTCCACTTTTTCGAACGTAACCTTGTCATTCTCGCGAACTTTATCCACGAGGCCGGTCACGTGAACAAAGATCTCCTGATTGGATTCGTCCTCCTTGATAAAGCCGTACCCTTTGCTTTCCAAGAAAAACTTTACTGTACCTGTTTGCATAATATTAGAGGGGTAATAAATTGGAAATTAACCAAATATAAAAATCGGTTTGATTAATCGCTATTTTTTGGGAAAAAAAATAATCTTCCACAAAACATTTTTACTACCAAAGCCGTTTGCTAGGGCTCTTTCCGCCAAAACCCGCGTTTTTCGCGTTTTTAGGCCCTTTTAGGTGTCCGAACCCGGACAAGCCACTGCCCGGCCCGACTTAAATTTGCGAGAAGTACCCACCGTCACGGGGCCCATGCCTTCCCAAACGCCCTTCGCAACGACCCGATTTCCCATGTACCTTTTGCGTTCGTCCGTCAGTCGTGCCGCAGCGACCCGGCCGGGTTGGCCGTGGCGGCCCGGTACACCTTCCAGCCAATGGTGGCGCCGCAGGCCCCCGCCAGCAGGACCAGCGTAGCCGCGAATGCACTCACGCCAACCGGCGGGTGGTACACGTAGATGAACCGGAAGATCAGCTTGTCAACCAGCAGGTATCCGAGCAGGGAGCCCACCACGAAAGCCACCGCCATGATGCGGGCAAACGACCCGTTGATGAGGGCCACCACCTGCCACACCGAGGACCTTGCGCAGCCCGATCTCTTTGTGCTGCCGCAGGATGTCGAGGGAGACCAGCGCAAACAGCCCGGACGCTGACAGCAGCAGGGTAACCACCGCCAGGAAAAAGGCCACCGATTTAATGCCCGCGTTTATGTACCGTTCCTTTTCGACCGGTTCGGTTTGCGGGCAGCCCCGGTACGGCACCCCGGGCGCCACCTTCCGCCACGCGGCCTGCAAGGAGCCGCTGACCGCTGCCAGGTGTTCCGGCCGGGCGTTCACCACCAGGTATTTGAATTCGCCCGGCGCCGCGGGGCGCAGTACGCAAGGCGGCACCAGGCCACGCAGCCCGTACTCCTTGTAATCATTCACCAAGGTAATCATTCACCAACCCTGCAATGGTAAGGTACTTGCCGTCCAACTGGATTTGCCGGCCCAGCGGCTCCTTCAGGTGCAGGACGTTCACCAGCGTTTGGTTCACCAGCACCGAGGCTCCCAGGTCGGCCGGGCCGTCCTGGAAGTGGCGACCCTGGATTAGCCGGACGCCCATCGTCTTCAGGTACGCTTCGCCGCCAACGTGGGCTGCCTGGGCTTTAAGTTCCTGCGCTTCCCCCTTGAGGGTGGCCGGGTACGACGATTCGCCGATGTGCTGGGCCGCCGTTGGCGAAGCCCGCCAGGCTGCCGGCGGAAAGCGGGAGGTGGAAGAAGTCGAAGAGGGTTTGGTCGGCGTGGTGGATTGTTTCGCGGAAAACGTGTTCCCGCCGCCTGACGGTTGCCCCGGCGCTGTGCAGCCGGGCAAAGCGGGTCACCCCGGCGTGGTCGCGGGCTACGTTGCCGGCCAGGGCCAGGGGCGTAACTGCCCAGGACTGCGTGCCGCCGTCAATCTCCCGGACGCTGTCGAGCCGGTAGATGGTCCCGGTGAATTTCGTCGAAGCTGTTGCGGTAGTCGTAGTTGAGGTAAGACCAGATGCAGCACGCCAGCGCAAACCCGAGGCCGGTCAGGTTGATGGCTACATATAGTTTGTTGCGAAGCGACACCCGGGCGGCGATGCGGAGGTAATTTTTCAACATGGGAGCAGGCGAAGGGTTTCAGGGACGCGCACAACTTCCGTACCGTCAGCTTACGATGCTAAGTATGAGTAAATTACGCAACGAGTAGGCGGCACGGTCGCCTGGTTCCGCAGGGGGGTTGTGCGAATTCAGACAGTATGCATCCGGGGTGCTAATACTGCCACTGGCGGGGCAGCTGCAACTCCTGGGCATACTTGGCCGGGGCCGTGGTGTGCACGTGGGCCAGCAGCTTGTTCACGTCTTCCTCGAATTCGATGTAGTAGTCGGGGTGGAGCTTTTCGAGTTTTTGGAGGACGAACTGGGTGCGTTTGGCCACGTAAGCCGCCAGCGTGTCGGAGCGGCTGCTGTACTTGGCCAGGTGCGGCAGCTGTTCGTCGTACACCCGGTTGAGCAGGTAGAGGGTGAGGGCAATTTCGCCCATCTTGTCTTTGGTCGTTTTGACGTGCGCCGTGATCGTGCCGTTCACCGAACGCATGTCCATCATCAGCCAGCCGGGACTGTAATGGTGCCCCACGGCCAGCCGGTCAATCGTCGCCCGGATGTCGGCGCGGCGTTCGTCGAGGGAAGTGCCTTCCTCCAGCAGCTCGTATTCCAGTTTCTGGCACAGCTTCCCGTCCTTGGCGACCAGCCGCAGCAGCAGTTTGTCTTTCTCAGCGGCGGGCATCCTCAGGATTGCTTCTTTCAGGTCAGGGGAAAGTTTGGGCATACAGAAAAACGCATTGGTCCTCCGGCTATGGATTCCGGGGTATCAAGATAATACTTCTCTTCCATTGATGGGTATGTAAATGGCCCGGGTTGTCAAAATTACGGCTTGTACGTTGAAAAGGCTAATTCATAACCAGCCCGTCCATAAATTTTACTGAACCTGAAGCGAGCCAGGAAGTCTGAGAATGGCCATCCGAATGCCGTCAGACTACGGTATTAGCAATAAAAAAGCCCGCATTACACGGGCTTTTTTACTTCAATCAGTTTTTATTATTGCTTATTGAGCACTTCTTCTCATTACCATTTCATTATGAACAGTGGCGCTGACACTGCCTTTGATTTCTAAAGCATGGTGAGTAGTATTGGTTGCTCTACTATAGGGCAAATAGGAATTGTCGAAGGACCGGAACTCGCTGATGTTGAGCTTATAGTCAAAAGTAACGAGGCCAGTGGTGGCATTATAGGCAAAATTGGTTATTTCTTGCGTATCAGCAGGCACGGCAATAACTTCAGACAGGTTTGTTCCGGTAGACGTACGGAACTCTCTGTTATTGCTGTCATTAAAATACATTCTAACATTACCCCACAAGGTTGAGGTAGTTGATTTCACACCGGTGCTACTAACAATATAGCTGAAGCGACGGAAATCATCACCTGATAACGCATCATACTCATATCTGGTGCTGAAATAGATACTGTTGCCATCCGTGTCTTTCAGCACGTAAAAATTCTCCTGAAGCGTCTGGTCAGTATACCATTCCATATCTGATCCATTAGAAACCAATTTATAGGTTTGGTTATTAACCCGGGACATGGGCAAAGTTACATTTTTAGCTACGAAACTAGGGGCAGCCGACAGGTAGAACAACTTCTTGTCCGCCAGTACTTTGCTGAACTCCAAATAGCTGTAAGTAAGTTTAGCGGAAGCACCTGCCTGGTCCTTATTGGTTACGTTAATACCAAAGTGGATGTTGTTGTTATCCGTGGCGAAGCCTTGCCCCCGGCTCAAAGTGAATGCGTGCTCAGTTGGAGATACCTTCGAAAAAACCGTGTTGCTAGTATTTACTTTGTATTCAAAAGGTTCCTCAAAAGCAGTACCATCTCTTCTCGTTCCTTTGATGGTTCCTTTCATAAAGCCATTTTCAAATGCCTTGTCAATGCTTGCTGCTGTAATGCCTGCTTCCGGCTTCGGGGCTACTTCTTTGTCCTTGCAGCTTGATAAAGACATGGCGGCAGCCAGCACCACCAACGTAGAATGTTTAAACACCTGTTTTGTTGAATTTTTAATGTTCATTTTCATAAAAGCGTTAATTTAAAAATTTTGTCAAAAGTATCGCCTTATTGAAACACAACTTCTCAACAGTATTGGTGCAAGTTACAGGAGTAGGTTTTTGAACGGATACGAGGCGAGCGGCTGCCTCTCCCGGCAACCGGCGGCGCTGCCGGATTCCCGTAGTGGCGCCGCCGGACCGATACGGGTTGGTAAATATTCGCCGGGCCGGGTTCTTATAAGAAAAACTTGACTTCTTGAGCTTTGCGCAATGCTTTTGCCGGGCAGAATTTCTTTTTTTGTGAAAAAAATGCGAGCAAAAAATATTGTTGTCATTTCAAGGGATGGAGTGCCTGATCGTTCTTTTTTTCGTTCAGGATAAACAGTTCTTTCATAAGCCGTTAGGCATCCCGCCAACAAAAATTGCGTACGCCCGTTCCTCGCGGAACCGGCATACGCAATTGCAAATAGAACCAGAAAAAGCTTACAGCACCCGCGTCTTGCCGGGCACGGCCACGGGGTAAAAACCGTCGGGGCCGGGGTTGATGGGCATCTGGGCCTGCCAGGAAAACTCCTTGGGCATGATGCTCATCTGCGAGTTGAGGGCCTCGTCCCAGGTGATTACCTGGCCGGAATACGTAGCCATGCGGCCCATGATGGCGGTCATGGTGCTCTTGGCGCCGTTCTCGGCGTCGTTGAGCGGGGTGTTGTTTTTGATGGCCGCAAACAGCACGTCGTGTTCGGTCTGGTACGGGTTGGGATCTTCTTCGCCGCGGTGGCGGTACACCACGTTGCCCTTCCAGTCCTTGAGCACGGCCTTGTCGCCTTCCAGGTCCAGGCGGCCCTTCGAGCCGATGATGGTCTCGGACACGTTGCTGGCCGTATTCTCGAAGTGGCGGCACTGGCTCGACATCACCGTGCCGTCGGCAAACTCAAACTCCACGCAGTGGTGGTCGAAGATTTCACCGAACTCCTTGCCGGTGCGGACCTGGCGGCCGCCCGTGCCCTGGGCTTTTACCGGGTAAGCGCCCTTGAACCAGTTGCCCACGTCAATGTTGTGGATGTGCTGCTCGTTGATGTGGTCGCCGCAGAGCCAGTTGAAGTAGTACCAGTTGCGCATCTGGTATTCCATTTCGGTCATCTTCGCCTCGCGCTTTTTCACCCACACGCCGGGGCTGTTCCAGAACACCTGGGCGGCCACCACGTCGCCGAGGGCGCCGTCCTGCACCCGCTTGAGGGCTTCCAGGTAGCTGTTCTGGTAGTGGCGCTGGAGGCCCACCACCACTTTCAGGTTTTTCTTCTTGGCTTCTTCGGCCGCGGCCAGCACCTGGCGCACGCCCGGGGCGTCGGTGGCGACGGGCTTCTCCATGAATACGTGCTTGCCCTGCTTGACGGCTTCTTCGAAGTGGATGGGGCGGAAGCCCGGAGGCGTCGCCAGGATCACCACGTCGGCCAGCGCAATGGCGTTCTTGTAGCCGTCGAAACCGGTGAACTTGGTCTTGTCGGTCACCTTTACCTTGGCTTTGATCTCGGCGTTCTCGGAGAGGTTCTTGAACGACTCGTCGAGGCGGTCGCGGAAGGCGTCGGCCATGGCCACGAGCTGCACGTTGGTGTGGCCCGTGTTCTTGAGGGCCTGCACGGCCGCGCCGGTGCCCCGGCCGCCGCAGCCGATGAGGGCTACTTTGAGGGCGTCGCTGCCTTTGGCGTAGACACCCGCTTCGAGGGGCAGGCCGCTGAGCAACACGCCGCCGGCAGCCAGCACGGAGCCTTTCACAAAGTCGCGGCGGGAGAAGCCGCCGGAGGAGTCATTGGTATTCATGGGCGTAGAGGGAAAAAGGTTGAGGGAGAGGAGAGTTAATTACGAATTACGAGTGACGAATTAAGAATGACAAACATGCCGGGTCGCCGGGTTTAAATAAAGTAATCGCTGCCTGAACCGGCCTGATCTTGCTAATCCTTTCATCCGGCGCATCCTGATCGGTCCTAGGCGTCCTTGATGGCTTCGAGCCAGTACTTGGCAATTTCCTCCTTGGAGGGCTGCTTGAGCGGACGGACCACCCGGAAGCCCACGAAAGAAGCGTCGGTCATCCACCAGTTGCTGCGCGGAATCTGCGGGTCGCGCTGTTTCCACTTGGGGTTGGAGGCCCGGCGGGCCGCACTCCGCAGGCGGTCGGCGTCGTCGTCCCAACTGCCGCCCCGCACCGCGTGCGGATACAGCTTGGTGGGCCGGGCCACCGGGTTGCTGGCCGTACCCTGCGCCTGGGCGTAGAAGTCGGGAATGTACTGGTCGTAGGTCCACTCGGCCACGTTGCCGTGCATGTCGTGCAAGCCGAACGGGTTGGCTTTCTTCTTGCCCACCTGCTGGTACTTGTTGTTGCTGTTTTCGAAGAACCAGCCGTGTTCCTTGAGCTGCGAAAGGTCGTTGCCGAACGAATAGGCGGTGGTGGTGCCGGCCCGGCAGGCGTACTCCCACTCGGCTTCGGTGGGCAGGCGGTAGAACACGCCCGTCTTCGAAGTGAGCCACTTGCAGTATTGCAGGGCCGCGTACTGGGTCATGTTCACGGCCGGGAAGCCCACCTTGCCCATGCCGAACGACATTTCCACGTAAGGCGGCGTGGGGTGCGTGACGGCATCCACCAGCGAGGCGGTTTTGGTGCTCACGGTGCTCGTCTGGGCGCTTTCCAACTGCTTGTAGACGAACAGCTCGTAGAGGTCCCAGGTGATTTCGTGCCTGCCCATCCAGAACGCATCCACCTTTACTTTGTGCTGCGGCCCTTCGTCGGGCTTGCGGCCGGTTTCGCTTTCGGGGCTGCCCATCATGAATTCGCCGCCGGCAACGGCCACCATGTCAATGGACAGTTGCGTGCCGGGCAGCGGTTGTACGTACGCCTTGAAGTCGTCGGCGTGCGGGGCAACGGTTTTGTTGGGCGCCTGCCCCGATAGCAGCGCCCCCATGCCGGCCAGGGCAGTAAAAGACAAAACACGGCCCAGCAGGCGGGAAGGGAAAAGGTGCATCCTACTTTGTATGAAAATAATTCTAAATTTAATGGATTGAACGCGAATGCCAATAAATATTGTCCAAAATTTATCGGCAACAATCCTGTTCTGTCATGCCCGGCGACCAAACCCGAAAGGTTTCAAAAACCTTTCGGGTTTGATCGACCGGTTTACTTACCCGCTTCCCTGGCTTCCAGTTCCCGCACGATTTCCTTCAGGAATGCCGCGAAGGGCGCCGCAAACTCCTTGCGCCGCAGGGCAAACTCCACGTTGGTTTTGAGGAAGTCGAGCTTGTTGCCGATGTCGTACCGCTTGCCCTCGATGGTGTGCGAGTAGATGTTTTCCCGCTTGAGCAGGTACAAAAACGCGTCGGTAAGCTGTATTTCTTTGTTTTTGCCCGGCGGCGTGTGCTCGATGGCTTCGTAGATCTGGGGCGTGAGGATGTACCGGCCGGCAATGGCCAGGTTGGAGGGGGCTTTGTCCACGGCGGGCTTCTCCACCAGCGTAGACAGTTCCATGAGGGTGTCGCTCAGCTTGCGGCCGCCCACCACGCCGTAGCGCGACACCTTGTCGTGCGGCACCTCCTCCACGGCGATCACCGTGCCCCGGTACTGCTCGTAAATGTCAATGAGTTGCTGCGTGACGGGAATCACCGAGTTGATCACCGTGTCGCCCAGCAGCACGGCGAAGGGTTCGTTGCCGGTGTGGAAGCGGGCGTAGTAAATGGCGTCGCCCAGGCCGTTCATCTCTTTCTGCCGCACGAAGTGGATGTTGGCCATGTCGGCCAGGCGGCGCACCTCGTTGTACCAGCGTTCGTCTTCCTTTTCTTCCAGGCGGGCCTCCAGTTCGAAGTTGCGGTCGAAGTGGTCTTCCATGGCCCGTTTGCCCTTGCCGGAGATGATGAGAATGTCTTCGATGCCCGAATCCACGGCTTCCTGCACCACGTACTGGATGGTAGGCGTGTCAATGATGGGCAGCATTTCTTTGGGCAGGGCCTTGGTGGCGGGCAAAAAACGGGTGCCCAGCCCGGCGGCGGGAATGACGGCTTTGCGGATCATGGGAAAAAGGAGTGGTTTTACGACGGGGCGAATATAAACGGAAAGTGCCACACCTGTACGCAGGCGTGGCACTTTCCGGCCGTCGGGCCGACGGTTACCCTTTGATGGTGCGCACCGAGAACTTGGCGTCCTTGATCTCCAGGTCGTGCCACGTGTTGGTCTTGGCGTCGTGGCGGGTCACGATGCCCGAGAAGGTGCCCTCAATGAGCTTGTCGTCGGAGCGGGTGATGGTGATGCGGATGGTTTTGCCATTCTCATTCCGGTTGGGCCCCGTCCAGGTGTAGTAGTGGTACTGTTTGCCGTCCTTCACGAGGGAGAGCTTGATGTGGGGCGAACAGGGTTGGCCGGCCGGGCAGATCCCGTTGAAAATGCCGGGTTTGCCGCAACCGGGCCACATGAGCGTCATGGATGCTTTGTCCACCATGTCGTTGCCGACCACGGCCTTGGTGGCCTGTCCGTCCTGGCAGTAGCCGTACAGCGGGTTGCCGTCGGGCGAGATGATCTTTTTCAGGTCCATCGTCTCGTTGGCGTAGCCGTCCCCGTTGAGCGTGATCACGTTGTCGTTCACCTGGGCCTGGGGCGTGGCGCAAAGCTCAATGTTACCCAGCGACACCGTAACGCCGTCTTCCTTGGGCGCCGTAAAGGTAATGTTGCGCTTTTTGCCCGTAGACGGGTCGGTCACGGTGATGGTGGATTCGTAGCCCGGCGCCACGGTGACGCGGAACACGCCTTTCCCGTCGGTGGGGCGCTTGCCGTACGAGAGGATTTCGTCGGTGTTGAGAATGAAGTCGGCCTGGAAGGGGTTGCCGTTGCACACCGTGCGGCCGACCACGAACACCGGGCAGGGCAGCTTGAACGTCCGCTTGACGGGCGGCTGACCCTGGGAGAAGGGACCGACGTCGGCGATTTTCTGCACGTGGCCGGGGCCGTTGTAGAGCAGCACCGGGTATACGCGGTTGTCGGGCACCCGCATCCGGATGAAGCCGTTCTCGTCGGTGCGGGCGAGCATCTGGCCGACGCTTACCAGCACGTGGCGGGTGGGGTATCCGGTGCAGGGGACGCCGCCGGTCAGGATCGGCTCCCCGGGGTTTTCGGGGTCAACGGGCATTTCTTTCACGGGGCCGGGGCCACCCCCGCCTTCCGTTTCCAGCTTGATCTCCACGTCCACGCCCTGGCCGGGCAGGTCTAAGTTCCAGTCGGTGAAGTGCTTTACCTTGCCCACGTACTTGTTGCCCTGCCGGGTGGCTTCGCCTTCTTCCAGCCACAGGCCGGCTTTTTCGTCGAAGTACCACAGCGGGATGGTGGCCGGGGCGTCGGCCAGGCTCGATGGGGGCACGCTCATGGTGATGGTGGATTCTTTGCCCTTGGCCAGTTGCAGGTCGTCGCCGTCGTCGTCGCGCAGCAGTACGCGCAGCATCCCGTACGAATACAGCATGGCCCCGCTGTTGTCGGCCCGCCGGGCGGCCAGGTCGCCGCCGGGAATCAGGGCCAGGAAGTCGGCGGCGGCCGGGTCGAGGTGGCGCACGGTGACGTGCACGGTGCCGTCGTAAGGCGTGCCGTCGGCGCGTACCACGCCGCCCGCGGGCAACTGCACCGAAGAGCCGTCGGGCAGGGTGGCCGTACCACCGGTGGCGGCCTCTACCTGGTGGGAAGCGGCGGCACTCATCAGCACCAGGCGCACCACGCCGGTGCCGTTGGCCTGGGGAATGTACGCCGTGGAAGCGGTAAAATACCCATCCTTGGTGCATTTGAGGTAGCAGCGGCTGGCGGGCACGGAAACGTTTTGGAGGGTAAAATCACCCTCGGCGTCGGTGGTCACGACTTCCCCGTAGGCTTCCACCACGGCGCCGGTCACGGGGCGGGCCTTTTCGTCAATCACCGTCCCGGAGAGGGTATTTTTCACTTTGGGGCCGTTCCCGGCGATGTATTCGGCGTCGGACGAGGCGCCGGCCGGGGGTGGGGGCGGGGCCGTGTCGTCGGGGTTGCACTGGGAGAGGAGCAGGCCGGCCGCCACGAAGGCAGCAACGGTTGCCCGGCGCGTGACGCGCCTGAACGTACTATAAATCGTTAACATAAAAGGTGCTCGTGGAGTGGGGGTTTGATTAGGGCAATGGGCAGGCTTTTGGCCGGGCGGGTTGCCCCGCGCCAGTCGGGAAAACGGGACACATGCTTGCTCCACCGCGGCCAGGCCGGCAGAAGCCAGCGGCCGGGGGAGCGGAAAGACGCCTCCGGAAAGGGAAAATGAAGAAGTACAGGAGTATCAGGCAAAAGACCCGTCCCGGGCGGCAAAGGTTCCGCCGCTTGGGCGGAAGTTGCGGGGCAGGCGTTGGGCGGCCCGTGCCGGCTTTAGCGCCGCAGGTTGCCCTCCGGTGGGTGCTGCTGCCACGGCCGGGAAGCGCCGCGGGCAGGAGAAGTCCGGTACGAACAGGGGGATTTGGATGAAGTCAAGTGTATGGTTTGACCAGGTTCCCGGGGGTACTTAGGGTTAACACCACCAGCGCGGATGTGCATTGTCCGTACTGGTGGTGTTTAAGGCATCATTGGAAAAAGAACTATAGAGCGGTGAAAGTTATGGAGAGGGTACCAGTTACTCCATCTTGAGTAGCGGTTTGTTCACCTTTTAAGGTGTTGCCAGTTAATTCTTTGATGTCGTAAGTCTGAGATCTGCCGTCCTCAATCATTGTGATTTGTGTTTCGGTGCTGTTGAACGTCCAGGTGCCTTCGCCCATCAAATCCGGGTCGCTTGTGTTACACTTGGTGGCTCCTGCCCGGCTTTCTAATTTCTTATTGCTGAAGAAGATAAGCACGTCATCCTTATCACAGTCATCCATGTAGTCGTCATCCATCAAGTCCTCGGTGAAGGTCTGGCCGCCAGCTTTGTAAGTAAGCAACATGCTCGAAATTTTCCACTTTTTACCGGCACCGCTCGATATCATATCAGTTTTGGAAGCTGCTTTCGGGTCTTTGTCTTTGTTGCAGGAAGCCAGCGTGAACAGGGAAAAAAGGGCAATGAGGAGGGCAAATTTTTGCGTTTTCATGGGGGTAAATCGTTTAGTTTGTTTGGTTTGATTGATTTGAATTGGTTGCATTAAAAAGGCATTCGGTTCAAGTAATCGGTTCTCGTAAGTGGTTTGATTAGGGCAAGCGGCATTCGGTTTTAAGTAGTAGGTTCTCGTGGTTGGTTTGATTAGGCAAGCGCATTGGGCATTAGATCAATGGTAAAGATCAGGTTCTCGTGGTTTGATTAGGGCAAGCGCATTCGCATTCGGTTCAGGTAATCGGTTCTCGTAGGTGGTTTGATTAGGGCAGGCGCATTCAATTTTAAGTATTAGGTTCTCGTGGTTGGTTTGATCAGGCAAGCGGCATTGAATAAGGAATTGTAAGTGGTCTGTTTTTAAAAGTAGGTTGCTCGTGGTCAATTAAAATTGGGTTCCCTTTATCGTAGTTTGTATGGTCTTTCTGGGTTGCTCGTACCGTCCGGGTGACTTTTCCTGCGGCGGGCCCTGCGTTGGGATCAGTGCCGGTTGGTGATACAAAACTATAGCGGCGGAGGGGCCTTTGTCTAACACCGTCATTTCAAATCCTGACAGATTTGTTACAAGGCCCTTTTTGCAAGGAATCTTACATAGCAGGGATCTTGCAAATGCTACCATATTTCTTGCAGATCTTTGAATAGTGCAGCAGCCTATTGGAAAAGTGTAGTAAAAAGGGCGCCAGGGAGAAAGAAAAGATTTTTTGCTTGCATGGGTACCAAAAGGGCGCGGCCGGTTCGATGGGCTCCGCCGGAGGTTAAAATCGGGTCCCGAATGTCCCCGATCCGGCGCGCAACAAGTCCCGAACCCTTCCTACCTTTGCGGTTCTACCTAAATGCAGCATTTGATGAGCGAAGAAAAAAGCCTCAACTTTCTCGAAGAGATCGTCGCCGGCGACCTGGAAACGGGAAAATATAAAAGCATCGTGACCCGGTTCCCGCCGGAGCCCAACGGCTACCTGCACATGGGCCACGCCAAAAGCATCTGCCTCAACTTTGGCCTCAGCGGGCAGTACGGCGGCTACACCAACCTGCGCTTCGACGACACCAACCCCGTCACCGAAGACACCGAATACGTGGAGAGCATCAAGAACGACGTGCGGTGGCTGGGCTTCACCTGGCAGCATGAACTCTACGCCTCCGACTACTTCGACCAACTCTACGACTTGGCCGTAAAGCTCATCCGCAAGGGCAAGGCGTACGTGGACGACAGCACCGCCGAACAGATCGCCGCCCAGAAGGGCACGCCCACCCAGCCGGGTACCGACAGCCCGTTCCGCAACCGGAGCATCGAAGAAAACCTGCGGCTGTTCGAGGAGATGAAGGCGGGCAAGTACCGCGACGGCGAGAAAGTGCTGCGGGCCAAAATTGACATGGCGCACCCCAACATGCACATGCGCGACCCGATCATGTACCGCATCAAGCACGCCCACCACCACCGCACGGGCGACAAGTGGTGCATTTACCCCATGTATGATTTTGCCCACGGCCAGAGCGACTCCATCGAGCACGTCACGCACAGCGTCTGCACCCTCGAATTCATCCCGCACCGCGAACTCTACGACTGGTTCATCCGGGAACTGGAGATTTTCCCGTCGCACCAGTTTGAGTTTGCCCGCCTCAACATGACCTACACGGTAATGAGCAAACGCAAGCTGCTGCAACTGGTGAACGAAAAGCACGTGCGCGGCTGGGACGACCCCCGCATGCCGACGCTCAGCGCGGTGCGCCGCCGGGGCTACACGCCCGAAAGCATCCGCGACTTCTGCGAACGGGTGGGCGTGGCCAAACGCGAAAACCTCATTGACGTGGGGCTGCTGGAATTCTGCGTCCGCGAACACCTCAACAAGATTGCCCTGCGCCGCATGGTGGTGTTTGACCCAATCAAGGTAGTGCTCACCAACTACCCGGAAGGGCAGGAGGAAATGCTCTACGGCGAAGACAATCCCGAAGACCCCAATTCCGGGGGGCGCGACATCCCGTTCAGCCGCGAACTGTACATCGAGGCGGACGACTTCATGGAGAACCCGCCCAAAAAATACTTCCGCCTGGCCCCCGGCCAGATGGTGCGGCTCAAAAGCGCCTACATTATCAAGTGTGAGGAAGTGGTGAAAGACGCGGCCGGCGCCATCCGCGAACTGCGCTGCACGTACGTGCCCGAAAGCCGGAGCGGCTCGGATACGTCGGGCATCCAGGTGAAGGGCACGCTGCATTGGGTGAGCATTCCCCACGCCCTGCCGGTGGAGGCCCGCCTGTACGACCGGTTGTTCAAGGTGGAAAACGTGGCCGACGCCGAAGGCGACTTCAAGGACCACCTCAACCCCGACTCGCTGCAAATCCTGCCGGCCGTGTACGCCGAGCCGGCCCTGGCAACGGCCAAAGCCGAAGAACGCTACCAGTTCCTGCGCAAAGGCTACTTTACCCTCGACCCCGATTCCAGGCCCGGGCAACTGGTGTTCAACCGGACCGTGGGCCTGAAGGACATGTGGGCGAAGGAAGCGAAAAAATAAGCAGTCGCATGTAGAGACGCGATAACGCGTTCACGGAGACGCGATGAATCGCGTCTCTACATGCCACTACTGCCGACTGCCAAATATCGAACTGCCCACCCGGATCAGCGTGCTGCCTTCGGCCACGGCAAGGTCGTAATCGCCGCTCATGCCCATGGACAGCTCCCGCATTTCGGCGTTGGCCGGCAGGGGGGATTGTTGAAGCGATTCAAAAAATGCCTTGAGGCTCCGGAATTCCGCCCGGATTTGTTCCCGGTCGTCGGTGAACGTAGCCATGCCCATCAGCCCCACGATCCGGACGTTTGCCAAAGCCGCCGTTTCCGGGGCGGCCAGCAGTTCCCGGGCCTCGTCGAACGACAGCCCGAACTTGGATTCTTCCCGGGCAATGTAAATCTGGAGCAGGCATTCGATCACGCGGCCGTGCCGGGCGGCCTGCCGGTCAATTTCCTGCAAGAGTTTGAGGCTGTCCACCGAATGCACCAGGGTCACGAAGGGCGCCATGTATTTTACCTTGTTGGTCTGCAAATGGCCGATCAGGTGCCATTCGATGTCCTTGGGCAACTGCTCGTATTTTTCCACCATTTCCTGCACGCGGTTTTCGCCGAACAGCTTGCAGCCGGCCCCGTAGGCTTCCAGGAGCATTTCCAGGGGTTTGGTTTTGGTGACGGCAATCAGGCGGCAGCCGGTGCCTGCGAGGGTTTGGGTAACCGTATGGATGTTGTGGGCAATGGACATGGCGGGGAGAAGACGTACGGGTTAACAGATCAGTACACGGGAAAGACACCAAATGTACCAGGAAAGTACATTTCGCCACGGGATACTGCTTTCGGGAAGCCGGATAAGTAACTTCCAAATCTGGCCCTTTCGGGTTACTTTTGCCTTTGTTTTAAAAGATCACGAGGATGGCCATACTGGGAACGCTACTGAAAAACGGGATTAAGCTTACGAAGGTCATTGAACAGGAGCAAACCAATCCTTTCGAACTGCAACGCAAGGAGCTGAAGAAGTTGCTGACCAAGGCCCTGGGGACGGAATTCAGCAAGGCGTACAACTTCGAAGGGATACTCAACGAACTCGAACACGGCAAGGGAAAGGGCTTTTACGAGAAATGGCGCAAGCAGGTGCCCGTGTTCATGTACAACGACATTTACCGCGACTGGTGGAGCCGCACCCTGCAAGGCGAACGCAACGTGTGCTGGCCCGGCCAGGTCTCGCACTTTGCCCTCAGTTCGGGCACGTCCGAAGCCGCCACCAAGCACATTCCCATCACCAAGTCCATGATCAAGGCGATCCAGAAGACGAGCATCCGCCAG
>CADCTQ010000625.1 GCA_902805615.1 uncultured Cytophagales bacterium
CCACCACGGCTCCCCTGGTGGTGAACGTATCGTGCGCCCTTTCGCAGAAAAGCTGGCTCCCGCTGGCCGGCGTCCTCGAAGTAACGCCCGAAGCCGGCACCAAGCGGACCGTGAGCTACGGCAGCGGCGACTGCGACCGGACCCTCTCGGTTACGGCCAACGGCAGAACCTGGGACATCACCCTCCGCCAATAACGGCCCCCCGCCTAAAAGCAAAGCCCTTCCGGATTGCCGGAAGGGCTTTTTGATTTGTCAGCCGGTACAGAAACTTACAAAAAACTGAACCGCAAGGATCGCAAAGAGAAGGCGTAAGGGGCGCAAAGAAATACGCGTACTCCTGGCGGTCTTTGCGTCTCCTTTGCGCCCCTTGCGGTTCAGTTCTCAGGTTACCCGAAGACCGGCAATAAAAATCCGGATGGACGCCGACGAACGGCCCACCCGGAAATATTAACCTGATCCTGACTAAGTATTGAAGCCCGAACCTTGAAGTTAGTCTTCAAACACGACCCCAACCGCTTCCACCTTGGGGAAGGCGGAGCTGAAACGGCCGCTGCCGATGGGTTGCTTGGAGAAACGCACGTTCACCAACGCTTCGCAGCCGTCGCGGCGGGCCTGGTTCTTTACGCGTTCGAGCACCCGTTCGAAAGAAGTGATGTTGCTGCCGATGGCCTCGTACTTTACCGTCTCGCGGAAACTGCGGAAGGTAGGCTGCGAGGTATATACGCCGATTTCGTTACTGTTGCGGGGAGTTTGTACCTGGGGATGGCAGTTGCTCTGGACCTTCACGCAGGAAGTGGCCGACACCAACAGCGCCAAACCCAAAAAAGCTTTCTGGCTGCTACGTATAATTTTGTGCATAAAAAGAATAAAAACAAAGATTTATAAAATAACTCAATAGTTCGCGCTTCTACAACCCCCTTACCCCCAAATGCTTAAGCATGTACTATTTGCGGAAATTATTCACCGGCACACGTTAAAACACCATCCTTCGGCCCCGAATCCAGCCTATTTTAGCTAATTTTGGCGCCGCTCCTTCCCGGGAGAACCTGTCGGAAAAAAGGCAAAAAAACACTTCCGGGGATACCAATATTTGTTTTAACTTCTTTCTCATGCTTACCGAAACCAACCTGCCCACCCTGGAAACCGCCCGCAAGCTGGGCCTGCTGCCGGAAGAATTCGAACGCATCAAGCAAATCCTGGGGCGCACGCCGAACTTCACCGAGCTGAGCATCTTCTCGGTGATGTGGTCGGAACACTGCTCCTACAAGAACTCCATCGTGTGGCTCAAACAGTTGCCCAAGGATTCTTCCCGGATGCTGGCCAAGGCGGGTGAGGAAAACGCCGGGCTGGTGGACATCGGCAACGGGCTGGCCTGCTCCTTCAAGATCGAATCGCACAACCACCCTTCGGCCATTGAGCCGTACCAGGGCGCCGCGACCGGCGTGGGCGGCATCAACCGCGACATTTTCACCATGGGGGCCCGGCCCATCGCCCAACTCAACTCGTTGCGCTTCGGCGACCTCAAACTCGACAAAACCAAGCGGCTGCTCAAGGGCGTGGTGAAAGGCATCGGCGATTACGGCAACGCGTTCGGCATTCCCACCGTGGGCGGCGAGGTGTTCTTCGACGATTCCTTCAACGTAAACCCGCTGGTCAACGCGTTTTCGGCGGGCATCGTGGAAACGGGTAAAGTGGCTAAGGCCATCTCCTACGGCGTGGGCAACCCGGTGTTCATCGTCGGCTCGGCCACCGGCAAGGACGGCATCCACGGGGCCACGTTTGCCTCCGAGGACATTGGCGAACACTCCGCCGAAAAGCTGCCCGCCGTGCAGGTCGGCGACCCTTTCCAGGAAAAGCTCCTGCTCGAAGCCACCCTGGAAGTGATTGCCACCGGCAGCGTAGTGGGCATCCAGGACATGGGCGCGGCCGGCATCATCTGCTCCACCTCCGAAATGAGCGCCAAGGGCGAACACGGCATGGAAATCTACCTCGACCGCGTGCCCACCCGGCAGGCCAACATGGTTCCCTTCGAAATCCTGCTCTCCGAGTCGCAGGAACGAATGCTCATCGTGGTGCAGAAGGGCAAGGAAGCCGAGATCAAGGCGATTTTCGACAAGTGGGACCTCAACTGCGAACAGATCGGCCACGTGACCGACACCAAGCGGCTGCACTTTTACATGCACGGCGAACGGGTGGCCGACGTACCCGCCAACGACCTCGTGCTGGGCGGCGGCGCCCCGGTGTACCACCGCGAGTACCGCGAACCGGCCTACTACCAGGCAAACCAGCAGTTTGACCTCAGCACCGTGCCCGACATCGGGGATACGGAAGAACTCTCCCGGGTCGGCAAGTTCCTGCTGGCGCACCCCAACATCGCCTCCAAGAAGTGGGTGTACGAGCAGTACGACTCGATGGTGGGCGTTGCCAACCGCACCACCAACCGCCCCTCCGACGCGGCCATTGTGCGCATCCGGGGCACCGAGCAGTCCATCGTGATCACCGTGGATTGCAACTCCCGCTACGTCCACGCCGACCCTGAACAGGGCTGCGCCATTGCCGTGGCCGAGGCGGCCCGCAACATCGCGTGCAGCGGCGGCGAACCCGTTGCCATCACCAACTGCCTCAACTTCGGCAACCCGTACGTGCCCGAAGTGTACTGGCAGTTCGTGGGCGCCATCAAGGGCATGAAAAAATCCTGCGAGAAGTTCGGCACCCCCGTCACGGGCGGCAACGTGAGCTTCTACAACCAGTCGTCCGACGAAGGACCGGTGTTCCCGACGCCCACCATCGGCATGCTGGGCCTGATGGACAAGCCGGAAATGCAGATGACGCTGGATTTCAAGAAAGAAGGCGACCTGATCTTCCTGGTGGGCCAGTCGCGCAACGACCTAAACAGTTCGGAATACCTGTACTCGTACCGGAAGGTAAAGGGCTCTCCCGCGCCGTACTTCGACCTCGACGAGGAGTACCGGGTGCACCAGGCCGTCAAGACGCTCATCCGGGAGCGGATCATCGAGTCGGCGCACGACGTGGCCGACGGCGGCTTGTTCGTGACCCTGGCCGAGTCGGCCATGCCCCGCTGCCTGGGCTTCAACATCAACCCCGACCGGGGCATCCGGCTCGACGCCTTCCTGTTCGGGGAGAGCCAGGGCCGGGTGGTGGTGTCGGTAAAACCGGAGATGCTCGACCCGTTCACGGAACTGATGCAGAAAACCGGCGTGCCGTTCAGCCTGCTGGGCAAAGTCCACGCCGCCGACTTCCGGTTCGAAGAAAAACCGTTGCTTACTTCTTCCCAGGCCCGGGAAATCTACGACAACGCCCTGGGCACGATTATGGAAGGCTGACGCCGGTCCCGTATCTAAAGCAAAAGGCCAGTCCCCGGTGGGTCTGGCCTTTCGCTTTGCGTTGCCGTCCTCGTTGCGCTGCGCCCATCAGAGGGTCAGGCGGCTTACCTTCAGGTAATCAATCCGCGTGTTGGTGTTGCGGCCACCTTCGAAACCAATGGACGGGCCGTAGAAGGAGTTGACCATTTCTTTACTGATGTACGTACCGTTGATGAAGTAATAATAGAGGTGTTTTACTTTACGCACGGTAAGCACTTTGTACATCTCGCCATTCATGAATCCAGATTCGGTAATTGTGGTGCGGGTTTCCCGGCCGATCTCAATGGTCCCGCTGTAGGGGTTCCCCCGGAAGAAGTACGCACTGCCGGGGCTGCTGCCCCAAATCAGGGCGGTACCCCCGTTGCTGCTGACGGCCTGGAAATTGCTCAGGCGGGCTTCGATCTCGAAGTTGTCGGTCTCTTTGAGGTCCGTGACGGGAATTGTGCTTTGCCGGGCGGTGGAAACGGTGCTGATGGACAATACTCCCGCCGCAATGGCCATGGTGTAATCGGTTCCGCTGCCCACCTTCCAGCCCCGGGTGTTGTTGTCGAACCCTTCGTTGAGCAGGATGGTTTTCCGGGAGAGCGGAATGGCGTCGTACTTCTCGTAGTTGTCCACCAACACCTCCGTCCGTTCCCGGGGAGGCGGGTTACCGATGGGATTGGGAATTCCCGATTCGCAGCCGGTCAGCCAGAGCGGCGCCGACAGCATTATGGCAGTATAAATAGGTTTGAGCTGCATAACGAAAATGAGAAACGGGGGAGTTGTTTAGTAAGCAAGAAAACCCAAACCGATCTTGAAGTTGACCATGGAATGGCGCCACAGCCGGTACTGGGCCATGGTCAGCGGGTCTTTGTCGTAGTAAAAAGTAGCCCCGCCGGGTCCTTCGCCGCCGCTGGCGGGTACCACGTGGCTCAGTTCCCAGCCGTGGTAGAGAATCATCCGGTCGAACAGGATGCGGTTCCGGCCCCGGCCCATGCGGAAGGCGTACATCTGAAAAGGCGTGGCGCCGCCCGTTCCCGGCTGCCGTACCTCGCAGAAGAGCATGCCGGCTCCCCACTGGAAGTATTTTCCCAGCGGAGCAATGTTGCCGCTCTTCCTTTTGTAGACGCGGTACTGCAATTCAAGCGAATTGGCGAACACCTTGCTGTCCGACACGCCTTCTATTTCTGCATATCCATCCTCACTGTAACCGTTGATGTTGCTCGTACGCAGGCGGCGAAAGCCCAGCCCCAGCGAATTCCGCTTGCTCAGCGCGTAGTCGGCCGAAGCTTCACCGGTGGTGTTAAAGGTGGTGAAGCCGCGTTCGCGACCGTACGTGGCATTGGCCAGCGCCGGCAGAAAAAGCAGGTTGGCCTGCACGGTAAGCTTTTTGCCCCGGTAACCCGGCTGCGCCACGGCAGCAGTACCGGCCAGGAGCAGCCCAAGCAGTATGGAGAGTATTCGTGTTTTCATAAACGGCTACCTTTTCTTTTTTAACTGGTAAAAAGTATTGTACATCGTGGAATTGAGCACGTCCTGCGATCCCTTCCGGTCAATGAACTGGAAGTCGGTGAAGACCGGCTTGCCCGTGTTGAGGTCGAATACCAGGGAGTAATAGTAGGTATTGTACTTGGGCGTAACGGCGTAGTAGATGGCGTAGGGCAGCAGCGGGTAAAGCAAGAGGGAATACGCAATCACGGTGCCCGCGTCCCTTTTGCGTTCTCTCACGTCCACCAGCCCCGACCAGCAGAAGTACCGGGTGCCGTACTTGGCCACCAGCGCCTGCACCCGTTCGTTGTCGAGGTTGTTGGTCGTTACGTCGCTGTCCATGTGCCGGAGCCGTTCGTTCATCCAGCTTTTGAGAAAAGCATAATCGTTGAATTTCTCCGTGTCGGTCCCCTGGAAGGAGTAGTCGCCGAGCAGTTCCACGTCGAGCTTGGCGATCCGGGCATTCTCCTGGATCTGGTTGTTGAGGGCAATTTCGGCGCTTTCGGAGGCCACGTGTTGCACGGGCGTTTTCTTGCGCTGGTCCACTTTGGCGAACCACGGGTTCACCATCACGATTTTGTCAATGCCCAGGGCGGCGCCCTTCTTGCGGATGCGTTTGGCCTCTTTGGCTTTCAGTTGCCGCTCCTTCCGGAGCCGGGTTCTCTCCTGCTTTTTGGTTTCCTTGGGCTTGCGGCTGGCCGCCTCCTTTTCGTTCCAGTATTGGTCGAATGCCGCGGCAAAGGACTTGTCGGCGAAGTTTTCCACAAAGGCGTACCGGATGAACTGCGTCTCGCCAGTCGTCAGGTCAATCTTGGCGTATTTGTTTTCCCGGGTCGTGGTGTCGGTACTGACCAATGCCACCGGGAGGCTGGGGTTGCCGCCCGTGGGCAGTTGGGTGGCAAAGTCCAGCTTGCTTTCGCTGTGCTTGAATACGAGCGTACGGAGCAGGCTGTCCGAAAGGGTGACCAGTTCACCATCGGCGGGGTGCTTCTGCTTAAGGCTCCAGGCGTACTTGAGGGCAACTGCGGTCAGTTCCTTGGGCTTCAGCTTGTGCACCAAGTGGTACACCTGCTGCGACTGGCCTTCAACCTCCTCGTAATCACCGTGCACGTTTTTGAGCGCATCGGCGGCGGCGTAGTGCGAAAGCCCGTAGAGCGACTTGGCAATGACCTTCTCCAGGTACAGGTTACCCGGGTTTTCCTGCAACAGCAGGTAGGCGTGGTAAATGGCCTTTTCGTACTGAAGGCCGGCCAGGTAGAGCGAAGCGACTTCGTAGCGGGCCGTTTTGCGGGCGTGCTTGAAAGCTTGCTCCGAGACGAGGTAAGTCTGCTTGCTGGCACTGGTCTGGCCCGCAACTTTTTCCATGATGTAGGTTCGCCGCTTGTCAATGCTGGGGTGCGTGCTCTTGGCTTCGTCTTCCTCCTCAGGCGGGGCAATGGGCTTTACCTTGTAGAGGAAGTACGAAGCAGGAAACGTCATGCCTTTGGCTTCCAGGAAGGATTTTTGGAAGGGCACGTCGTCGAAGGGCAGGTAAGAATATTGCAGCACGTCGAAAACCCCTTTCAGCTGGGCGGTGCTGTACTCCGACTTGAGGAAGAGGTCGAGCCCGTGCAGGTCGGCTTCGGTTTCGAGTTCCTTGGAGTAGTTGCTGCGCGTGAGCATTTTCTCCTCGACCGACAGCGACTGGTACACCTTTTTGCCCCTGGTGATCTTCTGGTTCTCCACGTACTTGTTGACCACGTGCTTGTTGAAGTAGTGCGTAAGCTCGTGGGCCAGCACAAACGCCAGTTGCGACTCGGTTTCGAGCTGGGCGA
>CADCTQ010000626.1 GCA_902805615.1 uncultured Cytophagales bacterium
CTTTTGTCGGAAGTAGGCGAAAACGCCGAAGATGATGCCTGCGCAAACCAGAACTGCGGCGATTCTGATGAGTGAAGTTTTATTGAATTGCATTCGTGGTAGAGGTTAAGAGAGAGGGTTTTGGGGGAAATCCGGGGGCAAAAAACCAGCGTCTAATTTACCCAATCACAGGGTATTAATCAAACTAGGTATCAAAATCATCCTAATCCGTTATCAATTCATTCTCCTAAACCGGATGACGTTCTTTTTGTTCGTCGCGGGGCTTCCATTCGTTGCCGGAGCATCAATCGGTCTTTGGTCATTGGTAATTACCGGGTGGGGCAAAGAAAAGGCCACCGCGAAAAGCAGTGGCCCAGGCTGAGGGGTATTGGCTGACGCTACACGTCGCAGATATGGACGCCCTGGCGGAGGGAGGCCAGTTTGTCTTCGCGTTTGGGAATGAACTCCTGCGCCACGAAGCCTTTGTAGCCCAGGTCGGCAATGGCTTTCATGATGGCCGGGTAGTTGAGTTCCTGCGTTTCGTCAATCTCGTTGCGGCCCGGCACGCCGCCCGTGTGGAAGTGGGAAATGTACTTGTAATGGTCCCTGATGTTGCGGATCACGTCGCCTTCCATGATCTGCATGTGGTAGATGTCGTAGAGCAGCTTGAAGTTCTCCGAACCCACGGCCTTGCACAGTTCGGCGCCCCAGGCGGTGTGGTCGCACTGGTAGTCTTTGTGGTCCACCTTGCTGTTGAGCAGTTCCATCACCATCGTCACCTTGTGTTTCTCGGCCGACTTCATCAGGCGTTTGAGGCCCTGGGCGCAGTTCTTGAGGCCCTGCTCGTCGTCGAGGCCCTTGCGGTTGCCCGAGAAGCAGATGACCTGGTTGAGGCCCGCGGCGGCGAGTTTGGGGAAAATGGCTTCGTAGCTGGCGATCAGTTCATCGTGCAGCTTGGGGTCGTTGAACCCGTCCACGATGCCCTTGCCGGCGCCCCACGGCATGGCCGAGGTGAGGCCGTGCTTTTTGAGAACCGGCCAATCGTCGGGGCCGGTCAGTTCGATGGACTGGATGCCCATGGCCTTGGCCGATTTGCACAACTCTTCGAGGGGAATCTTGTCGTAGCACCACCGGCACACCGAGTGGTTGATGCGGCCCTTGAGGGCGGGCCCCATGGCTTGTTCATTTGCTTCCATACGTTGGGCCAGCGAAGGGACGGAGGTAAGGGCGGCGGCACTGCCGGCGATGGTTTTGAGGACGTTGCGGCGGGAAGAGGTTGCCATAAAAATGGAGGTTGGGAGTTAAGGTATCGAGGGGATTGGGGTACTGGGGTACCGGGAAGCAGGCAGAAGGCACTAAAAACGCGGTATGATTAGTCGCGTACCCTCCCAACACCTTAATTGCTCAATACCCCAATACCTGAACACTGCTACAGTTCTCTGATCCGGATGTTGCGGAACCATACTTTGTCGCCGTGGTCCTGGAGGGCAATGCGGCCTTTGGCGTACTTGCCGAAGCCTTCCCAGCCTTTGAACTTGCTGCCGGCCACCATCTTGTCCCATTCGGGGCCGCTGGTGGGGTATTCCACGGTCTTCACGCCGTTCATCCAGTGTTCGGCCTTGTTGTTTTTGATGATGAGCTTCACCTTGTTCCACTGGCCGGCGGGCTTGGTGGCCTTTTTGGCGGGGGGCAGCATGTCATACAGGGAACCGGCGGTGCGGTTGCCGTCCTTGCCCTGCTTGGCGTCGGGGTGGCGTTCGTCGTCGAGCACCTGCATTTCGGGGCCGGTGTTGTAGGTAGCCTTGAACTTCGGGTCTTCCTGCACGTGGTACATGATGCCGCTGTTGCCGCCTTCGGCAATTTTCCATTCCAGTTCCAGTTCAAAGTCGCCGTACTCCTGGTCAGTCACGATGTCGCCGGCGCCTTTGCCGGTGAGCACCAGGGCGCCGTCTTCCACCGCCCACAGGGGCGAAATGTCCTGCTTGAGGTAGGTATGCCAGCCTTTGGTGGACTTGCCGTCGAACAGGGTTGTCCATTCGGCCTTCGGGGATTCGGGTTGCATGGCTTCGTCGGAGGAGGAGGTGAGTTGGGAGACCGGAACGCCGTTGATCGCGCACCAGAGGTATTGTCCAAGGTTACTCACGGCAACGGGGCTTTGCGAGGAGTAGTTCAGCGTAAAGCTGGTCAATGCCACTACGCAAACGGCCAGCCCGGCCAGGCGGAACGGGGTTGTTTTCATACGGGGGAACGGTAAAAAGAAATGGATAAGGGTTTTGTGCCGGGCGCATTGGCCCGAAGATATTGCACAAACATAATCGAAAGCAGGGGAAAATACTATTTTTTGTCCGTATTCTCCCCTTCTTTCCGATGAAACTACGGTAAACCGAGCACCTTCCGGTTAAAACCTTCGTCGGAGCCGGTGCCGGCAAAATCGTCGAATGCCTTTTCGGTGACGCGGATGATGTGGCTCTGGATGAACTCGGCGCCTTCCCGGGCCCCGTCTTCGGGGTGCTTGAGGGCGCATTCCCATTCGAGCACGGCCCAGCCGTCGAAGTTATACTGCGTGAGCTTGCTGAAGATGGAGCTGAAGTCCACCTGCCCGTCGCCGAGGGAGCGGAAGCGGCCGGCCCGTTCCACCCAGCCCTGGTAGCCGCCGTACACGCCCTGCTTGCCGGTGGGGTTGAATTCAGCGTCTTTCACGTGGAACATCTTGATCCGCTCGTGGTAGAAGTCAATGTACTGGAGGTAATCGAGTTGTTGCAGCACGAAGTGGCTCGGGTCGTAGAGCAGGTTGGCGCGGGGGTGGTTGTTGACCTTTTCGAGGAACATCTCGAAGCTGATGCCGTCGTGGAGGTCTTCGCCCGGGTGGATTTCGTAGCACAGGTCCACGCCGGTCTCGTCGAAGGCGTTGAGGATGGGCAGCCAGCGGTTGGCCAGTTCGCGGAAGCCGGTTTCCACCAGCCCGGCGGGGCGCTGGGGCCAGGGGTACATGAAGGGCCAGAGCAGGGCTCCCGAGAACGTGGCGTGCGCCTTGAGGCCCAGGTTCTGGCTGGCCTTGGCGGCGTATTTGAGTTGCTGCACGGCCCATTCGGTGCGGGCCTTGGGGTTGTTGTGGTACTGCGCCGGGGCGAAGCCGTCGAACATGGCGTCGTAGGCCGGGTGCACGGCCACCAGTTGCCCTTGCAGGTGGGTGGAAAGTTCGGTGATTTGCAGGCCGGCCTCGGAAACGATGCCTTTTACTTCGTCGGCGTAATCCTTGCTGGTGGCGGCTTTTTCGAGATCAATCACCCGGCCGTCCCACGAAGGCAGTTGCACCCCGATGTAACCCAGGTCGGCCGCCCATTTGCAGATGTTGGAAAGCGAGTTGAACGGGGCAGCGTCGCCCATGAACTGCGCCAGGAATATGGCAGGTCCTTTAATGGTTTTCATGATCAGCGAAAAGGGGGATAAAAAGGTTAGTGGTCCGACAAGTTTAAAAAATCTTGACCAATGTTGGCATTTTTTAGGAGGAAAAGGAGAAAAAATGGACAAACCTTTCGGGTCTTCGGGACCCGAAAGGTTTTATGGCAATGCATCCACCCGCTGGTACACGTCGCTCAGCCTGATCCGGCTGTCAATGGTGCGCAGTTGGATGGACGCTTCTAGTCCTTCGGTGAGGGTGTACAGCCAGTGCTGGTCATCTTGGCGGAAGTAGGTTTCGATGATGGGTTCCGTCTGGGACACCAGTACGTACTCGCGGAAAGAGGGCAGGGATTGGTACTTTTTGAATTTGCGGCCCCGGTCGTACGACTCGGTTGAGTCAGATAAAACTTCTACGACGAGCACCGGGTTAGTGACTACGTCCCGGCGGCCTTCTATGAACTCTACTTTTCCGCAAATGACCATTGCATCCGGGTATACAAAAGAGTCATACTCTTTTACATTGACTTTTACGTCGCTGCCAAACGTAAAACAATTCCTGCCGGCAAGTACATTGTTCAGGGCAGTAATCAAATTCCCGGTGATAAGGCCATGCCTGACAGTGCCTCCTGACATGGCAAATATCTCGCCGTTCTCGTACTCGTGCCTTTCCTCGGCTGATTCTTCAAAGCGAAAGTATTCTTCCCGGGTGTATCTTTTCTTCTGTTCCAGTGCGTCTCCCATACTAGGTTGTGGTTTACCCAAATATACCAAAAACGGGGCAAGCCGGGCTTCACCCCAGCCTCCGGAGCACCACGCCCGGGCTGTAGCCGAAACGCTTTTTGAAGGCGGCCGAAAAGTGGTTCGGGTTTTCGTAGCCCACTGCGTCGGCCACCTGGTTTACGTTCATCACCCCGTCGCCGAGCAGCTTCCGGGCCAGCTCCATGCGCCGTTCGAGGGCGTAGCCGAACACGGTGGTGCCGTACAGTTCGCGGAAGCCTTTTTTGAGCTTGAATTCGTTGAGCCCGAACATCCGCCCGATCTCGGGCAGCGAGGCGGGGTGTACATACTGGTCGTCGAGGTACTCGCGCACCTGGCGGATGCGGTCGAGGTCGGGCTTGCGCAGGGCGCTGGGTGCGGGGACGGGCCGGCAGCTCTGTTCGAGTTGCAGCGACAGCAATTCCAGCACCTTGCCTTCCAGGTACATTTTTTTGAAACCGCCCTTCAGCGGGCAATCCCGCATCTCCCCGATGATGCCCAGCATCCGGGGCTGCACGGGCATCATTTCGCGGCTCGCCAGGAAGGCGTCGCCGCGGGTCATCCGCTCCAGGAGGGCCGCGGTGGGGGCTTCGTCGAAATCAACCAGTTGGGTAAAATAGCTGGGGTCAAAACTGACGTTGAGGGCTCTGGACACGCCTTTCCGGAACGTATGCTCCCCTTCGGGCCGGGGGCTGAACAGCAGGTTGTGCTGGTTGCGGCCAATGTGAAAAGCCTTGCCGAAGGCGTGAAAATCGGATTGCATGTCTCCTTCGAGCATGAAGTTCATGCTGATCACGGTCCCGCTGGCCTCCCCGGCCGTCACTTCGAAACGGCCCCTGTCCCCGGCGCTGCCCTGCCAGTCACTGATGACCATGCCGGAGAGGTGGCAATTGTGTAACTGCATCCGGGCGGTGTCCGACAATTGAACCTGGTGCCGGGACTCGTGTATTCCCCGGGGGGCGTGGCCCGGTACGGACATAGCGTCCGCCTTCCGTAAGTCGTAGAGGTTCCAGTGTAGCTTCATAGGCCCGGCAAAATAGCCGCAATCCCGGGCAAATGCATTGTAAAAACCCGCCCACCCAACCGGAAACAGTCGTAAGTAGAGACGCGGTTTACCGCGTCTCTACTTACGACTGTTATTGCGCTAAATACCCCCCGTCAATGACCAGCGAGTGGCCGGTGACGAAGGAGGCGTGTTCGGAGGCCAGCCACATGACGGCGCCGGGCACTTCTTCGGGTTTGGCCATGCGTTTCATGGCGTGCATGTTGGCAACGGCGTGGTGCAACTGGTCGTCGCGGTCGAGGCCGGCCCGGCTGAGCATCGGCGTTTCGGTGAAAGAAGGGCACACGGCGTTGACGCGGATGCCGAGCGGGGCAAATTCGAGGGCCGCCGTCTGGGTAATGCCGATTACGCCGTGGCTGGCGGCCACGTAGCCCGCCGAGCCCATGAAGCCTACCTTGCCCAGCACCGAGGAGTTGTTGATGATGCAACCCCTTTTGGCCTTTTTCATTTCCAGCAATTCGTACTTCATGCACAGGAATACGCCCGTCAGGTTGGTCGAAATCACGTTGTGCCACTCCTGCTCCGGGTAGTCTTCCGTGTGCGCCGAAGCCCCGCCGATGCCGGCGTTGTTGAAGGCCACGTCAATGCGGCCGAACCGCGTTACCGTTTGCCGCACCAGGTTTTGCACGCTGCCGCTGTCGGCCACGTTGCAGGGGATGAAAAGGCTGTCGGCACTCCGGGCCTGAATGTCTTTGAGCGTCGCCTGGCTTTCCTGCTCGGAAATGTCGGCAATGACTACCTTGGCGCCCCGTTCGGCAAAGGCGAGGGCGGTGGCTTTTCCGATCCCGGACGAAGCCCCGGTAATCAGTACGACTTGGTCTTTGAAATCCATATAGTGGTGGTTGAAGTTAACGTTAGTGGTATTCTACGGGAGACTTTCTCTTTTGGATGGATAAAAAAGCCCGCAATGCCACTACGCCCTTCGCACCGGGAACGGCTAGAACAGGCTGCCCTGCACGGCCTGCGTGCTGATGCGCGGCTCGGCCAGGTTGAGGCCAAACTGCCCGTTGAGCAGGCGGATGAAGTAGAGGGCCAGGTCGGGGGAGAGCACGTTGTCGGGCTGGTGCACGAAAAAATACAGCGTTTGCAAGCCGCCCTTGAACCATCCGTCGAGCCGCTCCACCCAATCTTCGATCCGGCGGTAGTCGCTCGGGTGCAGGCCGTTGCCCACGAAGCGGACCACTGCCACGGGCGTAGTCAGGTGCATGTGCAGGGCGTCGCGCCGCCCGGCCACGTCGGTGAGCACCGTGCTGATGCCCATTTGCTCCATCTGTAAAAATGTCCCCTCCACCACTGCCGAGGGCTTGAACCAGTCTTCGTGCCGGAACTCGACGGCCACCGGGATTTCTTCGGGCACGTTTTCCAGGAAGTTCACCAGCACGTCGGCCTGCCGGGGCGTGAAGTACGGCGGCAGTTGCAGAAAGGAAGCCCCCAGGTGTTCGGCCAG
>CADCTQ010000627.1 GCA_902805615.1 uncultured Cytophagales bacterium
GATGCTTCCCCCCGCCAGGCAACCCGCCCCTCGCCATTGGGCCGGGCCCACGCGCCGCGACACCACCGGTGCCGAAACAACGATACACAGCCGTAAGGAACGGTGCCTGCCCACTGCGTAGCTACTCACTGCGTATCCACTGAGGAGGGCGCTAATCACGTACGACACTGACGGCGGCGAAGCCGGTATGGGCCGCGGTCCGCAATCACTCCCATCAGGCAGGTGCCGGCCGCCCTCATGGTTCCGCCGGCCGCCGCCAGTGTCACGCCGCCGTCAGTGTCTCATTGACGGCTCCAAAGGCGTTTTAGAGGTCTTCACCCTCGCCGAAAAATGTGTCCTGATCGTAGATTGGGAAGGAGGGGCAAATTCATCTTTCAAAAGATGGCACGTGATGACAACGGAAGCCATTTATCAGTCAATACTCCAGAAGTTGGGCACACTCCCGGTTAACGAGCAACAACAGCAACGAACGCTATGAGAGGCTACATCCTGATTGAGCCAAACGTGTATTCGAGGATTGGCTGGGACCCAGACCTTATTGTGAAGTGTCTCGAAGTAATCAGGTTACAGATGCACCAGATCATCCCGGCGGGGGTGCTAGGAATAGAATATGATTTGATCGCAGTGAGCAATCCGCATGGTCTGCCTTATCCGGCAATCGGAATGCATTGCCCAAAAGATTCGGATTGGAACACTGTACCCGACTGGCCGGAAGTGGACGAGATAGTCAACCAATGGGTACAAGGGCTGGATTTTGATGCATTGGTTGAAAAGGCATCCGGGATAAAGTACATTGATTGGGAGCAATTGACGAGGATGGGCACTTTTCCCCGGAGAGCCTAAACCGGGAAACGCGAAGCAACCGGACAGACCGGCTACTGCCTCGACTTTTACCCCTAGTTGCAACCGGACCGGCCGAAAAAAAGAAAGGTGATATTTGCTTTGCTGGAAGGCCGGGTAACCAATTTCACGGCAATTCAATCCTTAACAAACCACATGAAAACCGGCGTGTACGTCTCCGAAAAAGGCAGGCTGACCAAAGTCGTGTACGCACTGGTCATCCTGCTGCTGCTGGGCATTGTGGGGGTCCAACGGGACGAAATCCCGGACAAGCCGCTGGCGCTGGTGTTGCTGCTGGCTCCCGTGGCGTTTCTCCTCTGGCTGTGGATGGATACCTGGTACCGGATCGAAGACGGCTCCCTGGTGTACCAATCCGGGCCCTTCCGGGGCAGGATCGCCATTGCCAGCATCCGGGAAATCACCAAAAACAAGACGCTCCTCGTGGGCTTCAAACCCGCCCTGGGACAAAAGGGCCTCATCATCCGGTACAATGGCTGGGACGAGATTTACATTTCTCCCCGGGACAAAGAAGCTTTCCTTGCCGAACTGTTGCGGAAGAACGGGGCGATTGTACTGAAGGAATAGAGCCCCCGCACTGCCATGGTTTGTTAAACTTTACCCAATTGTCAGGCATGCACATTGACATCAATCACGAGGCCGGGCTGGCGCAGGTCCAATCCGGCGAACGGGTCATCGGTTCCGTGCAGGACGCCCTGGACCTGATGGCGAACTGCGGCTACCAGGGCGCCGACAAGATCATCCTCCACGAACGGAACCTCACGCCGGCTTTCTTCGACCTGAAGACCGGCGTGGCCGGGGAAATTTTGCAGAAATTTTCCAACTACGGCGTTTTCCTGGCCATTGTCGGCGATTTCACCGGGTACCCGGGCAAAAGCCTGCGGGATTTCATCTATGAAAGCAACAAAACGGGCCGGATCAACTTCGTGAGCACCGTGGAGGAAGCGAAAGAGAAGCTGCGCAAGCGGTAAAAGACATCCTCTCTATCACTCCTGGCCGGTCGTTTGCCGGGTTGGGCCGTACGGACCGGAAGACCTGAATTTCGACTGGTACTGCCGGGGCGTTTGGTGCATGATCCGCTTGAACTGAATGATGAAGTTGGCCAGGTTGTTATACCCGCTTTCGTAGGCAACCTGCGTAATGCTCTGCGGCGACTTGATCAGCAGTTTACAGGCGTATCCAATCCGCACCTCGTTGAGGAACCGGAAAAAAGGCTTTCCCGTCTTGGCTTTGAAATAGCGGCAAAAAGCCGTCTCACTCAAGTTCGTCAGCGCGGCTACCTCCCGCAGGGTCACCGGGCTGGAAATGTTGTTCATCACGTGCAGATAGACCCGGTTGATGCGCTCAGCCCCCGAGTCGGTGTACGACTGCACGAACCCGGGACTGGCCAGCGGCGCGGTTTCGGTAGACCGGGAAAGATGCTCCAGGATCGTCAGCAGGGTAATGATCCGCCGGATGCCGTCCTGGTCCTGCAACGCCAGGAGCAACGCCGCAATGTCCTGCTGGGTACGCCCGGTGATCTTGATGCCCATCCGGGCTTTTTCCAGGAACGCGTTGATGGGTTCACACTCCGGCAACTGGTACAAGGAGGCCCCGAGAAATTCCCTGGGAAAATGCACCGTCAGCATGTGGGCTTCGTGCAACGGGTCGGCCAGGCACGTATTGTCATTGCGCCAGCAATGCGGAATGTTAGGGCCGATGAATACCAGGTCTCCCGCCTCGAAAGCCTCTACCGAATCGCCCACGAACCGGAAACCGGTGCTTTTCAGAATCAGGGAAATCTCCAGTTCGGGGTGAAAGTGGAAAGGATTGCCGAAGTGATGCCGCTTGTTGAGCACCACGTTGATGGTGCTGGCCGGCGGCGGCAGTACTTTGTAGAATTGGGGAAGCATACAGGCGGGGAGACGTTTCGAAAGATGCGGGTTTTTGACTGAATCACGCAAGCGGCTGGTTCAAATGGCTAATTTTTTTAACAAACTGGCTAATTTTTACTTTTCGCGCCCCAGGGGCAGTGCCTACTTTTGCCCTGCTTCTTGTGGGAAACAGCGACTGGTTTACGCCACAAAGACACCAAGCCACCAAGGGGCACCAAGGGTTGTGCGGTCACGCGAGTCTTCGTGTTCCTTGGTGTCTTCGGGTCTTTGCAGCATTCGGGCCCTTTTCTCGTTTCATCTCTTTCTGGTTTACGACCACCCCTCATTGATTCAATTCCCTATGTCCTGCCGTTCCCTGATCTTCCTGTGCTGCTGGCTTGTGCTGGCGGCCTGCACTTCCTCCCGGAAAGCAACCCCTTCCGGCAACGGCGACGCCGGCCCCTGGCAAGACCTGTTTGCGGGCCAATCCGTTGACCACCTCAAAGGGTATAAGCAAGCCGGTTTTCCCACCGGGGCCTGGGCCGTTGACGGGGGCGCCTTAAAAACGATCACCGGCGTAGCCAACGTGGATCTGCTCACCAAGGAGCGGTACAAAAACTTCGAATTGACCTTCGAATGGAAGGTGTCGGAGGGTGGCAACAGCGGCGTGTTCTTCCACGTGCAGGAAGACGCGCAACAGGAGGCCGGCAACGGCAACAGCCCCAACTGGCTCCAGAACTACGAAATGCAACTCCTCGACGACATCGGCTTTGACGACAAAGAGCCCAAACGTTCGGCCGGTGCCTTGTATGACCTGATCGCGCCGCAACACAAAACCCTCAAACCCGTGGGCGAGTACAACACGGCCCGGCTCGTGGTGCAGGATGAAGGAGTGGAGCACTGGCTCAACGGACGGAAAGTGGTCGAATACCAACCCAACAGCCCGGCAATGAAGGCGCTGATTGGAAACAGCAAATTCAAGGATATCCAGAGCTTTGCGCAGGACGCGGAAGGGCACGTCATGTTTCAGCACCACGGCCAGGAGGTTTGGTACCGGAACATTAAAATCCGCCGGTTGTGAGTCCGTAGCGGGTCCCTGTAACCCGCAAACCCCAAAGTCCATCCGGCCGGTGCCGGACCGCCGGACGGACTTTGGGGACAGGTTGTAGAGGCAACGGGGGCTTACTGCTTGATTGCCTTGATGACCTGCGGCCCGTGCTGCGTGTGTACCCGGATCAGGTAGAGGCCCGGCCGGAGGGCGCCGCCGGCAACGCACTGGTTCTCGCCCTTGCCGCTTTCGAGCAACTTGCCCACCTGGTCGTGGATGATGTACGCGAACCTGCCTGGCGCCTTCACCAGGAACGTACTCCCCGAAGGATTGGGATACACCGTTGCCGCCGCCCCGGCCGTTTCTGCCCCCGTCCCGAGGCGGGCCGTGCTCAGCCGGTCGAAGCGGAACTGCTGGTTGGCGCCGGTGCCGCAGGTCCACTGTTGCAGCGCGGCGCCGGCCACCGTGGACACGCCGGCAATGTCGAGGCACTTGTTGCTGTGCCGGGCCACCACCCGGTAGTAGCCGCCACCCGCATCTTCCAGGCGAAACTGCTGGTTGTAGCCCGTGCCCGGGGTGTACTGTACCGCCGCCGTGCCGTCGGCCGTACCCGCGGCGTTGATGTCCACGTTCTTGCCGCTGTGCACCGCCCGGAAAGTATAGTACCCGCCGCCTACGCTGGTAACCACCCATTGCTGGTTGGTACTGCCGGTACCCGACCACTGGTTGATGGCCGCCCCGTTGGCCGTGGAAGCGCCGCTGACGTCGAGCACCAGGTTGCTGTGCCGCGCTGTGATCCGGTAGGTAGCCCCCGACACCAGCCCCGCCGCTACGGGAGCCACGTATTTGGCCCGCAGTTCGTTGCGCACGAGTTGCCCCGACGGCTTGATCTGACTGCTCGTCCAGCCGCCGTACGCACTGGCCCCCGGTTGCAGCGCCGCCGAACTTTCGCTGATGTCGGCCACCGACCAGTTGGCGTGGCTTACCTTGTTCTGGTCGAGGAAGGCCCACCAGGCGCGGGTTTCCGCTTCGTCCACGAAGCCGTTGCCGCTGGCTTCGGTGGTGCCGTATTCGGTGACGAACAACGCCACGCCCCGGTTGAGGGCCCGCTGGGCGGCGTCGCGCAGCCACTGCTTGTGCGTGGCGGCGTAGTAGTGCAGCGTGTAGGCAATGTTGCTGCCGGTAACCGGGTTGAGGGCGGCCTCTTCCACCTCCTGGGAGTAGAACCGCGTGCCGCACACAATGATGTTGTCGGGGTCGTACTGGCGGATGGTGCTCACGATGGACTGGTGGTACGGCTTGATGACCCCCGCCCAGGAAACGTCCAGCGGCTCGTTCCAGATCTCGTAGATCACGTTGGGCCGGTTGCCGTACCGCTGGGCCATTTCCGCAAAAAACGTCCGGGCCTGCGCCTGGTAGTTCTGGGCCTCGTGCACGTGGAAGTCAATGATCACGTAGATGCCCAGGCTGATGGCCGCGTCCACCACGGCGATCACCTTGTTTTTCTCGGCCGGGTTGGTGGCGTAGCCCCCGTTGTCTACGGCCATGGCGGCGCGGACCACGGTGCAGCGCCAGTCGTCGCGCAGCCACCTGACCGCGTCGGCGTTGTAAAACTTGCCGATCCACTGGCTCCAATATAGCGACATGCCCCGCAACTGCACGGGGTTGCCGTTTTTATCCACGATGCGGTTTCCCAGCACCCGCAACTGGCCGTACTGGTCTACGACGGTTTGCGAATAGCCGGTGGTGACGGTGCCCAGGCAGAGCACCAGCGCCAGCAGGAAGCCGGTCAGGGTGGCCCGGCGCCTGGTTTGGGTGGGGTGGTAAGTGTCTTTCATGGCGTAGCTTCTTCGTTTGGAATGGTTAAGCATGTGTGGAAGGGTTAAAGAAGTGGAACGGGGTACGGTAACCGTAACTGCGCGGGAACGGGAAGCCTGGTCCCGGGCCCGCAAGAGGGGGATGTTGTGGGGGAAAGCTGGAATGGGTTAGGTAAGCCGGGAATGGACCTTAGAACGAATCGTGGAAAATTTGTTCTTTTTCAAATGTATGGCGGGCTTCCCGAAAAGCGCGGCACAGATTGTTAAAGGTTGAGGTATGAAATGTTGCTGTGCGGAATAAGAACCTGAATATTTTATTCCCCGGTTTATTCGTCGAAAAAATCGCAACCCTTCCTTTAACGGGGCGTTCTGAGGCTTTTTTGGAAAAAGGGCCGGTTTATTCGTGTAGAAAGAGTGAATGAGGGGTGGGCACCATTGAAAACCGGGAAAAATAGCTCCGATCAGCCGGAGTCATCCCCCTACCCCCTTCCCTTGCCCACAAACAGCCGCACAAGGGGGACCCGTACCCGGCGGCCCTGTGACAAGAAACCGTCCGTGCCCATTGGACACTGTAAGTTGCACGGGTACGGATTGTTGCCTGGTAGCGGCACCGCCCGGTACGCGGTCCCCCCTTGCGAGAGAATTAGCTAATCCTGGTCATCCCCTAATCCTGCGAATCCTGATCGTACGCGGTCCCCCTTGTGGGCTTGCCCGTGGGTAAGGGAAGGGGGTTGGGGGATGACTTGCTTTTTATTCTTTTAGGTCCACCCCTCAGAAGGAGTAAATGAGAAAAAGGGTCTTCCGTCTTCCTGCCTAAAACCGGCTCAGCAAAGCCTGTTTTTTCTGCGGCGACACGTCCACCACCGCACCGTCGGTCATCATCACCTGGCCGCCTTTGCCCTTGAGGTACTTTTTGACCTGGTGCAGGTTGACCAGGTGCGATTTGTGCACCCGCAGGAAGTCGAAGTCCGACAGCACGTCCTCGTAAAATTTGAGCGTGCGGCAGATGAGGATTTTGGTGCCGTCGGCCATGAAGAAGTCGGTGAAGTTGTCGTTGGCCTGGCA
>CADCTQ010000628.1 GCA_902805615.1 uncultured Cytophagales bacterium
CTGCGCCCCGTACGGCGCCAGCACCGACAGCACCCACGGCGTCACTTCGGGAATCGGGCCGTCGTCGAAAGTCAGGTACAGGACTTTTTCGTCGGTGGGCCGGCGCCACACGTAGCCGGGCCAGAGGATGTCGAACCAGGAAGGATTGCGGTGCCAGTACATCCGGCAAAGGTGCGAATAACCCGGCGGAAAGGCGCAACAACCGGAACGGAGATTGCGGAAGATGTACACAACGGCTCCCCCGGAAGCTGGTCGGGCAGGCGATACGCGGCCCGCAACGGCCGGCCGCCCAACCCTCTCTTTTTCGCACGGAATCAGCGGGAAACGCTTCGGAACGGCTGGTTACGTAAGCGATACAAATTTTATTAAACAGCTGTAAGTCAATATTTTACCTTATAAATTTTTTTACGCTTTTGCTTGCATCTTTCTCCGGGGCGGGTATACTTTTGTCTTATTCCCACAAATATTTGCAGTGAGTTGGGGAAGCTGTAAGCACCTTTTACACCATTCAACCATTTTTTCATGCGTCACTTTTACGTTCCCATCTCCGCCACCAGTCACCCATCCGGCCGGTTACACCGGTTCCGGGCAGCCCCTCCGGGCCACCCCTGACGCTTCGTCACCCACAGCTTCCCTTTTCCCGGTCAGCCCGGCCCCACCGCCGGCGCAATGGCCGGGGCCGGCACCGCTTTGCCCGGGAAGATTCCAACCGTCCATTTGCAATAAAACCCTTTCTGTACTCCACTTTCTTTTCACTTAACCAACCATCCCTATGGTAAAAAGACAACTGTTCCTGTTCACGTGCCTCCTGCTGGGCATCTCATTGCAAGCCCAGGTGACCAAGAACCTCTACCTGATCGGCAACAGCGTAACCGACGCCATCAACTACGGCGGCCTCGACGCCCTGGCCGAAAGCAAGGGCAACACCCACAACTGGGGCCGCCACATGATTCCCGGCGCCCCGCTGCAATGGATCTGGGACCACCCCAACGACGGCATCTCCGAACCGCCCTACGGCCTCTACCCCAACGCCCTGCCCAACTACACGTGGGACGCCATTTCGCTGCAACCCTTCGACCGGGGCCTCGATGGCCCGGACGGCGACGTGACGATGGGGGCCAACTACATCAACCTGGCCAAGGGC
The DNA here is from genome assembly GCA_902805615.1 of uncultured Cytophagales bacterium. Taxonomy (GTDB): domain Bacteria; phylum Bacteroidota; class Bacteroidia; order Cytophagales; family 172606-1; genus CADCTQ01. Next base: position 1,145 of record CADCTQ010000628.1, read on the forward strand.
AAAAGCCCTAACATGCAGGTGTACGTGTACTCCCGCTGGCCCCGCAAGCAGTCTACCTTCCCCGAAACGGCTGACGCCTGGAACCAGCTCTGGACCCGCACCTATGGCAGTTCCGGCCCGAACACGGAGGAGACGGCCGACTATTTCGTGAAGCTCACCAACCGCCTGCGCACCAACCACACCGACATCAAGCCCGTGCTGATGGTGCCGGTGGGACAAGTCTTCCAGGCTCTCAACAACAAGATGAAGGCCGGCCAGGTGCCGGGCTATACGAGCATCTGGCAGGTGTACTCCGACGGCATCCACATGACGGGCACGGGGTCGTACATTGCTTCGGTGACTTACTACGCCACCCTCTACGGGCAAGATCCCCGCGGGCTGAGCGTGCCCAGCCAGTACGGCACCATCGGCCCCGACGTGGCCCGCATCATCCAGGAAACCGCCTGGAGCGTGGTCACCACCGAACCCCTCTCCGGCGTCACCGGCGGAACGACGCCCCCGCCCACCACGCTGAAAGCCGCCGAGACGCCCAGCGGAACCGTGGCCGGCGTAAACTATTCCTACTACGAAGGCACCTGGAGCACCCTGCCCGCCTTCGGCAGCCTGACGGCCGTAAAGACGGGCAACGTGGCCAATTTCGACATGAGTGTCAGAAACCGGGTTGACAACTATGCCTTCCAGTACACGGGCTACGTGCAGGTGCCCGCCGACGGCCAGTACACCTTCTACACCTCCTCCGACGACGGCTCCAAACTCTACATCGGCACCACCGAGGTGGTCAACAACGACGGCCTGCACGCCATGCAGGAACGCAGCGGCACCATTGGCCTCCGGGCCGGCAAGCATTCGGTTACCGTCACGTTCTTCGAAGCCACCGGCGGGGAAGGACTGACCGTGAGCTACAGCAGCCCGGCCCTCGCCAAGACCACCATTCCGGCGGGTGCCTTGTCTTCCCTGCCCCCGGCGGCTGCCAACCGGGCTCCCACGGCCGTGCTCAACGCCACGTCCACTTCCGGCACGGCTCCGCTGACCGTGAGCTTCAGCGCCACGGGTTCTTCCGATCCCGACGCGGGCGACTTCATCCTGGGCTACGAGTGGGACTTCGGCGACGGCACGCCCTTCAACAACAGCAACGCCCCCTCGCACACCTACAACACGCCCGGCACCTACACGGCCCGCCTCCGCGTGATGGACAACCGCAACCTCTACAGCGCCCCCGTTTCCCGCACCATCACCGTGTCGGGCACCACCACGGGCAGCTTCAGCGGCACGTATAAGATCACGGCCCGCCACTCGGCCAAGGCCCTCGACGTGAACGGCAACGGCACCACCGACGGTACCAACGTGCAGCAGTGGACCGACAACGGCTCCACGGCCCAGCAGTGGATCATCACGGCCACTACCGACGGCTTCTACCGGATCGTGGGCAAGGGCAGCGGCAAGGCCCTGGAAGTGAGCAACAGTTCGCTAGCCGACGGCGGCAACGCGCAGATCTGGAGTTACACGGGGGCCAACACCCAGCAGTGGAAGATCGAAGCCACCACCGACGGCTTCTACCGCATCCTCAACCGCAACAGCGGCAAAGCCCTCGACGTGAACGGCGGCGCTACCACTGACGGGGCCAATGTCCACCAGTGGACCTACAACGGCGGCGGCAACCAGCAGTGGCAGCTGACCCAACTCTCCACGGCCACGGCCCGCCAGTCGTTCGAAGACAGCGAAACGGCCGGGGCGGCCCTTACGCTGTTCCCCAACCCGGCCCATAACCGGCTGACGGTGCAGTTCACGGCCGAAAAGGCCGGCCCCGTAACGGTGGACCTGTTGGACGGGCTTTCCCGCAACGTGCTGACGGTTGACAAAACGGCCACCCGCGGCATCAACGCCGTTTCGCTGGACGTGAGCCGCCTGCCCCGGGGCCTGTACCTGGTGAAGGTATCCCGGGACGGAAAGCCGCTGGTACGGAAAGTGCTGGTCGAGTAACGCAACTTCTAAAACCTTTCGGGTTTCGGAAACCCCGAAGGTTTGAATGACAAATCCGGCAAGCCCCCTTGCCGGATTTTTTTTGCCCCTCCTCCACTGACCACTAATTGGATTGGCAATGAAGGTTGTATCGGGGAGACAAGTGGCATAACGGAGAGGCCCCCCGAGCATAAAGCAGGAACCCAATCGGCAGGAGTGTATTTTCCGGCAGCGGCAGGATGGGTAGGGGAAAGCGTCGCATGGCGGGAAAGCGTCGCATCGCGGCTCCCCTCCTCGGAGGGGCCGGGGGTGGGTTTGCCGATATGCCTCGCGTGGTATGGGGATCATTGTATTAGCCTGTTTTGGTCTGGGTGATTGTAATGCCTTATAAAGGAGCATTTGCGTGGAGAGGTGGAGAGAAAGTGCTACAGTGATGTGGTGATCCCCATATCATTTGTAACCTTCAGGTAAACCCACCCCCGGCCCCTCCGAGGAGGGGAGCCGCGATGCGACGCTTTCCCGCCATGCGACCCTTTCCCTTACCCATCCTGCCGCTGTCAGAAAAGACACCCCTGCGCAAGAGTCGCTTTGCAGTCCTCCGTGATACTCCGCGTCTTCGCGCTTCAACCTGCTCAATTCTATACCACCCCATTCATTGTCAATCCAACGAATCACTGACCATTGACCACTACCCACTCCCACTTGCATACCCCGGTGAAAGTGCGTAGGTTGGACGTATGGCGGTATCTTCCAAAACCCAGGGCACGCTGGTCCGGTCGCTGGGTCTCTTTTCGGCTTTCATGCTGATCGTTAGCTCCATCATCGGCTCGGGCGTATTCAAGAAAGTGGCCCCGATGGCCGCCGAGCTGCAATCGCCGGGACTGGTACTGCTGTGCTGGGGGCTGGCCGGCCTCATTACCCTGTGCGGCGCCCTGAGCAACGCCGAGGTGGCCGGCATGATCGCCGATTCGGGCGGTCAGTACGTGTACTTCCGGAAGATGTACGGTCCGTTGTTTGCCTACCTGTACGGCTGGTCGTGCTTCGCCGTCATCCAGTCGTCGGCGGCGGCCTCCATTGCGTACGTGTTCGCCCAATCCTTCCATTCGCTGGTGCCCTTGTCGGGCCTGCCGCCGGACGTGGCGCAGGTGAGCATTGCGGGCCTCTTTACGCCGTTCGACAACTTCGGGGTGAAAGTGCTCGCCATCGGGCTGATCTGGACGCTGACGGCCGTGAACTACCGGGGCGTGCGGTACGGCGGCGGCCTGAGCAACCTGGTCACCGTGGCCGTGGTAATCTGCATTTTTACGGTGGTGCTGCTGGGCCTTTCCATTGGCGGGGGCGCGTGGAGCCACATCGAGACGCCCGCCGCCGGCTACGTCTCCCGGTCCTGGACCGACGCCGGCCTGATCGGTTCGATCTTCGGGGCCCTGCTCAGCGCCTTCTGGGCCTACGAGGGGTGGAACAGCCTCAGCTTCATCGGCGGGGAGATCAAGTCGCCGCACCGCAACATTCCGATGGCCCTCATCTTCGGCGTGCTCTTCGTAATGAGCGTGTACCTGCTGGTCAACTTCACCTACCTGTACGTGATGCCCATCAACGAGCTGATCGGCGCCCACCAGTCGAAGAACACGATTGCCGCCGTAGCGGTGGTGCAGCGGTTCATGGGCGAGGGCGGTGGCCTGTTCATCTCGGTGCTCATCCTGGTGGCGACCTTCGGCTGCACCAACACCACCCTGCTGATGGCTTCGCGCATCTACTACGCCATGGCCCGCAACGGCTTGTTCTTCCGCACGGCCGCCTACTGCCACCCGGGCTACAACACGCCCTCCAACGCCCTGTTGCTGCAAGCCTTCTGGGCCTCCATGCTCATCCTGTCGGGCAGCTTCGACCAACTCACCGACATGCTCATCTTCGCTTCGTTCATTTTCTACGGTTCCACGGCCTTCGGCGTGTTCGTGCTGCGGCGCAAAATGCCCGACGCCCCCCGGCCCTACCGGGTGATCGGTTACCCCGTGGTGCCGGCCCTGTTTGTACTTTTTTGCGCCGCTTTGGTCATCATCACCCTCTACAACCGTCCGCGCGAGGCATCCATCGGGCTGGCCCTGATCCTGGCCGGGTTACCTTTGTACTTCTACTGGAAGCGCAAGAATCGCGTAGACCGCGAAGTAAGTGTATAAAAATCAGTACAATGTTGCCCTCTAACGACCGTTCGTAAAATATTGTTTCCCGAAGGGCCTGAAAGATGTACTTTTTGCATGTGTTTTGCACGTTAACCAAAAGGGTATTCCCAGTAACTTTAGGATACTCTTTTGATTACCCGATACGAGCTGGCCATGTTAAAAAGAATTTTGTTTCCTTTTTTCCCCATTCTGCTGCTAATCAGTCTTTACCAGTTCAACTCGCAGCCGGTCTCCACCTACCGGCTGGGCGTACTGAGCTTCCCGGACTTCTTCAGCGGTACCGAACTCACGCGCGACACGACGCGCCTGCCGCGCGTGGAAATCATCCAGCCCGACTCGTCGGTGTCGCCCGAGGTGCGCGACTACCTCGTGCAGGGCATCGGGTTCATGTACAAGTTCTACATCACCAAGTTTGACTACGCTTTTCCCAAAGACCTGACCGTCAAGATCCGCGTGTACCGCGACCTCGACGACTACCGGGCGTACACTTCACAGGTGGCTTCCAGCCCCATCGCTTCGCACATCGGGTTGTACATCCACCGCCTCCAGGAGATCGTGGTGTGGCAGGGACCGGACACGGTGCGTTTCACCAAAACCGTGTTTCACGAAACGAGCCACCTCCTGCTGCGGAGCCAGACCCACTACTGCCCCCGCTGGCTCAACGAGGGGCTGTCGGAATACTTCGAAGAGCTGGACGTGACGGGCGCCGTGCCGGTGGTGCGTGCGCAAGTCGTCAAAGACAAGCGGCTCAAGAAGCGCCTGCCCAACGGCGAACTGCCCGCCCTGGAGGAGTACCTGACGCAGACCAACCGGCAGTGGTCGCGGCACGACAACCACTCGGACGCGCCGCGCACGATGGCCTGGTCGCTGGTGTACTACCTGATGGACAGCCCCAAGGGCCAGGTGGTGATCAAAGACATGCTCGACTACTACCGCACCCAGCCGGTGGACACGGCCCAGTCGCTGCGGGTGGTCAACACGTTTGCCGAACTCGACTCGTTTGCCTCGCCCCACGCCGAAACGGCCGTTTCCTTCGAAGGCAACTGGCGCGAATGGGTGGCCCAGGAACGGCAGGAACAGCCCCTCTCCGCCGAGCCCCTCCCCAAAAACCACCTCGCCTCCGTACGCAAGTGGCTCGCCATGAAGTGGGAAGAATAGGGAGTTAGAGAATTAAGGAGTTTGAGAGTTAGCGGACTGGACGATTTACGTTGCATCAATAAAAAAAGCCCGGCGGGACATTCAGGTCCTCCGGGCTTTTTACTTATTGGTGCGCTTCCAGCTAGGGATGCGCTTCCCACCAGATGTCCCTCACGCACCCACTTCCACTCTCGAACTCCTTAACTCTCCAACTCCC
>CADCTQ010000629.1:0-4086 GCA_902805615.1 uncultured Cytophagales bacterium
GCCCTGATTGCCAGCAACCATACCTACGCCCAACTCTCCTGGAAAAAGGTAAAGTCGGCCGCCACTTCGGTAGCCACCGCCGCCGCGCCGCTCACCGAAAGCGACATCGCCAGGGGCCTCAAGGAAGCCCTCACGGTGGGCTCTAAAAACGCCGCCTCGCAGCTCAACAAGCAGGACGGCTTCCTGCTCAACCCCAAAGTGCGCATCCCCTTCCCCGAAGACGCCCAGCGGGTGGCGACAAAATTGCGGCAAATGGGCTTCGGTAAGAAAGTAGACCAATTTGAACTGACGCTCAACCGGGCCGCCGAAGACGCCGCCAAAGAGGCCGCCCCGATCTTCGTCAACGCCATTACGTCCATGACGATCACCGACGCCAAGAACATCCTCACCGGCTCGGACAACGCGGCCACCACGTACCTGCAAGGCAAAACCTCCGACCCGCTGGCCCAGGCTTTCTCGCCCCACATCCAGAAGGCCCTCGACGCCACCACCGCCACCCGGCTCTGGGGCGAACTGACGACCCTCTACAACCGCATTCCGCTGGTGCAGAAGGTAGACACTGACCTCACCCGGTACACCACCACCAAAGCCCTCAAGGGCATGTTTACCGTGGTGGCCGACGAGGAACTCAAAATCCGCAAGGACCCCGCCGCCCGCGTCAGCGACCTGCTCAAGCGGGTGTTCGGCAGCAATGCATCGTAAATAGTCGTAAGTAGAGACGCGATGCATCGCGTCCAGGTAAGTCGCCAGTCGTAAGTGGATCGGGAAGCAGTCGCTTCCAGTCTACTTGGGGCTGGCGACTTCTTTTTCAGCGATTTTTAGCGGGTGTGGTTCAGCATGGCGCGGCAAGGCAGCGGCCTAGTCTTGTTCCATACGTATCAGGAAAAAGGCATCAGCAGGGAAGCAAAATGCAGGGCTCAGCATGACAAACACGGCATTTGGCGGGAAAGCTTAGGAGAATCAGGGGTGATGCTGAACCACCCCCATTAAAAAGAAGTCACCAGCCGCAAGTTGCAATCGGAAACGGTTCCTTCCCGATCCCACTTACGACTGGCTACTGGCGACTTACCTAGACGCGATGAATCGCGTCTCTACTTACGACTCTTCCTGACTTACAAATTTTTGATCTTCTCGTTCAGCGCCCGAACGGCGGCGGAATCTTTGTTCTTTTTGGTAGTGACGACAATGAGCCCTTCGGCTTGCGGGTCACCGAGGACGGCGGCGACACGTTCGTGCTTGAATACCTCTATTTTCTCTAAATCAGCAGCGTCTAATTTATCAACAAGGGCCTTTTCGGTGGGCTGGCCGTCCAGGTAATACACCACCCGCGAGTCATCGTCGAATGATAAACTTTGAGATGGCTCGGCACTGTGAGCAGCCGCCGGGGTATTCTGTCCAAATACAAGGGTTGTCATGAAGGCAAGGGCAACGACCAGGGGCAGCAGCAGGGCGTACCTGGTTACGTGCCGCCGGGCGGTTTGGGGTTTGTTCATCATGGCGATCCGGGTTTTGAGGGTGATGGCATTGAAATGGTTGGCAAGCGCCGGCACCGGGCCGGAATGGCTGATGCTGAGCAGGCTGTATTGGTACGTTCTGCGGTCGGTGCCGTCCCCGAGCACCCGGTGGTCGGTGCGGAATTCCAGGTTTTCGGCCACGGCCCTTTTGAGCGCCCACGCCGCCGGGTTGAACCAGCCGGCGATCAGCACCAGCTCCGCCAGCAGCAGGTCGAGGGTGTGCCACTCCCGTACGTGTACCCGCTCGTGTTGCAGGATGGCGGGCAGGTCGGCCGGGTTGTGGCAATCGGGGTTGAGGTAGATCGTTTGCCAGAACGAAAACGGCGCCACTTTGCCGGCTACCCGCCGGAATGCGTACGGTCCGGACCGGGCCGCTGCCGAACGGCGGTGCACCCGGTAGAGGGCCAGGAGCCGCACCACCAGCCGCCCCGCCATCACGGCTACGCCTGCCCAGAAGACCACCCCCAGCAGCGACGCGTAATCAATGGGCTCCGCGGTACCGGCGGCTGCGGGTGGGGCTGGTTGCGCCGCGGCGACCAGCCGCGAAAGGTTGGGGCCCGGGTACTGCCGGTGCCAGCCGGACAGGTCAACGGCGGGATAGGCGACCGAAAAGACGATGCCGAAAGCCAGGAACAGGCGGTTGAGCCCGTAAAAGGTCAATCGCCGCAGCACCAGGCGGTACGCCACGCAGAAAAGGACCAGGGCCACGTTCGCCGGCAGGAAGTAAGTTACCAGTAGTGACATGGCTATTTGGATTTTTTGTTTTCGATCATGTCAATGATCTCCTTCAGTTCATCGGCGCTGATGCGTTCCTCGCGGGCAAAAAAGGCGACGAGGTCTTTGTAGGAATTCCTGAAGTAGTCGCTCACGAACGTACTCATCTGCCCCTTTTTGTACGCCTCGGCCTCCACCCGCGGCGCGTACCGGTACGTGTTGCCCACCTTCTCCCCGGTGAGAAATCCCTTCTTCTCCAGGTTTTTGATGGTGGAAGCCAGCGTGGTGTACGGCGGCTTGGGTTCGGGCAACCCTTCCAGGAAGTCCTTAATGAACCCGCCGTTGCACTTCCACACAGCCTGCATGGCTTCTTCCTCTTGTTGGGTTAGCTTTTCCATCGCTTTCTACGAATGTTTCGTAATATTACGAATATTTCGTAAATATGTACAAGGATTGGCGGACATTTTTTATCCCGGCACTCACGGAGGTACATTTAGAGAAAGAAAAGAACTTAACCGCAAGGATCGCAAAGAGAAGACGCAAAGGGCGCAAAGAGCCACGCGTTCCCCTTGCGATCCTTGCGTCTCCTTTGCGCCCCTTGCGGTTAAGTTTATTTCTCCGTGTCTCTCCGTGGTAATTCTTTGGGCATAAAGACACCTACCGGGCAGCCAGCTTTTCGCCGTTGCGGTTGTAGACTTCCTTGCCGCCGATGAACGTCTGGCGCACCTTCACCGTCCGCAACTCGGCCGCCGGCGCCTTCATGATGTCGGCCTCCAGGATCACGAAGTCGGCCAGTTTGCCCGGCCCGATGCTGCCCTTCTCCTTTTCCTCGAAATTGCTGTAGGCCGCCCAGGTGGTCATGCCGCGCAGGGCCTCTTCGCGGGTGAGGGCATTGTCCATCTGGAAGCCGCCCGCCGGGTAGCCTTTGTCGTCCTGCCGGGCCACCGCCGCGTGGAAGCCGTACAGCGGGTTGATGTCTTCCACGGGGAAGTCGCTGCCCAGGGCCAGCATTCCGTTCTGCCGGAGCAGGTTTTTGTAGGCGTAGGCCGTTTGGACGCGGTCCTTCCCGAGCCGGTCGCCGGCCCAGTACATGTCCGAAGTGGCGTGCGTGGGCTGCACCGAGGGAATCACGCCGAACTCGCTGAAGCGGGCCACGTCGGGCGCCGACACCACCTGGGCGTGTTCGATGCGCCAGCGGCGGTCGTTCTTGCCCTTCAGCACCTCGCCGTAGTAGCGCAGCAGGAGGCGGTTGGCCGAGTCTCCGATGCAGTGCGTGTTCATCTGGAAGCCGTGCCCGTAAATTTCCCCGGCCAGCTTCCGGAGTTCCTCGGGCGAACTGAGCAGGAAGCCGCGGTTGCCGGGCTGGTCGTGGTAGTCGCCCAGGAGGCAGGCGCCGCGGGAACCCAGGGCGCCGTCGGCGTACACCTTGAAGGAGCGGACGTTGAGCTGGTCGGTTTTGTAGGGACCGTTCTTGAAGTAGTAGTCGCGGTTCTCGGGGGAGGGGTCCAGCATCACGTACGCCCGGATGAACAACTGGTTGGCCCGGTACAGGGAGTCGAGGATGGTCACCTCCCCGCGGCCGAGCCCGGCATCGTCCACCGTAGTAAGACCCACGGCGAGGCAGTTCCGTTCGGCCTGCCGGAGGCCGCTGACGATCTCGGCGCGGGTGGCGGCCGGCAGGGCTTTGTACACCAGGTCAATGGCATTGTCCACCAGGATGCCGGTGGGGCGGCCTTTTTTCACCTCCACCACCCCGCCGGAGGTTTTGGACTGCGCGTTTACGCCCGCCAGTTGCAACGCCTTGCCGCTGGCCAGGGCCGCGTGGCCGTCTACCCGCCCGATGAGCACGGGCGTACCG
>CADCTQ010000629.1:4096-6634 GCA_902805615.1 uncultured Cytophagales bacterium
TTATCGCGGTCTGGAAACTGCTTGACCGGCCAGTCGTTCTGGTCCCAGCCCCGGCCCACGATCCAGGCCGCCACGGGATATTTTTTCCGGTGCGCCACCAGCCGTTCGACCACTTCCGCGAACGACCGGGTGCCGGTCAGGTCGGCGTGTTGCAGGCCCAGCCCGTAGCGCAGAAAGTGGCAGTGGGCGTCAATGAAGCCCGGGTACACGGCCTTGCCCTGCGCGTCGAACTGTTGGTTGGCCTGGTAGCGGTTCAGTACGTCGTCGTTGCTGCCGGCGGCCACGAACCTGCCGTCCTTTACGGCCAGCGCCTGGGCCACGGTAAAGGCGCTGTCCACGGTGTAGACCACGGCATTGTGCACAATCAGGTCCACTTTTTCTTTCGACGTGCAGGCAAACAACAGGAGGCAGGGCAGGGCAAGGAGTACGAAGCGGTTCATGCAGGAGGGTTGAAGGGTTGAATGACGGAATCAGGGGTAATGGGTGTCCAACGGGCAATAAAAAAAGCCCGGCGCTCTTTTCCAACCGCGGCGGGCTTTCAATGCCCGTTTCGCCCAAAATATTATTTGCGGGGCGTTCACGGAAGCGTAGTAAGAAAGTCATCCCCCTACCCCCTTCCCTCTGCTAAACCACTCCGAGAAACGCCGGATTCCGGGTACTGATTCCCAATCCACAGGCCGGCTTGCGGGTCATGCGGTGGCCGGGCGTAAAGTCGGGGAAGACGGGCAACGCGATTTTTGATAAAATACCCAAAATTAGGTATTGAACGCGACTTTTTTATTACCGAGCTTGCCTCAACTTCCTGAAAATCTAATTCCCGCAAAAGCAACGTTCTCGTTGTCAATGGTTTCGGGGAAGCGTGCAGAAACACCGCAGGCGATTATGCCCTGATCCCGCTCCGGCCGGAGAAGTTACGCAAATTAGATTTTGCGCACCTTCTTACCCTTTTCTCATTTTTTCTATTTCACAACCTACATCCATTAAATTTTACCATTATGAAAAAAATTACGCTTTCGCTGTTATCAGGCGTGCTGCTCATGGGCAGTGCCAGCCTCTCCGCCCAGAACTGGGTGAACGGGGGCAATACCCTGGGCAGCAACGGCCGGATCGGCACCAACAACGCCCAAAGCGTCATCTTTGAAACCGGCAACAATGAACAGGGCCGCGTGACGCCCCAGGGCCAGTGGGGTTTCGGCACCACCGTGCCCAGTGCCCGGGTCCACGTCAACGCGCTGGGCACGCAGGATGCCTTCCGCGTCCAGACCAACGGCAACACGAGAATCCTGCTCAACAACGCCGGGAACCTGGGGATCGGCACGACCTCTCCCTCCTCCCGCTTCCACGTGAACCGCGGCGACGGTGTCAATACGAGCCTGGCGCTGTTCAGCAGAACGACTACTACCGGCGACCACACCGCCCTGATTGACATCCGCAACGGCAACAACGTCACCTGGCGCTACGGCGTGGGCGGCACCGGCAACGGCCTGGGCATCAATGCCGGACAATTCTACATCGAACGGTTTGGCCTGGGCGCCGTCTTCGCCATCAGTACCGACGGCAAGGTAGGCATCAACGTGCCCGCCCCTACTAACTTCATGCTCAAGATCAAGCAGTCCGGTACGTTCGGCTACGAACTCGAATCGTCCTTGGGGGACCGTTGGGAACAATGGGTGTCCTCTACGGGGAACCTGATGCTGTACGCCAATGGATTGTCCCGGGGTTCTTTCAACGTGATCAGCGGCGCCTACTCGGCTACTTCCGACGCAAGGCTCAAAACCGACATCGAGCCCATGTCTTCCATGCTGGCCCAGATCAGCCAACTCAAGCCCACCACGTACCATTTCAAAACGGACGGCCCGGCAACTGCCCGCACCGACAACCCGCTTGAGTACGGTTTCCTGGCCCAGGACGTGGAGAAGGTGTTCCCGGGCTTGGTTTCCCACCACGTAGACCAGGAACGCGGCCTGGATACGTACATGCTCAATTACAGCGGCTTCGGGGCCATTGCCATCAAGGGCATCCAGGAGTTGCAGCAGACCGTGCAGGACCAGCGCGGGGAGATCAGCAGCCTGGAAGCGCGGCTGGCTACGCTCGAAACGGCCCTCAAGGCAATCACTTTCAACAAGCTGGGCGGGGAGCCACTCCTGGACAAGAAGCCCAACGGGGTGATGCTGGAACAGAACCACCCCAACAACTTCAACCAGTCTACCACCATCCGCTACACCATTCCCGGCGACGCCAACGCCTTCATCCTGCTCTTCGACAACGAGGGCAACCTGGTGAAAAGCGTGAAGGCTCCCGCCACGGGCAAGGTGGAACTGAACGCCAGCGGCCTGAAAACGGGCATCTACATCTACACGCTGATGGTGAACGGGGAGCCGGCCGCCTCCAGGCGCCTGATGGTTGCCAAATAAGCGGACCTGGGGCACGGAGTACCACGGAGAAAAAGGAGTGAGGAGTGAGGAGTGAGAAGCGAGGAGCGAGAAGGAACTGAACCGCAAAGGGCGCAAAGGAGACGCCAGGACCGCAAGGAGTACG
>CADCTQ010000630.1 GCA_902805615.1 uncultured Cytophagales bacterium
GCAGGGCATGCGCAAGCTGGACCTGTACTACGTGACCATGACCAACTACGACGACAAGTTCGCCAACGTGCACGTGATCTTCGACAAGGACAACCTCCAGAATACGCTGGGCGAAGTACTGTCAAACGCCGGCAAAAAGCAGATCCGCATTGCCGAAACCGAAAAGTACCCGCACGTGACGTTCTTCTTCTCGGGGGGCCGCGAAAACCCGTTCGAGGGCGAAAGCCGGCTCATGTGTCCCTCGCCCAAGGTGGCTACCTACGACCTCCAGCCCGAAATGAGTGCCTTCGACATCCGCGACGCCATTGTGCCCGCGCTGCAGAAGGGGGAAGTGGACTTTGTGTGCCTCAACTTCGCCAACGCCGACATGGTGGGCCACACGGGAGTGTTTGAGGCGGCCGTAAAAGCCTGCGAAACGGTGGACCAGTGCACGGAAGCCGTGGTGAAAGCCGCCCTGGCCAACGGCTACTCAGCCCTCATCATCGCCGACCACGGCAACTCCGACATGATGACCAACCCCGACGGCAGCCCCAACACGGCCCACACCACCAACCCGGTGCCCTGCATCCTGGTGGACAACGGCTACAAGGGCAAAATCACCGACGGCCGCCTGGGCGACATTGCCCCCACCATCCTCGAACTGATGGGCGTCCCCCAACCCGCCGAAATGACGGGCAAGTCGCTGCTGAAGTATTGAGGGGTTGAAAAGGGCCGTGGACAGTCGTGTTACCGGTAGAGACGCCACGTATGGCGTCTTCTCTCCCACCCCCAACGGGGAAATTCAAAAGCAATCAAAGGGTCACGGAGGAAGGGTTTGTATATGTACCAAAGCAAGCAGGCGAAAACCCGGGCGAAAGGTTTCCGCCCATTCAGAATTGGGCACCTGGCGGCCCTCATTGCCTTGATCGCCAGTACCCTGGCGGGCCTCCCGGGCTGCGGGGAAGTGACGGGCAATGCCGACAATCGTTTCGTGGCGCTGGAGACGTTGCTGGATGAACAGGTGCAGTTGCTGCAATCGGCCAACCCATCGGTGAAGAAAAGGGTGCTGACGGCCGCCGGCCCGGAAGAAAAGGTGTTCCGGGACATGGATTGGCAGAAGGAACTGGCCGCCTTCCGGCAGGCCGACCTGGGCAAGCCGGGGCTGCGCGGCGCCTACACGGTGCAGGACGTGGGCCCCAACGTGCGGCTGTTCCGGGTGAAGCCGGGCGAAAACGCCGAAGTGCAGGAAGTCCGCGTGGAGTTTGGGGAAGGCAACCGGGTAAAATCGGTGCAGGCCCTGGTGAACGACGAGAATTACCTCTACCACACGCGCCGCACGTTCCGCCTCGACTTCGCCCCCCGCGGCAACCAGTGGCTCGTGCGTACCTACCAGATCGAAGGCTTTCAGAAGCTGCTCTGGAACCAGGCCAAGCCCTTTGCCGTTCGGGCCGAAGTGTTGTAAATGAAGAATCCAGGCGTTCCAGAATAGTGCAAGATGTAGTGCAAGTCAGGACGCCCCCCTTCGCGCTGGTTCAAGCGTCCACGCTTGACCCTCTCCTTCTGCCTACATCCGCATCCCCGCGCACGATGAGCTCCTCTCCCCAAGCGTCCACGCTTGGTTCATTCATTCACTCATGAAGCGTAACTTCAACCGGCAAGCGTAGACGCTTGTATGTGAATGGCGGGTTGTATGGGGGCGTCATTGCGAGGAGCAGGGCTACAAAGCGTGCCGGGCGACGAAGCAATCTCACCCGGACAACCGCCAGACGCCGTTACGAATGAGGTCAGGTTCCTAAACCTGATACTTGGTGAGAGCCGTCCCTGTGCTTTGGCGCCTCTGCGGGTGAGATTGCTTCGTCATGCCGACCCTAAAGGCCAGCCCCCTTTCCTCGCAATGACGTCCCCATACAACCCGCTCATCACATACTGGGTGAGGCACTGACCTCTTCTTGAATCATCCCGAAGATGTGTCCTGAGCGTGGCCCTTAATCAGTAGAGCGTGGCAAAAAAACTGATATTCTGATGCGATCCGGCGAGTAGGGGAACGCATCAGGCGGTTTATCCGGATAATTTCCCTACCTTATTCTTAAACACGACCGCATGATTGCATAACCACGCCGTCATGCCATGTACAGCCCGAAATACAATCCCATGAACGATTTTCAGGTGGGTGCATCGCCCCTGGCCCGGAACCCGCTCCTGTTTGCCCACACGCTGATGCAGGCCCTGGAGGAAGGCGTGGCGACGCTCAACGACCACGACGAGGTCACCTTCTGCAACCCGGCCTTCGGGCAGTTGCTCGGCCGGCCCGTAGCATCAGTAGTAGGGCAATCCCTCCGCGACCTGTTTCCCGACGGATTGCCGCCCGATGAACGGGCCGGTGCCGGTTTCGGAAGCTTAGCCGCTGGCAGCTCCCGCGGGCGGCTCTCCGTGCGGGTAGTGCCCGTACCGTCTACCGGCGACGGGGCCGGCGGGGAACGCCTGGTTCTCCTCAAGCCCGCCCCGGCCGAACCACCCGTAACGTACGCGGAGCCCGGCCACCCCTCCGGGCAGGAAGTGGCCACCGAACTCAAGCACACCCGCAGCGCCCTCCACGAGCAGCAGCGGCTCATCGGGCGCATCACCGACACCACCCCCGACATCCTCTACATCTACGACCTGAAGGCGCAGCGCAACGTGTACGCCAACCGCCGCCTGCCCGAGGTGCTGGGCTTTACGGTGGAGGAAGTCCAGGCGATGAAGGACCGCTTCCTGGCCGTTTTTACGCACGCCGACGACTACCCCCGGCTGCTGCAAGCCATGGGGCAACTGGCCGCGGCGGCCGACCACGACGTGGTGGAGGTGGAATACCGCATCCTCGACCCGGGGGGCAACTGGCACTGGTTCTACGACCGGGCCACCATCTTCACCCGCGACCCCGACGGCTCGGTGCGCGAGGTGCTGGGGTCTTCGCAGGACATTACCGAGCGGAAACTGGCCCAGGAAAAGCTCACCGAACGGGAATACTTCATCAAGCAGGTGGCCGACGCCACCCCCGACGGCCTGTACGTGTACGACCTGCAACTGGGCCGGTCGGTGTACAACAACCGCCAGATATACCAGCAGCTGGGGTATTCGTACGAAGCCTTCCACGCGCTGGGCACCAATACCACCCAGACCATTACGCACCCCGACGACCTGCCCCGCCGGCAGGCGCACCTCGAACGCCTGTCCGGGCTGGCCGACGGCGAAGTGGCCGACCTCGAATACCGGGTGCGTACCACCAGCGGGGCGTGGCTGTGGGTGCACAGCCGCGACAGCGTGTTCAAACGCACGGCCACCGGGGCGCCCTGGCAAATCCTGGGCATCGTGCAGGACATTACCGAGCGGAAAAAAGGCGCCGAAGCGCTGGCCTACAAAGACCACCTCATCGGGCATATGCTCGCCAACTTCCCGCTGGTGCTCACCCGGGTGGACCGCGGGGGAACCGTGCTCGAATGCACCGGCTCGGGCCTCCGGAGCCTGGGCGTCCGCGACAACCAGTTGCGCGGCGCCGACCTGTTCCGCCTGTTCCCCAAAGCGGCCCCGTACCTGCGCGAAGTCATGAACGGCAACAAAGTATCCTTCCTCTACGACACCGAGGTGGACGGGGAAAAGCGGTACTTTCAGAATTACTACTTCTACGACCCCGGGCAGGCCTGCGCCGTGGGCTTTTCCATTGACGTGACCGAGCAGAAAGAAGCCGAAGAACAACTGGCCGACAGCCGGCAGTTCATCGAGCAGATCACCCAGGCCGTGCCCCAGATCATCTACGTGTTCGACCTCATCGAACGCCGCAACCTGTACATCAACCGCGAAGTGTACACCACGCTGGGCTACTCGCAGGCGCAGGTTGCGGGCATGGGCGACGACATCCTGGCGGCCATGATGCACCCCGACGAACGGGAACTGCTGGCGGCGCACTTTGCCCGCGTGGCGGCCGGTCCCGACCAGGTGCACGAACTGGAATACCGCATGCGCGACGCCCGGGGCGGCTGGCGTTGGTTCTTCTGCCGCGACATCCTCTTCAAACGCACGCCCGACGGGCAGCCGTGGCAGGTGCTGGGCTCCACCCAGGACATTACCGAACGCAAGCGGGCCGAGGAAGAACTGCGCTACAAGAACGAAATCATCCAGGGCATCCTCGCCAACCTGCCCGTCATCCTGACCCGCATTGATGCCGAAGGCGTCTTCCGGGAGTCGGTGGGGGCCGGCCTGCGGCGCATCGGCCGCGCCGACGGCGAGATCGTGGGGCGCAACGTGTTCACCGACGAGCGGTACGCGTCCGTGGCCGGGTACGTGCGGGAGGTGCTGGCGGGCAAGCGCCTCACCTTCGTGGGCAGCCCCGTGTATGCGGACAAGCCTTTTTACTTCCTCAACTACTACTACTACGACGCCGCCCAGCGCATGGCCGTGGGCTTCTCGCTGGACGTTACGGCCCAGCAGGAAACCGAGCAGAAACTCAAACGGAGCCAGGAACAGTTGCGCGAACTGAACGCCGGGCTCGAACGGCGCGTGGCCGAACGCACCGCCGCCCTGGCCGCCAGCGAGGAGCGGTACCGCGTGTTCGTGCAGCAGAGTTCGGAGGCCATCTGGCGGTTCGAGTTGCAGGGCATCGCTTCGGTTGACCCGGCCCTCCCCACCGACGAGCAGATGGAGCTGATCTACAAGCACGTGTACCTGGCCGAGTGCAACGACACCATGGCCCGGATGTACGGCTACGAAACGGCGTCGGAAATCATGGGGATGCCGCTGGCGCAGATGCTCCCACGCACCGAGCCGGCAAACCTCGAGTACCTGCACAACTTCATCCGTTCGGGCTACCGGCTCACCAACGCCGAATCGGTGGAGCCCGACCGGGACGGCAACCTCAAGTATTTCCTCAACAACCTGCTGGGCATTGCCCACGACGGCAAGCTGGTGCGGGCCTGGGGCACCCAACGCGACGTTACCGACCGCAAGCTGGCCGAAGAAGCCCTCCGGCGCAGCGAAAAACGCTTCCGGGTGGCGCTGGAAAATTCCCCCGTGACGGTGTTCGAGTGCGACGCCGACCTGCGGTACACCTGGGTGCACAACCCCCGCTTCGGCACCCCGTCCGAAGGGCTGCTGGGCAAACGGGACGACGAGATTTCGCCCCCGGCCGTTGCCGAAAAGATGCTCGACTACAAACGGAAAGCCCTGGCGCTGGGCCGCAGCGGCCGCTTCAACGTCCACGTGCGCGACGACGGGCAACACTACTATTACGACATCGTGACCGAGCCCCTGCACGACGCGGCGGGCACGGTGGTGGGGCTTACGGTGGCTTCCATTGACGTATCGCCGCAGCGCCGCGTGGAAGAGGCCCTCCGCACGAGCGAAGAACGGCTCGAAATGGCCGTGCGCGCGGCCGGCATCGGCATCTTCGACTGGCGCATCCCCGAAGACCACGTGCTCTGGACGGAGCAGGAGGAACGGCTGTTCGGCCTCGCGCCGGGCACGTTCGGGGGCACCACTGCCGCCTGGGCGGCCTACGTACTCCCGGAAGACCTGCCCGGGATAGAGCGGCAGTTGCGCGAACACCTCGACCGGCGCGACACCGAGCTGCCCATGCAGTACCGCATCCGCCGGGCCGACGGCGAAATCCGGTGGATCGAAGGCGCGGGCAAATTCCTCTACGCCGACGACGGCACGCCGCTGCGGGGCGTGGGCATCAACGTGGACATTACCGAACGGAAACTGGCCGACCAGGCCCTGCGGCAGAGCGAAGCCCGGTTCCGGCGGCTGTTCGAGTCCGACATGGTGGGCATTCTCTTCAGCGACCGGGAAGGCGTGATCACCGACGCCAACAACGCGTTCCTGCGGCTGCTGGGCTACGGCCGCGACGACCTGGCGGCCCGCACCCTCCGCTGGCAGGACCTCACGCCCCCCGAGTACGCCGACCTCGACGCGGCCGCCGCCCGGGAACTGGTGACCAAGGGCCTGATTGCACCCTACGAAAAGGAGTTTATCCGAAAAGACGGTTCGCGGGTCGCCATCGTGATCGGGGCCACGCTGCTCAAGGAAAGCACGCACGGCACCGCCGTGGGCTTCGTGCTTGACGTCAGTGAGCCCAAGGCGGCCCAGGAACGGCTCCACCTGAGCGAAGAACGCTTCCGGCTCGTGGCCGAGGCCACCAACGAAGGCATCTGGGACTGGGACATCTGCGCCGACCAGGTGTGGCGCAACGAGGGGTACTACAAGCTTTTCGGCTACCAGCCGGGCCAGGCCAAAGCGAACCTGGAAGGCTGGCAGCAACGCCTGCACCCCGAAGATGCCGCCCGCGTGCGCCGGGGCGTGGAGGAAGCCCTCCACGGCAGCAAGGACAACTGGGCCGATGAGTACCGCATCCGGAAGCAGGACGGCTCGTACGCGTACGTGATGGACCGCGCCCACATCATGCGCGACCGGCAGGGCCGGCCGGTGCGGATGATCGGCTCCAAGATTGACCTGACGGCGCTCAAAGAAACGCAGCTGGCGCTGGAACAGCAGGCCATCGAACTCAAGCAGTCCAACGCCGACCTGGAACAGTTTGCCTACATTTCGTCGCACGACTTGCAGGAGCCGCTCAACACGGCCGCCAGCTTCGCCAAGCTGCTCAAGCGCCGCTACGAAAG
>CADCTQ010000631.1 GCA_902805615.1 uncultured Cytophagales bacterium
CACCACCTGCCCGGCCTGCGACACGCCCCTGGTGCGGCAGGAGGGCGAGGCGGCCTTCTACTGTCCCAACGAACGGGCCTGCCCGCCCCAGAACAAGGCCCGCATCGAACATTTCATTACGCGCCGGGCCCTCAACATCGAAAACCTGGGGCCCGAAACCATCGAACAGCTCTACGAAAAGGGCCTCGTGCGCACCCCCGCCGACCTCTACGACCTCACGGCCGAACAACTGGCCGCCCTCGACCGGATGGGCAAGAAGTCGGCCGACAACGTGATCCGCGGCCTGGAAGCCTCCCGGTCGGTGTCCTTCAACCGCGTGCTCTACGGCATCGGCATCCGCTTCGTGGGCGCCACGGTGGCCGACAAACTTGCTTCTCACTTCAAAAGCATTGACGCCATCCGGGCGGCTTCTTTCAACGAACTGATCGAGGCCCCCGAGATCGGCGACAAGATCGCCCAGAGCATCGGCGCCTTTTTCCGCGACCCCTTCAACGTGGCCTACGTGGAAAAACTCGCCCGGGCCGGCCTCCAGATGCAGGCCGAGGAAAAAGCCGTCACCCGGGAGAGCGACCAGCTGGCGGGCAAAACCTTCGTGGTGTCGGGCGTGTTCTCGGGCTATTCCCGCGAGGCGCTGGTGGAGAAGATCGAAGCCAACGGGGGCAAAGTGCTGGCGGGCGTATCGGCCAAGCTCGACTACCTGCTGGCCGGCGACAAAGCGGGAACTTCCAAGTTGCAAAAGGCCGAAAAGCTGGGCACCAAGGTCATCACCGAAGAAGACTTCGGCCGGATGCTGGGCGGCGCGTAAGTGAGGGGGAACCGGCGAGTTGGCCGCTTTCCTTACGTAGCTGCCAATCGGGGGGCAAACGACGCGAATCGGGCCGCCGTTGCGGGAGGATTTGGGTAGCTTTGACGATTCAGCAACGGTTACCTCCCAATTTTTTGCGTTCATGCTCAAGAAGATTTTGCAAACCTGGCAGAACAATAAGTTATTGCGCCTGCCCGCGGAATCCCGCCACCCCGTGCCGTACCACCAGGCCAAGGACGTGGGCGTGCTGTTCAACGACAGCCACGCCGGGGAGTCGGCGGCGATCAACGCGTTCGTGGAGCAGCTGCAACGGGAAGGCAAACGGGTGCGGGCCCTCACGTTCTTCGAGCGTCCCCACAGCAACCCGTACGCATTCAAATTTGATTATTTTACCAAAAAAGAGTTAACGCCGCTCGGGAATATCCGTAATGAAAAGGTAGACCAGTTTACCGGGTTTGCGTTTGATTACCTGTTCTGCATCAGCCGGGAGCCGTTCCTGCCCTTCGACATGATCCTGCTCAAGAGCAGGGCCCGTTTCCGGGTGGGCACCTACGTACCCGGCAAGGAAAAATACTTTGAAGTGATGGTTTCGGCCGGTGACGCCCCGCTGGCGGCCTGCCTCGACCAGATGTACCAATATACGCTACTGCTTACCCACCATGAACCGTAATCTCTTTGGAACCGGCGTGGCCCTCGTGACGCCTTTCCGGGCCGACCTCACCCCCGACTATCCCGGGCTAAGGCAACTCCTCTCGTACACCGCCCGGGGGGGCGTGAATTATTACGTGGTCAACGGCACCACCGGCGAATCGCCCACGGTCACCTTCCGCGAAAAAGGGGAACTGCTGGCCTTCGTCAGGGAACACAACGACGCCGGGCTGCCGGTGGTCTACGGCCTGGGCGGCAACAACACCCACGAGGTGCTCCAGGCCATCCGGGAGACGGACTTTACGGGCGTGGAGGCCATCCTGTCGGTAAGCCCTTACTACAACAAGCCTTCGCAGCGCGGCATCTACGAACACTACGTGGCCGTGGCCGACGCCTGCCCGGTGCCGGTGCTGCTCTACAACGTGCCGGCCCGCACGATGTCCAACCTCACGGCCGAAACCACGCTGCGCCTGGCCGAACACCCCAACATCATCGGCACGAAGGAGGCGGCGGGCGACATGGTGCAGTGCATGCAGATTGCCCGTCACAAGCCCGAGTCTTTCCTGCTCATTTCGGGCGACGACCTGCTGACGGTGCCCATGGTGGCGCTGGGCGCCTGCGGGGTGATCTCGGTGCTGGCAAACGCCTTTCCCGAGCCCTTTACGGCAATGGTCAACGAGGCCCTGGCCGGCCGCTACCAGGGGGCCAACACGTACCTCCACCAACTGCTCGACGTGAACCCGCTCATGTACGCGGAAGGCAACCCGGTGGGCATCAAGCAGGCCCTGCAGGAACTGGGCCTCTGCGGCAACCACGTGCGGCTGCCGCTGGCCGTGGCCTCTGAGGGCCTGGCCCGCGACATTGCCCGGCAGGTAGGGCAGCTCGCCGGTCGCCCGGTTGCGGGAAGGGTGGGGTAAGTGAGATGCTAGGTTGCTCTGTCGGCTAAACAATTGGCAATAAACGCATAAAGCAGAAAGACTGTCCCGGATCGGGACAGTCTTTCTGCTTTATGGATGGTTCTATAGCCGGGTTAGATGACGCGCCGTCCCTGGATGACCCGGATCAAAATGGCGATGATCGCCAGTACGAGCAGTACGTGAATGAAATTACCGACTGCTTCGCCGAAACCGATATATCCGACCAGCCACAGTACGATCAGTACGACGGCCACGATGGTTAATAAGTTCATAACAGTAAGTTTTATAGTGAGTTGTTACCTCCCTTTACGAGGCACCGGCCCGAAAGGTTGGGTTTTCGGCGGCAGGACCGGGCACGAAAAAAGGGAGGGAAACCGGGCCGCTCCGCTGGTAAGGCGTGGCCTGGTTTCTCTCCCTCAGTGACTTATGGGCGCCGGTTGTACCGGATTGGGACAATCAATCGGCAAAGGGGGCTTTTACCCGTGGCGGAAGGTGCCCGTGCCGCTGTTGGAGCGGAGCTGCTTTTGCAGGTAGGCAATTTCCTGGTAGAGTTCTTCGATCTTGTTGCGTTCCGTCTGGAGTTCGCGGCCCAGGGCGGTTTTGCTTTCGAGAAGCTTCTGGCGGTACGATTCGAGTTCCTGCTTTACTTCTTCGTAGTCGCGGCGGGCGGCCACGGCCACGCGGTTGCTCATCTGGTAGCGGATGAAAGCGAAGGTGGCAATCACGGCCAGCAGGCCGATGATGATCCAGTTGGTCATGATATAGCGGTCTTTGAGCACCTGCATGCCCAGCACCGCGATGCGGTCGTTGCCGTACTGAATGTCCTGGATGGTTTTTTCCTTGCCCTGGAGGGTCTGGTTGAGGCCGCTCAGTTGCGCCTGCTGCTCAGTGATCTTGCTCTGGGCCTGCTTGAGGCTCTTGCGCACCGTGGCCAGCGAATCCTGGGCGCTGCGGTGGAAGGCGTCGAGTGCCGACTGCTTGATCACTTTGTAGTCCTGGTACGTGTTGGCTTTTTCAAGAACAGCACTGTATTGACGGGAGAGCGTATTGGCGCCCGGTTTCGGGGTAGCTGGGGCGTCAGCAGGGGACTGGGCTAAAGAAAAAAAGCTGTTCAACAGGAGGGTCAGAAGCGCAACAAGTAATTGGTTTTTTTTCATAAAAGCTGGTTTTTAGCTACCCGAAAGAAGTATGTCTTGAAACGAGGATTAAATTTACTACTTACGTAATACTTTTGCAGCGGCCGGGTTGTATGAAATATTCAGAATAACTGCGAAAATAAAGGGATTATTGTGAAAGGTCCCGCAAAAATAGCCCCCGCAAACCCATTTATTTAAGCTTTGGGGGGCGTAAATCGTTCCGCCCGGCTTAATTTTTCCGTAAATGTAGGCAAAAAGAAACAATGTACCTTCATGGGGATTTTTGGCCGGTCACCTGTAAATCAGCCCGCTAGCCCGGGCCAAAATCCAAATGGTTTTACGTAGGGACGCGTGGATCTCCACAAAGCCCATCGCAAACCGGAACAAGCTTCCCTTTACCCGCCAAACGCCGGGTTTGTCATGCTGACGAAGGAAGCATCTGGCCTGTAACCCGCGAAGCCTCTGCAAGCATCCCCGCAAAAGCCCGTATTGTGAGGATGGTCACCGCCGGACTTCATCTCTGCACTTCATGGATGTGCGGGATGCTTCCTTCGTCAGCATGACAAACCCGGCGTTTGGCGGGGATGCGTGGGAGATTGCTTCGTCATGCCTGCCCGTAAGACCAACCCCCTTTCCCCGCAATGACGCGTCTCACGTAAACCGTTTATTGCGTACGGACGCGACAACCCCTGCCGGGTGCAGCCTACCTTCCTCCCCGCCGGTTTTCCTTCCAGCGGCTGCGGGAGGCGGGTACCGGCACGGTTGACGCCGCCGCTTCGGGCCGGGCTCCTTCGAGCAGTTGCACGGCCAGCGCCGCCGCCAATGCCGCCCCGGTGTCGGTGCCGGCCGGCTGGAGAAGTTCGGGGCGGAAGTATTTGGCGATGAAATTGGTGTCGAACTTGCCGCTGGTGAACGCCTCGTGCCCCATCACGAAGCGGCAGAAGGCCAGCGTGGTTTCCGGACCGGTGATCTGGTACTCGTCAATGGCCCGCTTCATGCGCTGGATGGCCTCGGGGCGGTCCTTGCCGTAGGCGATGAGCTTGGCGATCATCGGGTCGTAGTAGATGGGGATGTCCATGCCCTGCTCAAAGCCGTCGTCCACGCGGATGCCCGGGCCCTGGGGGCGCACGTAGGTCGCCAGCCGGCCGATGTCGGGCAGGAAGTTGTTTTTGGGGTCTTCGGCGTACACCCGGATTTCAACGGCGTGCCCCTGAATCTTCAGGTCATCCTGCGTAAAGGAGAGGGTTTCACCGCGGGCAATCCGGATCTGCTCTTTCACCAGGTCCACGCCGGTGATCATTTCCGTGACGGGGTGTTCCACCTGGAGGCGGGTGTTCATTTCGAGGAAGTAGTAGTCCAGCTTTTCGTCCACGATGAACTCCACCGTCCCCGCCCCGTAGTACCCGCAGGCCCGGGCCACGTCCACGGCGCTGCGGCCCATCGCCGCGCGGATTTCGGGGGTAAGCACCGAAGAGGGCGCCTCTTCCACCACCTTCTGGTGGCGGCGCTGCACGGAGCATTCCCGTTCGAAGAGGTGCACCAGGGTGCCGTGCTGGTCGCCGAGCACCTGGATTTCGATGTGGCGGGGCGAAGTGATGTATTTTTCGATGAACACCGACCCGTCGCCGAAGGCCGAAGTCGCTTCGGAGATGGCCCGCTGCATCTGTTCTTCCAGTTCGGCTTCGTTTTCCACCACCCGCATGCCTTTGCCCCCGCCGCCCGCACTGGCCTTGATGAGCACCGGGTAACCGATCTGGGCGCACACCCGCCGGGCTTCGGCCGGGTCGCTGACGGCGTCGGGCGTGCCGGGCACCATCGGGATGTTGTACCCGGCCGCGGCGGCTTTGGCGGCCAGCTTGCTGCCCATCACCCGGATGGATTCAGGGGAGGGGCCGATAAAGACCAGGCCGGCCTCCCGGACCCGGGTGGCGAAGACCGCGTTTTCGGACAGGAAGCCGTAGCCGGGGTGGATGGCGTCGGCGCCGGTACGCCGGCAGGCTTCGATGAGGTTGTCCATCTTCAGGTACGACTCGGCGGAGGGCGGCGGGCCGATGCACACGGCCTGGTCGGCGTAGCGGACGTGCAGGGCGCGGCGGTCGGCCTCGCTGTACACGGCCACCGTCCGGATGCCCATTTCGCGGGCCGAACGCATCACGCGCAGGGCAATTTCGCCGCGGTTGGCCACGAGGATCTTGTCAATCTTAGGCATGGGGAGGAAGCAGGTGGTTTTTTTGAGTCCGCTAACTTACCCCAAAAAAAGCGAAGTTATATCCCCCGGTTTTGGGCGGCGGGGGAGGGCGTGGATTGGCATAATCCGGTATTTCCTGGTAAATTTGTCTGATTTATTACGCGACCATTTCCTTTTTTAACCATAACTAAATCACCCACGTGGATTTATTTGACAAGCGACTGACCAACATGGGGCCGTTGGGGCAATACTACAAGACCGTGCACGGCTACCTGGCATTTCCCAAGCTGGAAGGCGAAATCGGGCCGCACATGCGTTTCCGCGGCCAGCCGGTGCTCAACTGGAGCCTCAACAACTACATTGGCCTGGCCAACCACCCCGAAATCCGCCAGGCGGACGCCGATGCCGCCGCCGCGTGGGGCATGGGTACGCCGATGGGAGCCCGGATGATGTCAGGCAACACCAAGTACCACGAACAACTGGAAAACGAACTGGCCGCTTTCGTGCAGAAGGAAGACGCCATCCTGCTCAACTTCGGCTACCAGGGCATCATGTCGGTGATTGACGCCATGCTCGACCGCCACGACGTGCTCATCTACGACCTGGAGTCGCACGCCTGCATCGTGGACGGGGCCCGGCTGCACATCGGCAAGCGTTTCGGCTTCGCCCACAACGACGTGGACAACCTCGAAAAGCAGCTCCAGCGGGCCACCCGCCTGGTGGGCGAATCCGGCGGCGGCATCCTGGTGGTGACCGAAGGCGTGTTCGGCATGTCGAGCAGCGTGGGCAAACTCAGGGAGATCGTCGCGCTGAAGCAAAAATACAACTTCCGCCTGCTGGTGGACGACGCCCACGGCTTCGGCACGCTGGGCCAGACCGGCGCCGGGGCGGGCGAAGCCCAGGGGTGCCAGGACGGCATTGACCTCTACTTCTC
>CADCTQ010000632.1 GCA_902805615.1 uncultured Cytophagales bacterium
GAAGGATTCGCCGTGCCCGCGGGCCGCGTCAAGCCCTGGGGCACCGGGCAGGCCGTGCTGCCGGCCGGGGCCAAGGTGGCCTCCCTGCCCGAAGGCAAGTCGTACGCCCACGACCGGTTCGGCTTCCAGATCACCTACGCCCGCGAAGCCGGCAAAGTGGTCGTGCGGAACCGGGTCTATCTCAAAACCCTGCTCATCCAGCCGGCCGACTTTGCGGCCTGGAACGAAATGGTGGCCCTGCTCAACGAAGCCTACAACGAAAGTATTTCCCTACAGCAATAACCAAAAAGAGTATGATGATGCGCCCCTATTCCCTGCTCCGCACGACGGTGGCCGTTCTGGCCCTCGGTTGCGCGGCCCGCACCCAGGCCCAGGACCTGGAATTCAAAAAGCTCGACCTCGACCGGAAAGTGGACAAGACCCTCGCCAAGATCACGCCCGAGGAGAAGAAAGAGACCGGCGTGGTCCTGAAGGAGAAGACCTACATCGAATATTTCATCAACGCCAAGGACGAGGCCGAACGCTACTACGGCGTGTACCGGCGCATCCACCTCAACGAGGCCGCCGCCGTGGAGCAATTCAACAAGATGGTGCTGCCGGTGGTGAGCAAAGAAGGCTTGCTGATGGTAAAGGCCCGCAGCATCAGCCGCACCGGGGCCGTCAAGGAAGTGGGCATTGAAGCCGTGAAGGAACTCGAGGAGGATGGCCGCCTGTACAAGATCCTGGCCGTCGAAGGCCTCGAAGTGGGCGGGGAAGTGGAACTGATGTACCTGTACCAGACCAACGTGAGCCTCTTCGGCTCGGAGCGGGTGCAGGAAGAAATCCCCCTGCGGGAAAGTGAGTTGCACATCGTGGCCCCCGAATACCTGGTGTTTGAGGGCAAGGTCTACAACGGCAAACACACCAGGCAGGACACCAGCCGGGTTGGCGAAAAGCGGTTGCTCTCCTTCCGCTCCCGCCAGGTGCCGGCCTTGCTGGAAGAAAAGTACGCCGCCGTGAACGCCAACAGCGTGCGGGTGGAGTACAAGCTGGCCTACAACGAACGCAAGGGCGGCAGCCGCATCCTGAGCTGGAACGACGCCGGGGCCCGCATCTACGGTTTCCTGCACCAGGGCGCGGAAAATTCGGCCAAAGACCTGGGCAAGTTCCTCTCCAAGGAAAAGATCAAGGGGCTGCCCGAAGAACAGGCCATCCGGGCCGTGGAGAATTACGTCAAGACCAACATTGCCCTGCGCAAGGACGCCGAAGACGACATTGCCGCCGGCGTGCTCAAACGCAAGTTCGGCACGCAGTCGGGCATCATCCGCCTGTACGTGGGCTTGTTTGAATCCCTCAAGGTGCCCTTCGAGCTGGTGGTGGGTTGCAGCCGCTACGAGCAGCAGTTCGACCGCAGTTTCGACACCTGGAACTTCCTCGACAAGTACCTGATCTACTTCCCCAATTCGAAGAAGTTCCTCGACCCCGAAAACCCGTTTTTGCGCTACGGCCTCTTTGACCACACCCTGGAAGGCACCGATGCCCTCTACATCAGCACCGAAACGCTGGGCAACCTCAAAACCGGCCTGGCAACGATCAACCGGATTCCCGAGACGCCGGCCGGCCAGAACTACGACAACATCGAGGCCACGGTGTCTTTCAGCCCCAACGTGGACCAGATGAACCTCAAGTACGTGCGGCGCATGGGCGGTTCGCAGGCGGCCCAGTTGCGGCCCTACTACTTCATGAGCAACGCCGAGGACCGCGCCAAGCTGGTGACGCAGGTGCTCAAAGGATCAACGGGCGAAGACGTGGCCGCTACGAACGTGGTGGTCAGCAACTTCAACCTCAACACCCCGGAGGTGGACCAGGACTTCATCATGAGTGCCGACCTGACCCTGAAAAGCACCCTCGAACGGGTCAACAACCGGGTACTCGTGAAGGTGGGCGAACTGATCGGTCCGCAGACCGAAATGTACAACGAACGGCCCCGCCAGCACCCCATTGACGTCGGCAACGTGCATTCGTACACCCGGGTCATCAAGCTCCAAGTGCCCGACGGGTACCGGCTGGCCGGCCAGGAAACGCTCAAACGCAGCATCACGTTCGCCAACGGCGACATGGGTTTCGTGTCGGGCTACAAGCTGGAAGGCAAAGTGCTCACCATCACCGTGGAGGAGTACTACAAGAAGGTCCAGCTCCCCATCAGCGCCTACGCCGACTTCCAGAAGGTGATCAACGCGGCGGCCGACTTCAACAAGGTCACCCTCATCCTCGAAAAAGGCTCCCCGCTGAGCAACAAGCAGCAATAAGGAGACCGGAAGACCGGAGGAAAGGAGACCGGAACCAAAGGAGACAGCAGACCGAAGGAAAGGAGACCGGAAGACCGTAACGACGTGTGGCGGGGATACGGGAGGAACTGGTAACGAACGGAGACCCGAGAAGGGAAAAAGGAGGGCGTACCCGTAGGCGGGTGCAGCCTCCCTTTTTCCCTTCTTCCTTTTTAGCCGGATTGCTCCGCGCTGATAACCATTCTCCACGCTGCCTGGGCACGCCTCCTCCGGTCTCCCTTCCTCCGGTCTCCCGTCTCCTTTCCATAACCCTTTGCCCGGGCAGCCGTACAACCCGCCATGGATACGCCCTCAACCACGGCCGGCGCCAACCACGACGTCGTGGTGATCGGCGCCTCTGCCGGCGGGATACCGCCCCTGGAGGAACTGCTGCGCGGGTTGCCCGCCGACCTGCCCGCTGCCCTGTTCGTGGTGGTGCACCGTTCGGCCGACGCCGATGACCAAGTGATGGTGTGGAGCCTGCAACGCACCACGAACCTGCGGTGCGTGGTGCCCGTCCACGGGGAAACCATCCGGCGCGGAACCGTGTACATAGCACCCTCCGACAAGCACATCCTGCTCAAAGAAGACCGCATCTTGGTGACCCGGGGCCCCCGCGAAAACTACTACCGGCCCTCCATTGATACCGTGTTCCGCTCGGCGGCCGTGGCCTTCGGCTCCCGGGTGATCGGCATCATCCTGAGCGGCATGTTGCAGGACGGCACGGCCGGCATGGAAGCCATCAAGCGGTGCGGGGGCATCTGCCTGGTGCAAAAGCCCGAGGACGCCGCGTTTCCCAGCATGCCCCTCAGCGTGCTCACCAACCTCGACGTGGATTACTCGGTCGCCATTGCCGAAATGAGCATTGTGCTCAAAGACCTGGTGCAGCGGCCGGCCGACGAAACCCGCGAGAAACCCTACGACCTGCTGCTGGAAGCCGGCATTGCCGAACGATACACCAACAACAACCTGCCTAACGTCAATACCATGGAGATCGAACAAACGGCCAGAGAACTCGACCAGGTAGCCAACCGCTCCCCGCTGAGCTGCCCCGACTGCGGCGGCGCCCTCTGGCGCATGAAAGAAGGTTCGCAGGAACGGTACCGCTGCCACCTGGGGCACGCCTTCAACGCCGAAAGCATGCTCCTGCGCAACCGTGAATCGCTGGAAGAAACGCTGTGGGTGGCCCTGCGTACGCTGGAAGAACGGCGCTACGTGCTGGTGACCCTGGCGCAGGAAATGTCCGAACGCCAGCCGGGAAAAGCCAATGCCTACCAGGAACGGGCCGACGAACTGACCATGCACGTGGAACGCATCCGCCAGGTGATCATGACCTTCAACGGTTCAAACCTCAAAGGGGAAGAAACCGGCCTCAACCCCCCGGCCAGCGCCTGACACGGCGACGCCTTTTTCAGCTTCCCTTCCGGGGGATCGGCAGGGTGACGGTGACGATGGTGCCGGCGCCGGGCGTGGAGTCAATTTCCAGCGTGCCCCCCAGCAGCGCGACCCGGTCCCGGATGGTCCGCAGGCCGATGCCCTTGCCGGGCGGGTCAGGGGCAAAGCCCTTACCGTTGTCCTGCGCCTCGACCACCACCCGGTCGCCCTCCCGGATCACTTCGATGCGGCCCCGGGAAGCCCCGGCGTGCTTTACCATGTTGTTGACCAGTTCCTGCGCAATGCGGTAGACGGCGTTTTCCAGGTGCCGGTCCAGCCGCTCGTTCAGGGTGTGGCAGTTCAGCTGGATGCCCGCGTGGGAAAACCGCTTGCAGAAGTCGGCCACGGCCACGGCCAGGCCCCGCTCCTGCAACAGGACCGGAATGAGTTCGTGCGACACGTTGCGGGTCTCCCGGATGGCCTCCGTCAGCAACTGGTCGGTCTGTTGCCAGGCCTGCCGGAGCTGCTCCACCGGGAGCGGCGTCTTGTCCAGGTCCATGCGGGCCAGGTTGAGCTTGGTGGCGTAGAGAATCTGGCCCACGCCGTTGTGCAGCGACTCGGAGATGCGCCGCCGTTCTTCTTCCTGCGCCTCCATGATGGCGTGCAGCAACGCCTGCTGGTTTTCCAGCCGCATCCGCAGGTGCGCTTCCTCCATCCGCCGGCGGTCGGTGATGTCTTCAATGCTCGACACCACGCCGTCGCCCAGCCGTACGCCCGTGATGCGGAACCAGTGGTTGAAGCCTTCGCTGCCGTAGTACTGCTCGAAGTCGGCCGGCTCGCCGGTATCCACCACGCGTTTAAGCCGTTCGAAGATGCCCGCACCGCCCATGCCGGGGTACTGTTCGAGCAGGCGGGTACCGGCCAGTTGCCTCCCGGTGATGCTCTCGATGAACGGGTTTGCCAGCCGGTACGCGAAGTCGGTCACCTCCCCCTGCTCGTCCCGCACGCAGTCCAGCACCAGCACGCCCGTCAGCACGGCGTTCGTCACCGATTGCAGCAGTTCCGTTTGCTCCCGGGCGGCCAGCTCGGCCCGTTTGCGGTCGGTGATGTCGGTGGCCGTGACCAGGAAACGAACCGGCACCGAAGGCTCCTCGCCCAACCCGGCCCCTTCCAGGATCACCGTGCACGGCTCGCCCCCGTAGTGGAGCAGCGTCACCTCGCAGCGCTGCGGGTCGTGCAGGTACTGGAGGTTGCGGAGAAAGTCGTCGAAGTTGCTCCGGCAGCCCACCTGCACGAACATCCGGAGGGGTTTGCCCACCACCAGGCGGCGGTCCAGGCCGAGCAGGCGGGCGGCGGCGTGGTTGAGTTCCTGGATGCTCCCGTTGGGATTCACGGTGAAGTACCCGTTGGGCGCAAACTGGTAGATCTGGCGGTAGCGGGCTTCCGACGCCCGCAGGGCCTGGGCGGCCGCGTGCAACTCTTCCTGCTGCATCTCCAGTTCCACCTGGTGCACCTGCAACTCGTGCACGAGCTGCTGGAGTTCTCCCGGTGATTTTTCCCCAAGGGCAGCCTGGTCCACGTGCCGCAGCTTGCGCTCGGCCTGCCGGCGCAGTTCATGCTCGTGGTCAGAAGGCAAAGGTCGGTCGCTCATGGGAGTTAAAGAGTTTGGGAGTTAGGGAGTGAAGGAATCAGAGCGTTGGAAAATGGGGGAGTCGGTGCGTACTCGCGTAGCACGCATCAAGTCTATGGACGCTTAACGCTCAAAGGCCTTCACTCCCCTCTTCCAGCGTGAGCAGCACCTGGGGTGCTTCCTGAGGGCCGTTACGCAGGTGGCGGCCCCGGAGTTGCAGCGGCTTGGTGCCCAGCAGCCCGCCCGGGGTGCCGGCCGGGTAGGCGTCGTCCGGGGCGGTGCCGGCCCGGACGCTTTCCAACCATGCCTCCAGGGCCGGGGTGTGCCAGGCGACGGAGCCCAGGCGGGGGAAGGGCCTTCCCCGCACTTGCCCTTCTTCCAGGCGGAACGTCCGCAGGAATGCGCCGTTGGCCGCCGCCACGCCCAGCCGGCCGTCCAGCAGCAGGGCCGGCGCCGGCAGGGCGTCGAGGAGGGTAGCGGCCAGGTCCCGGGCCGCGTGCAGCTGCGCCTCCACCCGCTTGAGCGGAGTGATGTCCTGGAAGGAAAGCACGGCCCCGCCGATGAAGTTGTCCAGCGTGCGGTAGGGGATGATGCGCAACTGGTACCACTGCCCGCCGTCCGACTCCACTTCCACTTCCTTGGCCGCCAGCCGGGCCAGCACTTCCTTCACGTCGGCCACCAGGTGTTCGTACCTGAGGCGGGTGGTCAGGTGGTGGATGGGCCGCCCCACGTCGGTCTGCACCAGCGGGATGATCTCGGTGATGGCGGGCGTAAACCACTTGATGTGCAGGTTGTTGCTCAGGAACAAGGTGGAGGTTGCCGCGCTGTTGAGCAGGTTGGCCATGTCGTTGTTCACCTCGGTGAGTTCATCGGTCTTGGCCCGGAACTGGAGGTTTACCGTCATCAGCTCTTCGTTGAGGGCCTGCATCTCTTCCTTGGCGGTGTTGCTCTCCTCGTTGGTGGACTGCAACTCCTCGTTGGTGGACTGTAACTCCTCGTTGGCCGACTTGAGTTCTTCCACGGTGGTCTGCATCTGCTCGATGGTCTGCTGGAGGTGCTGGCGGGTAAAGGCCAGTTCCTGCTCCATCTGTTCGAGGAGCTTCTCCTTGTCGGAGCCCGAGGCGGGTTTGGTTCGGCCCCTGGCCGCTTTCGGCGGGGTCGGCAGGTCCTCGAAGGTGACCAGCAGCAGCCCGTCGAGTTCTTCGGGCCCGGTCAGTTGCTCCACGGTCAGCTTCACGAGCTGGTAGTGGCCGTTGGTTTTGACGTTCACCCGGGGCACCACCACCGGCCCCGGGTGGGTGCTGGCCCGCAGCACCGCCCCGCGCAGTTCGAGCACCAGCCCTTCCCGGGCCATTTCGTACACGTTGGGATTGTACTGGCCGGGGGCGGGCTCCAGGTACTTGCCCGTGCGGCCGTGGACGTAGACCAGCTCGCCCTTGGGGTTGATGAGCAGGGCCGGGGGCGTATGCCGCCCGAGCAACACCCCGTTGACGCGGTCCTGGAGGGTGGCCGAACGTTCCCGGCCGGTCACGGGCAGCGGGACGTTGGGGAGGGTGCCGGCGCCGGGCGGCTTGGGGGTTGACGTTTGGGCCGGGAACTCGATGAACCGGGTGAGGGCCACCGAGTTCTCGCGGCGGCGGAAGATCTTCCACTTGCCGTCAATGGGCGTAAACAGGTCTTCGAACCCGTTGATGTTCTCGGAAGGCCCCAGGAACAGCACGCCGCCTTCGCGCAGGGTGTAGTGGAACACGGGCAGGAGCTTGCGCTGCAACTCGGGGGTGAAGTAGATGAGTACGTTGCGGCAGCACAGCAGGTCGAGGTTGGTGAAACTGGCGTCCTTGATGAGGTTGTGCTCGGCGAAAATGATCATCTCCCGGATTTCCTGCACCACCTGGTAGGTACTGTCCTTCTGGGTGAACCACCGTTCCAGCCGCTCGGCCGAGATGTCGTTGGCAATGTTGTCGGGGTAAATGCCGTAGCGGGCTTTTTTGATCGCCTCGGCGTCCAGGTCGGTGGCAAACATCTGCACTTTCACCACGTTGCGCAGCTTGAGCCGCTGGAGGCACTCCTGCACCAGGATGGCGATTGAGTACACTTCTTCCCCCGTCGAACTGCCCGCGACCCAGATGCGGAGCGGCTCGTTCTTCTTTTTGCGCTTCACCAGCTCGGGCAGCAGTTGCTCCTCCAGCACCTGGAAGGCGGCGTAGTCGCGGAAAAACTTGGTGACCCCGATGAGCAGTTCCTTGAACAGCGTCTGCACCTCCTGGGGAGCGCCTTGCAGGTGCTCCACGTACTGATCCAGTTCGGTCAGGCGGTGCATCCGCATCCGGCGTTCGAGGCGGCGCAGGATCGTGCTTTTCTTGTAGAGCGAAAAGTCGTGCCCGGTGCCGTTGCGCAGCAGGGAGAATACTTTTTGCAGCGCCTGGGCGTCCCGTCGGCTGAGCCCTTCCTTCCGGGTTTCGTGCAGGAGGGGCGACTGCACGTAGTCGAGCAGTTTGCGGGCCATGGCCCGGGGCGTGTCAATGTAGTCGGGGTTGTCGGACTCGATGATGCTGCGGGGCATGCTCGTGTATTCGGCGCTGGTTGGGGCCTGCACCATCACCAGCCCCAGGCCCTCCTTGATGAAGCGGGAGCCCGTCTCGCCGTCCGAGCCCATGCCCGAAAAGATGGCGCAAACCGCTTTTTCGGCCCAGTCGGAGGCCAGGCTCTGCAGGAAGTTGTCAATGGGCATCCGGCGGCCCCGGGGCTTGCTGGGCTGCATGAGCAGCAGCCGCCCGTCAAGGATCACCATTTCCTTGTTTTCGGGAATCACGTACAGGTGGTCGGGCTGCACGGTCATCCCGTCTTCCACGCGCAGCACGGGAATGTTGCTTTGCCGTTGCAGCAGGTCGGCCAGGATGCTGGGATGGTCGGGGGCCAGGTGCTGCACGAGCACGAAGGCAATGCCGCTGTCGGCGGGAATTTCGGACAGAAACTCCTGGATGGCCGAAAACGAGCCGGCCGAGCCGCCCAGCCCCACGATGGGGAAGGGCCGGTGTTTCAGGGTCAGCGCATCCACGGTCCGTTCCTGGTCGGGCCGCAGGGGTTCCCCGTTGCCGGGCGTATGGTCATAAGGGGTCATAAGGTCGCAAACGGGTTGTAAAAATGGTGCGGCGCACCCGGCCGCGCAACCAGCAGAGGGGTCACACGCAAGCTGGGAAAATACAAACTTACCGGCTTTTTTGTGCATGCCCCCGGCCTAAATTGCCGCCCTTCGCACAAACATTTTTGTATTGCCTCCTGTTTGATGCCGCGGGGATACCTGCTCCCTGATCCCCGCATCTGACTCCCCGCCCCAGTGCTCCTGACCCGTCAATCCCCCGCTTCTGCCTGTTTCCCGGAATTTGAGTAACTTAGTGTCAACCTGCTGTTGCCGCTCCGCGTAGCCTATCGTACGTAACCCATTTTTTCGTACCGCTGACAACCCCCGAATATCGTTATGCCTCAACCCGATTTGTCGCAAGACCCCGACTACCAGCGGGAGCACACCCGTTACCAGCAGTTGCTCCGCCGGCAGGAGTTGCTGGTGAACGCCGGCCCGGCCGACCGGAAAGCCGCCACCGAGGCACTGGACCTGCAAATGATGCGTCTCCAGGTGGCCGAACTGCGCTGCCAGGCCGCCCAGGCCGAGCAGGCGCCCCGCGAACTGGCCGCCGTCCGGGACCAAACCTTGCTTTTTCTCGAAAAAAGCCGGCGCATGGCGACCAGGCGCCTGGGCAACGACGAAACGTTCCGGGCCCGGATCGAGCAGACCCAGGCCCGGATCGCCGAAAGCCAGCAATTGCTCAATTTGCTGAAGACCAAGGCGTTCCCCCTCCCCCACACACCCGTACAGCCGCATTTTCTAGAATGATGCGACGGCCGGCCTTCCCGTAAAAAAACCGGCCGTACCCCCAACCGCCGCCCGGGCTGACCCCGGACAATGGCTGAGCGTACGGCCGGACCGTTTCGCCGGGGCCGTTATTTGCCCTTCACGAACCGCACCACCTTACGGCCTTCCGCCGATTCGAGCCGCAGCAGGTACAGGCCCCCGTCGAGGCGGCCCACCGGGATTTCCAGTTCGTAGGGTCCCTTCACCCGGTGGCCGTCGCGGAGCAGTTCCCGCCCGGCGGCCGTCACCACGGTGGTGCCCGTGACCCCGGCGGCCGGGAAGGGCAGTTGCACCCTCAGGTAGTCGCGGGCCGGGTTGGGGTACACCCGTACGGCAGCGTCAAGCGTCCCGCCGGCAAAGTCCCCGGCGGCCGTCCGGGCGGCATCCGTGACCGGTATCACCTCGATGGCCGACAGCAGGGGAAGGTCGGCGCTGCCCCGGGTAAAGTCGAGGTTGAGCACGCCGTCGGTCACCGTCACCCGCATCGTTTCCCGCACGGCCCGCAGGGCGCCCCCGGCCTTCACGATGATGTCGTAGTCGGTCAGCTTGCGGACGCCTTCCACCGCTACGTTGAACTTGCGCGAACCCGCCCCGCCGTCCTCCCGGACGCCCCAGTAGGTTTCGGCAAAGTGCAGGATCACGTCGAAGGTACCGTCGCCCGAGGGCAGGCCGTAGGAGAACGCACTGCCCACCCGGCCGTCCCGGTACAGGGCGTCGTCACCGGTGTTTTCAAATTCGTAGGCCGGGTTGATTTCCGTTACGCGGCCCCCGGCGTAGTAGCCGTCGGGCGAGAACCGGTTGCCGGTCTGTTCCAGGACGGCGGGGCCGCCCGCGTTGATGAGAAGACCGTAGTCGGCCGGGAGCACTTCAATGGCTTTCACGGCCGGGTTGTCGGCCGCCCCCTTCAGGAAAGCTACGTTCAGCGTGCCGTCGGTTACCGTGACCCGGAACGTCTCCTGGGCCACCCGCAGGGCGCCGCCGGCCCGGGCAAAGATGTCGTAGTCGGTCAGTTTGCGTGCGCCTTCCAGGTCTACGTGGAACTTGCGGGAGCCCGCGCCGCCCGGCACGGTGTTGCCCCAGTAGGTTTCGGCAAAGTGCAACACCACGTCATACGAACCGTTGCCGGTGGGGATGTTGTAGGCGAACGACGAACCGTGCCGGCCCGTCTGGTAGAGGTAGTCGTCGGCCGTGCCGGCAATGTTCCGCGTGGTCGCCGCCGAAACGGTTCCTCCCGCAAAGTAAGCGTCGCCCGCGAAGCGCCGCCCGTTGGGGGTCGAGTAGCCGTCGCCGCCCGCATTCACCCGGTATATCTCCGGTTCGGGCACCACGGTCAGGGTGAACTTTTCTTCGGCGGTCTGCACCGGGTAGCCGTTGTCGCGCACGGTCAGCGTCATCACGAACGTACCCACCCGGGTGGGTACGTATTCAACCGTGCCGCTGCCCGGGTCAATGATCGCATTCTCCGGTCCGTTGAGGCCAAAGGATACGTTGTCGCCGTCAGGGTCGCTGGCCTGGGCCTGGAACCGGAGGTAGTCGCCCAGGACCACGGTGCGGTCAGCAACAGGGGTAATCACCGGCGGCCGGTTCACTTCGATCGTGGGCGACACTTCGAGGGCGGAAAGGATCGCGTTGTCGGCCGAGCCCTTCAGGAAAGCAATGTTCAGCGTGCCGTCCGTTACGGCTACCGTGAAGGTTTCGCGGATGGGCACCCGGGCCCCGCCGGCCTTCGCAAAAATGTCGTATTCGGTCAGCCGGCGGCTGCCTTCCAGGTCCACGTTGAACTTGCGGGAGCCCACGCCGCCGGGGACCTGGGCGCCCCAGTACGGTTCGGTAAAGTGCAGTACGACCCGGTAAGTGCCCTTGGCGACGGGGAGGTTGTAGTTGAATGCCCCCCACCGCCGCGATTCGTACACCGAACCCCCGTCATCGGGGTCCGTCACGTTGCCGCCGCTGAAGTACGCGTCGGGGGCGAAGTAGTACGACAGGGTAGGAACGATGGGGTTGGGGAATTCGGGTTCCTCCTCGATGACGGCCCCGGGACCGCCCGCGTTGATGCGCAGGGTGGACGTAAGCGGCTGGCTCGTATCGTACTTCCACTGCCGCGCGGATTGCGGGGTGCCACCGGCGTTGAAGAAAAGCACGCCGTTCAGGTTCACCAGGTTGGCGGGATCAGAACGGGCCGGGCCGGGCTCCACTTCGGGCAGGAGCACCGTGCCGCTGGCGTCGCTCTTCCACAGTTCGGTGCCCGTCCGGCCGTCGTTGGCCGTAAAGTACAGCGCCCCGTTGATGGCGGTGAAATTACCCAGTATGCTTTCATGGAAGATTCCTTCGTTCTGGGCGGCGCCGCCCGAGAAATCGTACACGAAGTCGGTTTTCCCCGGGGTGCCGTCGGTTTTGTAGAGCCCCACCGACGTGCCGAAGCTGGGCGAATACGTGCTTTCCCCGTAATACACCGTGTTGCCCACGGCCGTCATGCCGAACACGCTGCTGCCGGGGCCGGGCCGGGGCGGGTAATG
The DNA here is from genome assembly GCA_902805615.1 of uncultured Cytophagales bacterium. Classification (GTDB taxonomy): domain Bacteria; phylum Bacteroidota; class Bacteroidia; order Cytophagales; family 172606-1; genus CADCTQ01. Next base: position 11,737 of record CADCTQ010000632.1, read on the forward strand.
CTTGGTCAGCAACACCGTTCCCGCGGCAGTGCCGTCGGTCTTGTACACCTCCGCCCCGTACCAGACGGGGGTGGTCACGAAGTACAGGGCCTCGTCGGTGGCCGTAAGCTGGGCCGGAACGGAGCCGGCGTACCCATAGCCGCCCTCTTCTTCGGGGGCCGCCAGGTCTTTGACCATCACCGTGCCGGCGGCCGTGCCGTTGCTCTTCCAGAGTTCCCGGCCGTTCACGCCGTCGTCGGCCGAGAAGTACAGGGTGCCCTTGAAGACCGTCAGGGAGCCGGGCTCCCCACTCTTGCCGGTGTAGTCGTCGGGGGGGCCGGCGGGGCCGCCGGGGTAGATGTCTTTGACCATCACCGTGCCGGCTTCCGTGCCGTCACTCTTCCAGAGTTCCACGCCGTGGGTCTTGTCGTAGCCGACGAAAAATACGCTGCCGTCCAGCACCGTCAGCCGGTAATCCAGGTACGGGCTGTAGACTGCGTCAATCGCTTTCACCAGGGTCGTGCCGGCCTCCGTGCCGTCGCTCTTCCAGATCTCCAGGCGGTCGGTGGGCAACTGCACGAAAAACGCGGTTTCGCCGGCGACCACCAGGGAAAAAGGGCGCGACGCGTTGAAGAGCTTCACCGGCACCGTGCCGGCTTCCGTGCCGTCGCTGCGGTACAGGCCGTCGGCCATCGTGAACAGGATGCCGTCCCGGAAGCGCACCAGGTCGGCCGGGTCCGAACCGACCCCGCCGGGGACGATGTCTTTGACGAGGGTAGGGTTGTTGACTTTGGGGTCGCTCCGGTACAGCTCGGAGTTGTAACCGTTCCGGTTGGCGGCAAAATAAATGGCGCCGTTCAGGGTCACGTACGAATTCCGGCCGGGATACGGGGGCAGGGGGTTAACGTCCCTGACGAGGACGGGCTGGGCAAAGCCGGGCCACGCCGCCAGCAGGAGGCAGGCGCACAGCAGGCGCGCCGTCCAGTGCGGCCGGCGGGGGCGGGGGGTAAAGTTTGACATGCGGGAAACGGGTTGAAAAGTGGTGGATGCGCAGGCGCACAAGGGGAAAGTACCGGCAGCCCGGCGGGAGTTGGCGGCACGCGGCCGCAAAGCATACCCGGCCGGGGGCGGCATTGCAAGGTGAATGAGAAAGCCGGAATTAAAGGCCACCCAGGGGACGGCGCCTAACCAGGAAAAGGGAGAAAACAAGGAAGCCCGCGCGGGGGCTTCGGTACGTAGGTCCTGATGTAAGAATAATGAGAATTACGGAAAACTGCAATAAATAAAGGAGACCGCAGACGGGAACTAACGGAGACCGCAGACCGGAGGAAGGGAGACGGGAGGAAGCGTGCCGGTACATGGCGGAGAATGATCGGCAGTGCGGATTGATTGAATCTAAAAGGAGAAAGGGGTTTCCGGCACACAGGCGTGTCGGAAGCCCCTTTCTGCTTGCCATTTCGCATTCGTACCGCGTTCCCGCGTACGTTCCGGTAGGCCTCCTCCTGTCTCCCTTCCTGCGGTCTCCGTTAGTTCCCGTCTGCGGTCTCCGTTTTGGAACTTTAGAACTCCGAGTAGTCTTTGGAGGAGTCGCGGATGCCCTCCTCGGTGATGTAGTACCGGCTGAACAACTGGGTAACCTTGTGCGTCTGCACCCCGCGCAGAAAAGCCTGGAACTTCCGTTCGATGCGCAGGCCGAGCAGGAGGCCCAGGCCGAGGCCCGCCACCAAACCAATGCTGAGGCCAATGAGTAAATGCATCATGCCCGCGGCCCTCCTTTCTGCCCGGCGGCCCCCGGTTGCCCGGTCTTTACGGTCGGCTTGCCGGCGCACGGCCGGAAGGAGAGGTAAGGGTGCATGGAGCGTACTCGTAGAATCATAAAGACCGCGTTATCTGTGATAAGTGAAATAATATTCTGTATTTGTACTACTGGCTGAAATATGATTTCGTATTTAAACAATTATACAAATAATCCATTGAATTTTTAGTGAACGCTTCCTCAAATCGCCGTTTCCGGGCGGACCGGCCATTTGACGAAGGTAAACCAAAAGCCGCAGCCCGCCGGGCGTTCCCGTGGGGAATGAATGTCACGCCGTGTACGTTTTTCCGTTAAACAACAGCATGAACAAGCAACCTTTGGACTTTGACCAGCTACGGCTCAAGCACCTCCAGTTCAAATCGCGGCTGCGTTCCCTGCTCTACGGGGCGCAGATTGACGAGCAGCCGGTCGTCTCCGAACACGACTGCCCGGTGGGCCGGTGGATTCAGGACCAGGGGTTGCCGGCCTGCGGACATGTGCCCGAAATGCACCGGCTCGAACGGGTGCACGTTGAACTGCACGCCCGGGCCCGGCACCTGCTGGGCCGCTACAAAGCCGGGGAGGTGGAAGCGGCCCGCGGGGGGCTGGCCGGGGTCGAAGAACTGGCCGCCGAACTGCTCGGCCTGGTGGCGGACCTGGAAGCCAAAACGCAAACGGCCCGGCCCCCCAAGGGAACGGCCGGCATCCGGGAGAACGTGGCGCTGCTCGGCGAACTGCAACGGGCCAACGAAGCCCTGGAGGAACGCATCCGGACCCAGACCGTGGAACTGCAACGGACCCAGGAACGCTTTGACCTGGTGGCCAAAGCCACCAACGACGCCATCTGGGACTGGAACCTGGTCACCGACCAGATCTGGTGGAACCAGGGTTTTACCACGCTGTTCGGCTACCAGGCGCACGAGATCGAGCCGGGCATCGAGTCGTGGTACGGCCGCATCCACCCCGACGACCAGCAACGGGTGGTGACGGGCATTCACGCCGTCATTGACCACGGGGGACGGCAGTGGGCCGATGAATACCGCTTTCGCAAGGCCGACGGCAGTTACGCCTCCGTGCTCGACCGCGGCTACGCGCTGCACGACGCGGGGGGCAAACCCTACCGGATGCTGGGCTCCATGCAGGACGTGACCGAACGCAAACGCTGGGAAGCCGCCCTGCTCGAAAGCCGGCAGCAACTGGAAACGCTCTCGGAGGTCATTCCGCAACTGGTGTGGACGTCCTCGGCCGACGGGTACGTCAACTACTACAACGGCCAGTGGTACGCCTACACCGGGCTCGACTTCGAACAGTCGTCCGGGGAGGGATGGGCCGGCGTGTTCCACCCCGACGATCTGCCGGGCCTCGTCCGCCACTGGACCGACGCCCTCCGCACCGGCCAGCCCTACCAGACGGAAGCCCGCCTCAAACGCGTGGACGGCGCCTACCGCTGGTTCCTGATCCGGGCCCTGCCCCTCAAGGACGAAAAGGGCAACGTCACGCGGTGGTTCGGCACGGATACCGACATCCACGAACGCAAGGAGGCCGAACAGGCCCTCCAGCAACTGTCGCGGGAGGTGGTGGCCTCTAATATGGAACTGGCCCGGGCCAACGCGCAACTGGTGCGCACCAACGTGGACCTCGACAACTTCGTGTACACGGCTTCCCACGACCTGAAGGCGCCCATCGTCAACATTGAGGGCTTGCTGAAGGCCCTGGTGCGGCAATTGTCTTCCCCCGGCGCGGGCGCGGAAGGCATCGCCACCACCATCAGTTTCATGCAGGAGTCGGTGGAACGCTTCAAGCGCACCATTGCCCACCTCACCGAAGTAGCCAAGCTCCAGCAGGAAAACAACCAGCCGCCCACCCCCGTACGCCTGGCCGGGCTCATCGCCGAGGTGCAGCTCGACCTGGCGGCCCTGGTCCGGGAGGCCGGCGCCGAAGTGGTCGTGGATGCCGACCCGGACCTGACGGTGGAGTTTTCGGAGAAGAACCTGCGCAGCATCGTCTACAACCTGCTGGCCAACGCCGTCAAGTACCGGTCCCCGGCCCGCCGGCCGCTGGTGCGCATCACCGCCCGGCGCACGGGTACGCAGGTGGTCCTCACCGTGGCCGACAACGGCCTGGGCATTGACCTCGCCAAGGGCCGGCAGGAAAAACTCTTTGCCATGTTCCAGCGCCTCCACACCCACGTGGAAGGCACCGGGCTGGGCCTCTACATGGTCAAGAAAATGCTGGAAAACGCCGGCGGCACCATCGAAGTCGAAAGCCGGGTAGGAGAGGGGTCTGCGTTCCGGGTGTATTTCAAGGAGTAAGGTATTAGGGGATTAGGGGATTAAGGTATTGGTGGAAACCGGCGGCTGCGCTGACGTCCCAATACTTTAATCCCTTAATACCCCAATACCCAGTTCCTCACTCCTCCTTCAAACTCTCCACCGGGCTGGTGCGGGCGGCGCGGGCGGCCTGGAAGCCCACGGTGAGCAGGGCCGTGAGGAGGGCCAGCCCGCCGGCGGCCAGGAAGTACGCCGGCTGTAGCTCAATGCGGTAGGCAAAGCCGGCCAGCCACTGCCGGGCCAGCCCGTAGCCCACCGGCAGGGCCACCCCTACGGCCACCCCCACGGGCCGGGCCAGGTCGCCGGAGAGCAGCCACACGATGCCCGCCTGGCTGGCGCCCAGCACCTTGCGCACGCCGATCTCCTTGCGCCGCCGTTCGGCCGTAAATGCCGCCAGGCCGAGCAGCCCGAGGCAGGAGATGAGCACCGCCAGGCCGGCAAAGTACCGGGCCAGGCTTGCCACCCGCCCTTCGGCGGCGTACAGCTGCTGGTAGTCTTCGTCGAGGAACTGGTAATCGAAGGCCAGGCCGGGGTGGTAAGCCCGGTACACTTCCCGCAGGCGCGACAGCGTGGCCGCCGGGTCGCCCGCCGCGATTTTCACCATCACCTTCGGCAGGAACTCCGCCGGGTTGAGCAGCAGGAAGCAGGGCGTCACGGGCTCGTGCAGCGACTGGAAATGGAAGTCTTTCACCACGCCCACGATCTGCCGGGGCGCCCCCTGCACGGTCACGGTTTTGCCCACGGGGTCTTTGAGGCCCATGCGGGCCACGGCGGCTTCGTTGAAGATCACCTGCGCGTCGGCGCCGAACGCTTCGGAGAAGGTGCGCCCGGCAGCCATTTGCATGCCCAGCGTTTCGGTGAAGCCGTAGCCCACGTGCAGGCCGGTAAAGGGCAGCAGGTCGTCGGGGCTCTTGCCCGGCCACGACACGTCGGTCACCACCCCGTGGTCGCCGCCCCGCGTGAGGTCGTGGAAGAACCCGCCGGCCCCGGCCACGCCGGGCGTGCGGCGCAGCGCTTCCAGCAGGGCGTCGCCCGGGTTTTCGGTTTTGAAGTAGACCACGCGGTCGCGGCTGTACCCCAGGTGTTTGGCCTGCACGTACCGCAGCTGCGCGTACACCACGCCCACGGCCACGATCAGCAGCACGGAGAGCACGTACTGGAACACCACCAGGCCCCGCCGCGCCCACCTTTCGCCCGGCGACGGGCGGGGCAGGCTTCCTTTTAAAATAGCCACCGGGTTGAAGCCCGAGAGGTAGAACGCCGGGTAGCCCCCCGCCAGCAGGCCCGTCCCGGCCGTCACGGCCAGCACCACCGCCACCAGCGTCCCGTCGGGTTGGAGGGCCAGTTGCTTGCCGGTGAGGTCGTTGAAGGCGGGCAGCAGCAGGTACACCAGCGCCAGGGCCAGTGCCAGCGACAGGAAAGCCATGAGCAGCGACTCGCCCAGGTACTGCCCGATCAGCGTGCTGCGGCCCGCCCCGACTGCTTTTTTGATGCCCACTTCCTTCAGGCGCCGCGAGGCCCGGGCCGTCGAGAGGTTGGTGAAATTGATGGCGGCGATGACCAGCGTGAAGAGGGCCACCAGCGAAAACAGCCGCACGTAGGCGATGCGTCCCCCGGCCGGTACGCCGTTCTCGTAGGTGCCGTGCAGGTAACGGTCGGCGTACCGCTGCGCCCACAGGGTGCCCTGGGCCGCCGGGTGCCGGGCCTTCAGCAAACCCGCAATCTTGGCGTTGAATCCCGCCGGGGAGGCGCCTTCCCGCAACAGTACGTAGGTGTGCGGCCCGTTGGCGTCCCACCCTTCCTGGCCGGGCCGGTGGGCTTTGAACAATTCGAAGCTGAGCACGAGGTCAAACCGGGTGGTGGCGTGGGCGGGCGGCGGGGCGAACACGCCCGTCACGAAAACGGTTTCGTCAATGTCCATCACCCGCCACCGGAAGGCCCGGCCGGTCACGCCGCGGGTGGTGCCGAACAGCTTCCGGGCCAGGTCCGGCGTGATCACCGCGCCGTGTTTGTCGTTGAGCACGCCCCCCGGCCCGCCGGCCAGGAGCCGGTAGGAAAAGACGCGGAAAAAGTCGGGCGTGGCGTACTGGCAGGTGGCCTTGAAGCGGTCGGCGCCGGTTGACACGGTGCCCTTGCTGGAATTGTACAGCGTGGGCACCACCGTAACGGCGTGGGCCACTTCGGGCAGCTCCGCCGCCAGCGCCGCGCCCAGCGGGCCGGGGGTGGCAGGCATGGTTTCGGTGCCCTGCGGACCGGCCACGTTTTGGAGCACCTGCACGAGGCGGTCGCCGTGGGCGAAAAAGGCGTCCACGCGCAGTTCGTCGCGCACCCACAGGCAGATGAGCAGCGCGCAGGCCAGGCCCGCCGACAGGCCGGTCAGGTTGATGAAAAACGATCCTTTGGACCGGAGAAAGGTGCGGTAGGCAAGGCTTAAATTGTGCTCGAACATGGATGCGTACTGGGGGTAAGTTGGGGACAATTTCGTTTTTCTGTTGATGCCGGAAAGGCGCAGGATGGAAAATACTTCCCGCGGGTACTGCCGCCGGGCGTACTTTTCGCCGCGCCGCGCGGCCCGCCGGTAGTACCGTTCATGCAGGTCGCCCAGCACTTCTTCGCGCTTTTCGGGGGCACAGAAGCGTTCGAGGAGCGGGGCGGTTGGCGGGGCTTGGGGTCACTCATTGCGCAGGGAAGTTACCGGGTTGGCCAGCGCCGCCCTCACCGACTGGAAACTCATGGTCAGCAGGGCAATGGCCGCGGCCAGCCCGCCGGCCCCCGCAAACATCCACCACGCCAGGGATACCTGGTAGGTAAAGTCGCTCAGCCACCCCCGCATGAGGTAGTACCCCAGCGGCGCCGCCGCCAGGAACGCCAGGGCCAGCAGCCCCACGAAGTCGCGCGTGAACAGGTACACGATGTGGGCCACCGAGGCGCCCAGCACTTTCCGGATGCCTACCTCCTTGGTTCTGCGGGCCGCGCTGAAACTGACCAGCCCGTACAAGCCCAGGCACCCGATGAAAATGGCCATGCCGGCGAACAGGGTCAGCAGGCGGGCCGTTTTCCGCTCCTTTTCGTAGAGCGTCGCCAGGTCGTCGTCCAGGAATTTGTAGGAGAAGTAGTGATTGGGGAAAGCCGCCTTCCAGTGCCGTTCGATCCGCGCAACCGCTTCGGGCGCCTGGCCGAGGGCGATTTTGAAGGAGGCTTTCTGGAAGAGGGCCGGGTTGCGCCACAGGAGGACCGGGGCGATTTCGCGGTGCAGCGACAGGTTGTGGAAATCCCGCACGACGCCCACGATGGTAACCGGCCGGCCCCAGTAGGTGAGTTGCTGGCCCAGGGCCGCCTGCGGGTTGGGAATGTTGATTTTCCGGAGCAGGGCCTCGTTGACCACGATTTGCGTGGTGTCCGTCCGGCGGATGTTGCGGCCGGCCGCCAGCCGGAGGTTGTACACGGGCAGGTAGTGTTCGTCAATGAACTTCTGTTCGACGTGGATCTGTTCACCGGGCGCCGAAACGTGCGTGACGTCGTTCCACCACTTGTTGATGGTGGCCGCGGGCGGGTTGAGCGAAAAGCTGAACGCCCGGATGGCGGCGTACTGCGAAAGCTGGTTCCGGAGGACTTCCAGCTTTTGCGGGTCACTTTCGGGCAGGTCAACCGTCACCACGGCTTCCTTGTCGAAGCCCAGCGAAGTGTTGTTTACGTGGTGCATCTGGCTCACCACCACTACCGTGCAGATGATCATCAGTTGGGCGATGCCGAACTGGAACGCCACCAGCCCCTTGCGCAGCCGGTTGCCGCCCGGCGAACTGCCGGCCAGGGTGTTTTTGAGGGTTCTTACCGGTTCGAAAGCCGACAGCACCAGCGACGGGTAGATGCCGGCGGCCAGTCCCACGGCGACCCCCGCCCCGGCCAGCACCAGCAGGTTGCCCGGCGTGAATACGGCCGCAACATCCAGTGGAATGCCCAGGTAACCGTCCAGCAGGCGCACTGCCTGGTGGGTGAGCAGCCCGGAAAGCACCACCGCCGCCAGGGTCAGCAGCAGGGTTTCGCCCATGAACTGGACCACCAGTTGCCCCCGCGTGCTGCCGAGCACCTTGCGGATGCCCACCTCCCGGGCGCGCTGGGTGGCCTGTGCGGTAGCCAAGTTGATGAAGTTGATGCACGCCGTCAGCAGCAGGAAGGCGCCGATCCACGCCAGGCCGGTCAGGTTGCTGTGGGCGGCAAAGCGCTTGGAGAAGTTCTGGCGGCCCGGCACCTCGTCGAAATGCACCCGGCTCAGCGGTTGCAGGCCGTGGGCCATGTACTTCTCGGCTTGTTCCCGGCCGAGATGCCGGGCAATCATGGCCGGGAATTTCTTCTCCAGGGCGGCCGGGTCGGCTTTTTCCCGCAGCAACACGAAAGCCTGGTAGGAAGAGTTGCTGCCGGCGCTGTACGTGGCCTCGTAGCCTTTCGTTTGCTCGAACGTGCGGTGCGATACGGCGAACTGGATGGGAAAGTCGGTGTTGGCGGGCATTTTGGCAATCACGCCGCTCACCACCAGGTCGTGTTCGTTGTCGAGACGCACCCGCTGGCCCAGGGGGTTGCCCCGGAAGTATTTGCGGGCCATTTCTTCGTCAATGACGACCTGCCCGGGCTCGGAGAGGGAGGTCTGCGGACTGCCTTGCAGCCACCGGAACGCGAACAGTTCGAAGAAGGAGGGCGTCACGAAGCAGACGTAGGGCTCCCGCGTGAGCTGGTGGTCTATTTCGAGTTGCGTCCGTTCGGGGTTCAGCTTGAAGGCGGCGGCCGTTTTTTCCACTTCGGCAAATTCCCGTTCCAGCACGCCCCGCAGCCCGTGCGGCGTGCCCGGGTTGTCGGCTTGCCCGGGGGTGCCCGACAGCACGCGGTAGAGGCGGCCGGCCTCCGGGTGGAACGTGTCGTAGCTGCGTTCAAACTGCACGATGAGCAGGATGACCAGGGCGCCGGTAATGCCCAGCGTCAGCCCGGCCAGGTTGAGGACGGCAAAGCGCTTCTGCTTTTGCAGGTTGCGCAAGGCGATGGTGAGGTAGTTCCGGATCATATCGAAGGGGAGTGGTTGGGGGTGACGGGCCTTGGGGCGTTTGAACACGGAAAAGCGCAGGTAGGAGAGCCCTTCCCGGGGGTAGCGCCGGCGGGCCTGCCTGGCGCCCAGCCGCCGGACGTCCCGGTGGTAGCGTTCGTGCAGGTCGCCGAGCACTTCTTCCCGCAGGTGGGGCGCGCAGAAGCGTTCCAGGAACCGGTCCACCCAGCGGGGCGGGGGAGGATTGTCGTGGGGCTGCATGTCAGGATAGGTTTACGTCGAGTTGGGGAAGGGCTTGCGGGGCGATTTTTTCCCAGAGCCGCCGGCGCACGGCCTGCACCTCGTGCAGGATGCGGCTGCCGGCGGGGGTGACCGTGAACAGGCGTTTGCGGCGGCCCCCGCGTTCGGCCGTGGCTTCGCCCAGTTCGGAGCGCACCAGCCCCTTGGTTTCGAGCCGTTGCAGGGCGGCGTGCACGGCCCCGGTGGTGATGGGGCGGCCCGTTTCGGTTTCCAGTTCCTCGGCAATCACCACCGAGTAGGCCTGGGGCGTGTGCACGGCCACGGCCAGCAGCACTACTTCTTCAAATTCACCTAAGTCGCTTCGTCGCATCGGGAATCAGGGTTGTCGGGTAACGGAGTGTATCTGTCTAAAATCATTCGCTTCGCAGGCTTTCCACCGGGTTGGTGAGGGCCGCCTTGAGGGATTGGAAGCTGACGGTAAGCAGGGCAATGCCTACTGAAGCCACCGCCGCCAGCCCGAACACGCCCGGGTCGATGCCCGTCCGGAAGGCGTAATGGTCCAGCCACTGCCGGCCGGCCCACCAGGCAAGCGGCCCGGCCAGCACGTTGGCATACAGTACCAGCCGCAGAAAGTCCTTCGAGAGCAGCGTTACCAGTTGCGGCACCGATGCGCCGAACACCTTGCGGATGCCCATCTCCTTGGTGCGCTGCTCGGCGGTAAAGGCGCTCAGGCCGAAGAGCCCCAGGCAGGCGATCAGGATGGCGATGGCCGCAAAAGCGGTGAAGAGTTGCCCGGTTCGCTGCTCACCCCGGTAGAGGGCGTCGAACGAGGTGTCAAGGAAAGCGTACTCGAAAGGCAGGCCGGGCGCCGTCTTCTTCCATTGTTTTTCGAGGGCGTCCAGCGTGCCGGGCACGTCACCCGGGGCGAGCCGGAATGAAACTGCCTCCCAGCTCTGACCCAGCGCCGTGTCTTGGTGGAGTATTACCGGCCCGACCTCGCTGTGGAGCGATTCGAAGTGAAAGTCTTTAACCACGCCGATGATCTGGAGTCTGCCCACCTCCGAGTTGTCCCCGTTGTGGATGATCTTGCCGACCGGGTTGGCGTAACCCAGTCTTTTGGCGGCGCTTTCGTTGATGATCGCGGCTTTGGCGTCGGCGGCGCGGCCCTTGGTGAAATTCCGGCCCTGCCGCAACCCCATCCCCAGCGTGGCCACGTAGTCGGGGTCTACCTTCCATTCCTGCACGCGAACCGCGTATTTGTCGTCGGCGGTGCCTTCCGGGTACCAATTGTCACTGCCCCGACGGGAAGGAACGGGCAGAAAACCGCTCACGGTGCCCGCCTGCACGCCCCGGTGCCGCAGCGCTTCCTGCCTGAAGACCAGGGCCTGGGGTTGGGAGGCCAGGGCGGTTTGTACCACCACCACCTGCTCCTTGTCGAAGCCCAGGTGGCGGGCCTGGATGTACTGTAGCTGGCGGTGGATGAGCAGCGTGCCCACGATGAGCAGGATGGAAAGCGAAAACTGGAACACGACCAGGGTGCTGCGCAGGCCCCCGCGTCCCGGTACGGCCCCGGCTTTTCCCTTCACCACGGTCGCCGCCTGGAACGAGGACAGGTAGAAGGCCGGGTAGAGCCCCGCCAGCAGGCCCACCCCCACCGTGCCCGCCAGCAGGGCCAGTACGAACGTCCCGTCGAGCAGCCGCGACAAAGGCAAGGTTTTGGCTGCCAGTTGGTTAAATATAGGCAGCAGCAGTGATACACCCAATACGGCGACCCCCAGGGCCAGCAGCGTGTACAGCAGCGACTCGGCCAGGAACTGGCCCATCAGGCTCCCCCGGCCGGAGCCGAGGACTTTGCGAACCCCAATCTCCCGGGCCCGCTTGGCACTCCGGGCCGTCGCCAGGTTCACGAAGTTGAACACGGCAATGAGCAGGATCAGGGCCGCAATGCCCGTGAAAAGATACACGTAGACGATGGTGCCGGCCGGGGCCAGTTCATCGTCCCGGTCGGAGTACAGGTGGATGTCGACCAGGGGCATGAGGGTGTAGCGGAAGCCGTTGCCCGCCTTCCGGGTTTGGGCCAGCGTGGTGTTGAAAAACTGCAGGAGGGCCGGGTCCATGTACGTTTGGAGAATTT
>CADCTQ010000633.1 GCA_902805615.1 uncultured Cytophagales bacterium
TATCCGCTCAATGCCCGGCCCCATGGCCGCCACGTTGCGCTTAGCAGAAAATCAGTTTGATTTACCTTTTTTCTTTATGGAGAATGCATCGAAATTCATCCATAATCTTCTAAAATGAAACATCTTTTATTCAAATGCACAAATTTAGCAATGACAAGTATTGTGTTGTTGGGGCTACCCGGTTGCCAGGAAGAAGCGCTTCCTGACAAGCCTGCGGCGGCGGAAAAGCCGGTTTGCCGGAGGACTAAATCATACCATTATACGGGAGACATAACCAGTACTACCACTTTTGAGTACGATGTTGAAGACAGGTTGATACATCAAAACGGTACCAGCATAAGTGGAACCGGTGAAAGTGGTTACACAAAAAGCTTTGAATACAATTTAAAGGGACAAGTAATCAAGCATACCAACAAATCTTATTTCAAGGAGGGTACCCGTCAGTCCGCATCTGCCTGGGACATCTTCTTTGCGTACAATGAGAAAGGCCAAGTGGTGAAACTGGAAGATGTAATGATGAATATCCAGGATGGGAAGGAAACCAGACGCATTTATACCCAAGAGTATGACAGTGAGGGCAATAGGACAAGAGTGAATCGGCTGTACGGGGATAGCGCTGCTGTTGTTTCTCTCTTTGAGTACCGGAACGGAGATTGCATAAAGGCTACTTTGTATATTGGCACTCAATACGAAAGGGTTACCGAATATGAGTATTACTTAGACCGGGTCAATAAGCTGCAAGCTGAGCAAACTTCGGTCTGGGGGTATTCCCACAGCGCACCCAAACATATGCTCAGGAAAGAAACATCTACCCCAAAAGCTGATCCTCAGTTGGCTTACTACTTAAATTACAGCTACGAGTACAACGACAAAGGGTTTGCAGTGAAAGGCGCCATCACTCCTTCAGGAGCCCAGGATAATGCTACTACTTTTCTTGATGAGTACATCTGCCAATAATGGTAATCCTGCACAAGAAACCAATGAATGAAAAATCCAGAAGGCTGCCGGGTAACTCCGCGGCCTTTGTTGCTTTCCGGCGATACCTTCCGTCTGCTTCAAACCATCGCCTTGGTTTCCCGGTCAATGATACGCCAGCGGTGCCCTTCCCGGTACGGAGTATCTGCTCACACTTTGCTACCTCATCCACCAATGAAGAGCGTTGTGGTGGTACGCTAATTCGAACGGGTACTCATCAAAGGGCGGAAAGTTCTCGTTCATTTGCATAACTTCCTCCTGTACGCCCCCGGTATCCGCTCAACCCGTTCCCCATCCATTCAACGATTCTACGCCATGATATACTTTCTGCAACGCTTCAACCGGTCGCTTGCCCGGTTTGCCGCTTACGCGTCGCTGCCCATCCGGCTCCTGCTCGGGTGGCACCTGGTGTATGGGGTTCAGGACAACGTGCTGAGTTACACCAGAATGCTCGAGTTTCGTGACTTTCTCCTGCAGAACGGCTTCCCGGTGCCCTTGCTGAGCGCCTACGTGTCGGTGTACGCCCAGTTGCTGGGTGGCATCTGCTACCTGGCCGGTCTGTTTACCCGGGCCGCCGCCGTCCTGATGATCGTCAATTTTCTGGTTGCCCTGTTGATGGTACACCGGGGCGGGCCGTACGTGGCCGCCTTTCCCGCCCTGGTCATGCTGAGCGGATCAGTTTTCCTGCTCTTGAACGGGCCGGGGCGGCCGTCGGCAGACCGGCGGCTGGGACTCGAATCACCCCAACAGGAGTAAGTTAGCTGCCGCCGGCGACGCGGGCCGGGGTCAATCCTTGCAGCAACAGCGTTTTTTGTACCAGTCCCGGGTACGTGGCACGGCGGGGGTGGCCTTACCTCCCCGCGACGGGTCGTATACAGACCAGCACTACTCAACGCATCTCTATGAAATTCAAACTTCTACTGCTCCTTGCCCTTTGCTCGGCTGCCTTAAGCCAGGCCCAATCGCCGGACTCCTTCGTGAAGGGGTATTACATTGACGCCAGCCAGAATACGCATCCGGGTTGGCTCAAACTCAACGGCGTGTACTCCAGCCTCCAGTTCAAGGCGGACCCGCAACAAAAGCCGGTGAAGCTGTCCCCCCAGGACGTGACCGGCGTGGTGATTGAAAAAGACTCGTTCGTGGTTGTGGAAAACTACAAAGTGCCCTATGGCCTTTCCAACACGACGGTTTCCACTTCCTTCGCCCGGGTCATCAAAAGAGGAGAAATCACCCTGTACGAAGTTGCCAGCGTCATTGAGCAGCAAGGGAATGCGAACGTGATTACGGGCAGCTACTTATTGCAGAAAAACAACAGCAGCCAGGTGATCCGCGTACCGGACAGCGCGGGTAAGTTCAAAAAAGTCCTTTCCGATTACTTCTCCGAATCGGGCATCATCAGCCAGAACATCAAAACCGGGACCTTTACGGTTGACAACCTGCTCGAAATCGTGGATATGTACAACAAAGACCACCGGGTCAGCACCATTGCCGCCCGGTCCATGAATGGCTTCTGATGCGGGCGGAAGCCTTCCGGATCAAACGAATTACCAGTACCCATTCCTCCCAACAACGTTCCCATGTCCCTTACGCTGGTCCTGCTGATTACAATTGGGGTGGTGCTCGGTGGCAACATGCTGCTGGTGGGGCTGCCCGGCGCCCTGCTGCTGAGTCTGGCTTCTTTCCTGGTAAAACCCCTGGGCTGGAAGGGCATCAATGACCTTGGCGACCAGGCCTGGCCCCTGGCGATCCTGACGACTGCCGGCTGGGGCGCGGGACTCATTCCGGTGTGGTGGCTGGCGAGCCGCTGGCTAGGATGGCCGGATGCGGCCGTCTGGGCGTTGTGGCTCGGATGGGGGGTGCTGGCAAGCGTGGGAATGCTGGCCTCCAGTCGTTTAAAGTAAACAATCCCACAAGCGTACCTTTCCGGATACGTAGCAGGTGTCGAAAACAACAGCCGGCCTCATTTCCGTGAGGCCGGCTGTTGTTTTTCTTTACCACAACCGGCACCGCTGGCAAACCTGCCGTACGCCCCCCGCAAAGAACACCAGCAGAATCGGCACCCGACCGTACATGCCCGTGGAACAACCACAAAAACGCCCCGCCGGCCCGTGTGCGTCATTTCCTTTATTTTTGGCGGATCGTCTGTTCAATCCGATTGCGTTACCATCCGTCCAGCCAATCTTTTCAACCCATCATGCGACTGCTCAAACGCTTATTTACCGCCCTGCTGCTCGTAACGTCCCTGGCGGCCCTCGGCCAGGAGCGTACCCCCCGCGATTACGCCAAAGGGGTGCGGAAAGAACGGGCCAAAAAGGACAAGCACTTTCGCCAGGACGACGACTCTCCCATTCCGCCGGCCGGGCGGCGGGCATTCAAGGGCTTGCACTACTACCCCGCCGATGCGGCCTACCGGGTACCGGCTACTTTCGTGCGCGACTCTTCGCAGGCGCCCTTCAAGATGAAGACTTCCACCAGCCGCCTCCCCGAGTACCGCAAGTACGGCGAACTGCACTTCCAACTGGAGGGCAAACCGCTGGTGCTCAACGTGTACCAAAACTTAGAACTGATCAAACAGGAAAAGTACCGCGACTACCTGTTCATCCCTTTCACCGACGAAACCAACGGCCACGCCAGCTACGGCGGGGGCCGCTACCTGGATTTCCGCATTCCGGCCACCAACGCGGTGACCCTCGACTTTAACCAGGCCTACAACCCCTATTGCGCCTACGGAGGCGCCTACTCCTGCCCCATTCCGCCGGCTGAAAATGCCCTTCCCCTCGCCGTGGAGGCCGGTGAGAAAACCTATCAGGAGCACTGACGGGGTCAAACGGTGTTGGGGCAACCCGTTCGCCTGACTACCTGAACGCACGAAACCCGGCCTCACGCGAGTAAGACCGGGTTTCGTGCGTTCAGGCCAATTGCTTTGCTTATTGCTTGACGAATTTCACCACCCGGCAGCCCGTGCCGGTGTCAATGCGGAGGTTCAGGAAATCATGCCGGTGGTGCGTTGCGTTCCGGATGCAAAACTTTGGTTATTTTTCGCCCCAAGTCGTTTCCACTTTTTACCGCAACCCTCCCATGCAACAATACCTTTCCCAGTACATCCAGGCCCAGAAAGCCGCCCTCGACTCGATTCCGCTCGACCAGGTGGAAAGTCTCATCGGGAAGCTGCGCCAGCTCTGGCAGGAAGACCGCCAGCTCTTCGTGTTCGGCAACGGCGGCAGCGCGGCCAATGCCTCGCATTTCATCACCGACCTCGGCAAAGGCGCCTCCGACCGGCTGAGCAAACGCTTCCGCTGCCTGTCGCTCAACGACAACGTGAGCTGGATGACGGCGCTGGGCAACGACTACAGCTACGACGAAATATACGCCCGGCAACTGGCAAACTTCGCCCGCCCCGGCGACCTGGTGCTCACGATGAGCGTCAGCGGCAGTTCGCCCAACCTGGTAAGGGCCGTGGAATGGGCCCGGCAGCACGGGGTGTACACGGTGGCCCTGGTGGGCGGCAAGCGGGGCCGCCTGGCCGACCTGGCCGACTTTGTCATTGCCATTGACGCCATGCACTACGGCCGGGTCGAAGACGCCCACATGGGCATCTGCCACATGCTCTGCTACGCTTTTATGGAACGCGAAGAGCTTAAAGGTTAGGGGAGTTAGATAGCTTGATAATTAGGGAGTTAGAGCGTTTGAAAGTACGATCGTTATGGGATATTCGTTTCCGACGCTGCACACGGAGCGGTTCACGTTGCGCCGCATCGGGCCGGCCGACAAGCCGCGGGTATTCGAGGGGCTGTCGCACCCGGAGGTGATCCGGTACTACGGCGTGTCGTACCAAACGCTGGAGGACACGCAGGCGCAACTGGACTGGTACGATTACCTGCTGGAGAGCCAACTGGGCATCTGGTGGGGCATCTGCTACGCGGACGACCCCGACCGCCTGATCGGTGCCTGCGGCTTCAGCGAGTGGCACCGGGCGCACAACCGCGCGGAGATCGGTTACTGGCTGCTGCCCGACCACTGGGGCCAGGGCATCATGGCCGAGTGCCTGAAGGCCATCATCCGGTACGCCTTCTCGGACATGCACATGCACCGGATCGTAGCCGTGGTGGAATCGCCCAACCACCACAGCGCCCTCCTCGCGCAGAAGTCAGGCTTTCGCTACGAAGGCACCCACCGCCAGTGCGAACTCAAAAACGGCGCCTACATTGACCTCGACTTCTACGCACTGCTGCGGGGGGAATTTGCGAGTTAAGGAGTTGGATATTTTGGGAGTTAGAGAGTTACGGCGGAGAGGGGGTGATTTGGGGAATGGACGGTACTGAGTCCATTGTCAGGAAAACAAATTGATAAGAAAAGTAATTGTCAGTATCCCCGGTAGAGACGGGTACGGCTGTCATGATTCAGACGCTCTCATGATCCCGGCAATACGGGCTTTTGCCGGGGATGCTTGGAGAGGCTTCCCGGGGTACGGGCCGGATGCTTCCTTCGTCAGCATGACAGGACCCAGCGTTTGGCGGGATAACGGGAAAGGCATGCCATTGGAGGGGTAGCCCTGGGGGAAGCGTTGTCAAAAAGCTCCGGAGGAGCGTGCTGTTCCTGGCAAGGCCCCCAAATGATACACAAGCTCCGTAGGAGCGTCCTGTTCAAATGCTTGATGAAAACAGGTCGCTCCTACGGAGCTTATGCGTGAGAGGGCGAAGACGCCCCCCTACCCCTACCCCTACCACTTAAACGCTCACACTTCTTAACTGGCTAACTCCTCAACTCTCTATCTCCTACAGCTTCACCACCTGCGGGCCGGGCTTGAGGTCCAGTTCTTTGTTTTGCCAACGGAGCTTGCCGTTGACGCCGGGCGGCAGGGTGATGGTGCCGTTGAGTTGTCCTTTGGCGCCCCGCTTGAAGTCCACCGAAACCGGGCCGTCGGGGTGCGGCAGGGTGCCCCTCACCCACTTGAGCGAACCCAGTTGGGGCCGGATCAGCACGGTGCGGAAGCCGGGGCTGCCCGGCGTCATGCCGCATACCAGGCTCAGCAGGTGGTAGTTGGGGCTCGCACTCCAGGCGTGGCAGTCGGAACGCGGCTGCACTTCCCACTCCGAAAACGTGCTGAGCCCGTCTTTGAGCATGTTGCGCCAGGGCTGGAGCTGCCCCAGGTACCGGTCGCCGAGGCCCGCCTTCCCCAGGGCGTTGAACAGGTAAAACTGGAAGTACAGTTCGCACGGCACCAGCGAGGTATCCCCCAGCGTCTTCTCCAGCAGCGCCGCCTGTTCGGCAACGGGTACTGCATCGGTGAGCACCGCCAGGGCGTTGGCGTGCTGGCTGAACGATTTTTTGCCCGGCGTATCGGCAAAGAGGCCCCGGCCCGGGTCGTAGCACAACCGCCGGGTCGCTTCCTTGAGCTTGGCGGCCAGTTGCCGGTAGCCGGCCGCTTCCTCCCCGAAACCGTAGTGCTCGAACAGCGGCGCCAGTTCGTCGAGGCCGTGGGCCAGGAACAGGGAATGGATGGACATGCCTTTGCTTTCCGAAGCCGTCAGGATTTTATCCCGGGGGTACTGCGAATCCACGAAATCGAGGTAGGGCAGCCCCGGCACCAGCCCTTCACGGTCTACCTGCCGCGCCATCCAGGCGAACACCGTGAGGATGCCCG
>CADCTQ010000634.1 GCA_902805615.1 uncultured Cytophagales bacterium
AATGAGCATGATGAAGATACGGTGCTTACCATCCGCCGCCCTTTCCCATTGCCCGAAGGCATTTCATCCGCCAGCCCGGTAAAGCCATGAGAAAAGCCTTCTGCTTACAAATAGTGATCCTGACGAGCTTCCTCATTGCGGGGTGTGAGCGGCAGCAGGAAGATCGGGCAATGCAGCGAATGAAAACGCTTCGCGCCATGCTGGTCAAACTCAGAGAGGTAGAAATGGACGAGGCTGAGCATCAATGGTACTACGCGCATGACATCGTGAGCAAGAACGGGAACCGGCCGGCCGACAGTGCGTTGCTGGGCCAGGCGCAACACCTGCTGCGGCAAGCCCTTGAGGTTATTCCCCAGCTATCGCTTGACACCCTGTCGCAACGATTGCACCAGTTGGACCAGCAGGCTTTGCTTTTGGGAAAGGCAACGCTATACACCCGGACAAAAGGCATCTCCCGGTACCTCGACCTCCTGGCAGAGGCTCCCCGGGATACTGCCGTTGCCGGGGCCCTGCTTGCCGGGCTACAGGCAGAAACAGCCCGTCATACCAAAGTACTACTGGTTGCCGTGGCGAGGCAACTGGAGGATCCTTCACCAAACCAGTTGCGGCTTATTCCCGTGGTCCGTGTCGCTCCCGGTAGCGTCAGGGAAGGCGCCCCCTGCCAGGTAGAAGTATTTCTGGTGGATATATTCATGCCTTCCCCCGAACGGCAACTGGCCATGTACGCAAACGGCAAACCCGTTCCGCTCGAAAACGGGGTCGGAAAAGTGCAGATTAAAGCAGACGGTCCACCCGGCCGGAAGACGTGGGAAGGAAAGGTGACCGTGCAACTTGCCAATGCCAGAGATACGAACTTTTACGTTCAGTCCAGTTACGTGGTGCTACCGGAATAACGCACCCCGGCGGCCCTTTGCAACCCTTCCGGGTTTTGGAAACCCGGAAGGTTAAATTGTTCGTCAACGCGCAGGAAGTGTCCGGTTTCGGACATTTTTTTGTATCTTGTGCGGGTAAAAATTGCCCAAATGGAGTGAAAAGGCCCTTTTTGCGCCAATCCGTACGCGGGTACAGTGTTTGCGAAAGGGAGGAATAAGATTCATTCGCATCCCATGGATAACACCTTAACCAAAACCGGAAAAATCCTCGTCGTTGACGACAATACTGACGTTCTGAGCGCCGCCCGTCTCTTCCTCAAACGCCACTTCCTGCACGTAGACGTGGAGCGCGACCCCAACCACATTCCCTACCTGGTCAGCAACGAACACTACGACGTGATCCTGCTCGACATGAACTTTACCAAGGACTTGTCGAGCGGCAAGGAGGGTTTTTACTGGCTCGACCGCATCCTCGAAATTGACCCGTCGGCGGTGGTGGTGCTCATCACGGCGTACGGCGACGTGGACATGGCCGTGCGGGCCATCAAGGAGGGCGCCACCGACTTCGTGCTCAAGCCCTGGGAAAACGAGAAGCTGCTGGCTACGCTGCTGTCGGCCATGCGCCTGCGCCAGTCGCGCAACGAAACCGAAACGCTCAAAACCAAGCAGAAGGGTATGAACATCGCCCAGAGCGGCCAGGCGCAGGAAATCATCGGCCAGAGCCCCAACATGGTCAAGGTGTACGAGACCATCAACCGGGTGGCCGAAACCGACGCCAACGTGCTCATCCTCGGCGAAAACGGCACCGGCAAGGAACTCATTGCCCGGGAACTGCACCGCAAGTCGCGCCGCTCGGGCGAAGCCTTCGTGAGCGTAGACCTGGGCGCCATCAGCGAAACGCTGTTCGAAAGCGAGTTGTTCGGCCACGTAAAGGGCTCCTTCACCGACGCCAAGGAAGACCGCGCCGGCCGCTTCGAAGTGGCC
This sequence comes from uncultured Cytophagales bacterium, assembly GCA_902805615.1. GTDB lineage: Bacteria > Bacteroidota > Bacteroidia > Cytophagales > 172606-1 > CADCTQ01. Next base: position 1,857 of record CADCTQ010000634.1, read on the forward strand.
TCCGGCGGCACCATCTTCCTCGACGAGATCGGCAACCTGTCGCTGCCGCTGCAAGCCAAGCTGCTGACGGTGCTGCAAAGCCGGACCGTGACGCGGGTGGGGTCCAACAAGCCCAAACCCATTGACGTGCGGCTCATCAGCGCCACCAACATGCCGCTCTACGACATGGTGAAAAGCAAAACCTTCCGCCAGGACCTCGTGTACCGGCTCAACACCATCGAAGTAAACCTGCCGCCGCTGCGGGAACGCCTCGACGACATTGTGCCGCTGGCCGAACATTACCTGCAACTGTACCGCAAGAAGTACAACCGCAACGTGAGTTCGCTGAGCCCGGCGCTGGTCAAGCGGATGCAGAAATACAACTGGCCCGGCAACGTCCGCGAGTTGCAGCACGCCATCGAACGGGCCGTCATCATGGCCCAGAGCCCGGTGCTGCAACCGGAAGACTTCTTCTTCGGCCCCGGCCGGGAGCCGGCGGAGGAAGACAGCCTGACCAACGGCTCCATGCACATTGACGAGGTCGAGAAGATGCTCATCCGCAAGGCGCTCAAGAAATACAATGGCAACATCACCGAAGCGGCCGAAGAGCTGGGCCTCACCCGTTCGTCGCTCTACCGCCGCCTGGAGAAATACGGGCTGTAGTCGTAAGTGGTTAGTCGTAAGTCGTACGTAGAGACGCGATGAATCGCGTCTCACTCAATACCAGCGCGATTCATCGCGTCACACCGGGTAAAGACGCGATGCGTCGCGTTTCGTCCAAAAGTTTAGGTGCGCTACGATGATTGGCGCACCCAATCTACTGTCTCAAATCTCATTTCTACCATCTCAATAAATGTTTAGGCGCTTTGGTACGGGCTTGTGGTTGCGGGTGTTCCTGCTGACGGTGTCCATGTTCGTCTGCGTGTACTTTGTCATGCGCCTGGAAAACTACGTTGCCGCCACCTTCCTGTTCATTCCCGTGGCGGTGCAGACCTACGGCCTGTTCCATTACGTCGAAAACACGAACCGCAAGCTCATCCGGTTCCTGGAAGCCGTACGCTTTTCCGATTTCGCCATCGGCTTTTCGTCCGACAACAAGCTGGGCGAGAGTTTCAAGGAACTCAACAAGAACTTCAACGAAGTGCTGGACGCCTTCCGGCAGGCCCGTTCCGAAAAGGAAGAACACTTGCAGTACCTCAACACCGTGGTGCAGCACGTCAGCGTGGGCCTGCTGGCCTTCGACCCCGAGGGCAACGTGGAACTGATCAACAACGCCGCCTGCCGCCTGCTGGGCGTGTACCGGCTGCGCCACCTGGCCGAATTGCAGAAAGACCACTCCGAGCTGATGTACATGGTGCAGCGGCCCCAGCAGAGCGACAAGGTGCTCTACACCACCCCTAATGATTTACAGTTGGCCGTGCACGCCACGGGCATCCGGCTGCGGGGCAAAATGGTGAAGCTTGTGTCTTTGCAGAACATCCAGTCGGAATTGCAGCAGAAGGAACTCGACGCCTGGCAGAACCTCACGCGGGTACTCCGCCACGAGATCATGAACTCGATCACGCCCATTGCCTCGCTGATCGCCACCATGAACGACATCGTGGAGCACGACCTGGCGGTGACCCCCGAAAACGCCGAACCCATCACCGACATCAAGGAAGCCCTCAAAACCATTGAAAGCCGCAGCATCGGCCTCATCAACTTCGTGAACGGCTACCGCAGCTTTACCAACATTCCCAAGCCCAAGCCCGTGGAGATGCCGGTAAAAGAACTGATCGCGCCGGTGGTGCAACTCATGAAGCCCGACATGCGGACGGCCGGCATCCGGCTCCATTACCGCGTGGAGCCCAGTGAACTGATGGTGACGGCCGACTCCGAACTGATCGAGATGGTGCTCATCAACCTGGTGAAGAACGCCATGGAGGCCGTGTCCGAACGGGAAGGGGCCTGCATCCAGATCCACGCCTACCCCGATACGTCGGGCCGCGTGGTGATCGAAGTGGATGACAACGGGCCCGGCATCATCCCCGAGGCGCTGGAAAAAATCTTCATCCCGTTTTACACCACCAAAAAGACCGGCTCCGGCATTGGCCTGAGCCTCTCCCGCCAGATCATGCAGATGCACGGCGGCACCCTCAAAGCCAACTCCATGGTCGGCGACGGCACCACGTTTACGCTCAAGTTTTGAGGGGATGGGCAGAAAACAGGCCCGGACTCTCTAACTTTGGCCCCACAAACCCGTACACGCCCCATGACCATTGCCCTCATTGCCGCCATCAGCCAGAACCGCGTACTCGGAAAAGACAACGAGTTGGTGTGGCACTTGCCCAAGGACATGCGCTGGTTCAAGACCAAAACGATGGGTTACCCGGTCGTGATGGGGCGCAAAACCTTCGAATCGTTCGGCAACCCCCTGCCGGGCCGCACCAACATCGTCATTACCCGCAACCCCGACTACCGGCCGGAGGGCACCATCGTGGTCTCTTCCCTCGACGCGGCCCTGGCCGAAGCCGCCCGGTACCACACCGACACGATCTTCGTGGCGGGCGGCGCCGAAATCTACCGCCAGGCCCTCCCCCTGGCCGACACCATGTACCTCACCCACGTCCACACCGAGGTGGAAGGCGACGCGTTTTTCCCGGAATTTTCGGAAGTCCAGTGGCAGCCCGTCGCCACGGAAAGCGTGCCGGCCGACGAAAAGCACGCCTACCCGTTCGACTTTGTTACCTGGAAACGGGTAAAACCGGACTGAACCCGCCAAAGTAAAGAAATAGCCGAATTTTTACGGATGCGTGAAATATGTTGCGCTTCCGCGCCTGTACCCCTGTCCCCTCGCTGCGCTTGTTCCGGCAGCATTGTCCCCTTCCCGCCCGTAAACCCCAAATTTTGTTTTGTCCGGAAGGATTTGCCGTACCCGCAAGGCTGCGGCCTTACGGGGTAATGTTTTTACCCTTTTGCCAGCACGGCACGCCGCGTCGGGGCAAAAAGCCCTTTTTTTGACGTCCAAACGGCCTTTTAGGGAGGCCCGGCCGCTTACCTGCCCATCGTTATTCGGGATGGCCGGGCTATTTTTACAGCCTCAGGCAACCAGTTTATTTCTCCAACCCCAATTATTTATCATTCTTTATGAACAGACGTGCATTTTACAAAATGGCCCTGCTTGCTTTTGCGAGCGTAGGTTTCCTGGCCGGTTGCGGTACGGAAGCTGAAGATCCGATTGCCGAACTGCCTGCCGCTACCGGTACGGTAAACATTAGCTTCCTGAACTTCCCGGGTACGGGTGACGTAATGACTACCGCCGCTGCCGGCGATGTGATCGCCGTGGCCGTAGAAGTAACCAAATCTGCCGGTGGCAACCGCCCCCAGAAACTGCGGGTGTACGAAACCACCACCAAAAACACCCGGGGTACGCAAGTAGGTTCTGATTACGACCTGCGCAACACCGATGAAGCCCAGATCAAGAACATCAACTACCCCGTGCCCAGCTCTGGCAATACGGTTTACCTGTATTTTGAAGTAGACGAAAGCGCAAGCGCTTTCTCCCGCAAATTGTTGACCATCAACGTTAACGGTACTGCCGGCGTAAGCGCTTTTAGCGGTATCAGGCTGGGTGCCCAGGGCGTTGGCACCGGCCCCTCACGGCTGGCTTCTGCAACCGGGCAGATTTACAGCGCCTGCAATGCTGCTGCAAACATGAGCGACATTGACATCACGTATGCATTCCTGAATGGTACTACGCCCACAATTCTTTCCAATCCTGAGAGAGCCGTTCAAGGCTTGGGTACTACGGCAACCAACTGCGATGAAACGACGAACAGCAGCACCGCCGGCGGCCCCAACACGTTGTTCATCAAGGCTCCGTCTACTGAAAGCTTCGATAATGCCTCCGACGCTACGTTGGCTGCGTTGTCCTTTACCAATGCCCGGGCGCTGACCAGCGTAGCCGTAGGCGATGTAATTGCCTTCAAAACGACTGGTAACAGAAATGGCCTGATCCGGGTTGAAAGCATCACGACCGGAACCACTGGTTCCATCGGGGTATCCGTAAAGGTTCAGCGTTAATTCCACATCTCTTTTGCAAAAGCCCCCGGCAACCCGGGGGCTTTTTTCGTTTGTAGTGATCTTGTGAAGGATATGCGGTGCATTGCAAACCAGGCATATCCTGCTGCTGTATTTGTCAATCACGCCTCATTCAAAATCCCTTCCCATATTTGCACCGCGCCGGCGGCCCATTCTCACTACTTACTACTCGATTCTCACTACTCTCCCCTCCCATGTATTCCTCCGAATCCCTCCAGCAGTTTGCCCGGCAAGTGTTTCTGCGCATGGGCTGCCCCGAAGCGGAAGCGGCGCTGGCGGCCGAAGTGCTGGTGGCCGCCGACCTGCGGGGCGTTGATTCGCACGGCATCGCCCGGCTGCACGGCTACGTCCGCCTCGCCGACCTGAACCGGGTGAACCCGAGGCCGGTCGTGCAAACCGTGCACGAAACGCCCAGCACCGCCGTGGTGGACGGCGACGCGGGACTAGGGCTGGTGGTGGCCCCCCAGGCCATGCAGCTCGCCGTCCGGAAGGCGCAGCAGGCGGGTACGGGCTGGGTCGCCATCCGCAACTCCAACCACTTCGGCATTGCCGGCTACCACGCCATGCTCGCCCTGCCCCACGACATGATCGGCCTGTGCATGACCAACGCCGGCCCGCTGGTGGCGCCTACGTTTTCCAAGGACAAGCTGCTCGGCACCAATCCCATTGCCGTGGCCGTACCCGCCGGCACGGAGCCGCCCTT
>CADCTQ010000635.1 GCA_902805615.1 uncultured Cytophagales bacterium
AGCATCCTGGCCGAACAGGTACGGGTGCGGTTGCAGGCCAACTGGCCCGACTACGTGTTTAAGCCCTCCTACCGGCTGGCCCCGCTGGCCGAAGTAGAACAGTACATCCGCACCCACGGCCACCTGCCCAACGTGCCTTCGGCCGCCCAGGTGGCGAAAGAAGGGAGCGTGGAACTGGGCGCCATGAACGCCAAACTGCTCGAAAAAGTGGAAGAGTTGACCCTGTACCTGATCGAGGAGAAAAAAGCCCGCGAAAAGGAAGTGGCCGCGCTCAAGGCCGAACTGGAGGGGTTGAAAGGCACCCGCAAATAATCCGCCGGCCCCGGTTTTGATTTCACCCGGGGCATTCTCACCCACCTAAACCCAGAAACGTATGCTTTTTCACCAAAAAATACCGTACCTCTTCCGCTTGCTGGCCTGCTGCCTGGGAGTCAACCTGGCGTACGGGCAGACCAACTTCAACAACCCGTCCCTGGAGGGAACCCCGGGAGCGGCGGTCGCCCCTCGCGGCTGGTCCATCTGCCAGCAATCTCCGGACGTACTGCCAGGCGTTTGGAACGTAACCCTGCCCGCCTTCAATGGCAGCACGTACGTCGGTTTGTTGACCGGGAGCACCATCAAGGAATCCATCGGGCAACCCTTTGCCTTTGCGGCCGGGGTCAGCTATTCCTTCAGCCTCAACCTGGCCCGGTCGCCGATCTACTCTGACGCCAGCTACGGGCAGGCCGGCCGCCTCAACGTGTGGGCGGGCACCTCCGTCTGCGCCAAGTCACAACTGATCTGGCAATCACCCATTCCCACCGACGCCTGGCAGAACCACAGCTTCACCTTCGCGCCGACGGTCAACTATTCGTACATCATCCTGGAGGCCAACTACCCCGCAGGCACCCAGCAAAACTCCAACGTGCTCATCGACAACCTGCAACTCAACTGCTCTACCACCACGGCCCCCACGGCGGCGGCGGCGGGTACGCTCGCCGGCCAGGGCAACGTGTGGGACCTGGCCCAGCCGTTCAACCTGCTCACCAACGCCACGGTGACCGGCGTGCCGGCCGCCGAGGTGAAGTGGAAGGCCGAGTACCAGCGCAACGGGCAGACCCAGTTCACCCGCGTGATCGGCAACCCGTCGGGCTACCGGTTCGAGGCGCCCGGCACGGTGGTGCTGCGGCCCACCTACTTCTGCGGCGGCAACCCGGTGAACTTTGCCGCCCCCCTCACCATCACCGTCAGCGACGGCTTTAACCAGAAGATCGACGTGAACTGGCCCGACGCCCACATTGACATTGTGGTGGTGTGCGAGGTATCGGTGAAGCGCACCGGCGGCACCTACTTCAAAGGCACCACCAGCGACGAAGGAAAACTGTACGTGGAGGGGCTCCGCAACGGCGACCAGCTCGTCGTCAAATCCACCCGGATCAGCAAGCCCTACGCCGCCGCCATCTACAACGTGACGTTCTCGGCCGAACAAGCCACGCCGGTGGTCATCAACCTGACGCCCAACTTCAAGGACGCCGGATTGTAGCCCTCTCTTTTGTCCCACCTCTCACGTCTAACGTCTTCTTCACATGAAAAACACCTTACCGGCCTGGATGGTCCGTTGCCTGCTCGCCTGCGGATTGGCGGGCAGTCCGCTCGGGCTGCTGGCCCAGAGCAACATAGAAATTACGCCCAGCTACGGGCTGGTTCCTGCCACCAACGGCAACTACACGCTCAACCTGGCCGTGAACCTGAACAAGCCCGGCGCGGTGGTCCAGGCCGAACACTATCCCGAGGGGATTTTCCAGGCCAACTACGCCACTACCCGCACCGCCAACCGGTACGACGCAGCCCTCACCCTGCCCGGCCAGAACCTCAACCAGGGGCTCATCCGGGCGTACAGCATCAACGCGGATTCCACCACGTTCGCCGCCGACCTCCTCTACACGGTCGTGACGGAGGCTACACTGCGCGACAACCCGAAGGTGACCGACCGGATGGGCCGGGTCAGTTTTACGCCCAGCGCCGCCGACCGGCTCAATCCCTACGCGAACGGCGGTTTCCTGCAACGGCTGATGATCGTGTCGGCCGACTACGCACCCCTGCTGCGGGGCATCCCGAACGGGTGGCAGCCGGTGAGTGACCTGGTATCCGTGGCGGCCACGACGGGGGCCGGCACCGTGACCAACTTCCAGCAGAACGGGCTCCTGGAGATCGGCTACCAGGACTGGAACCTGGTGCCCGCCGAAGAGCTGACCATGTCGCTGTTCCGCTGGAACGAAACGTCGCTGGTGTGGGAGAAGCTGGCCTGCCCGCAGCCCGATACGCTCCTCGACCGGCTGTCGATCAACATCAACCGCCCGGGCACCTACACCCTGCTCTCGATGTTGTCGGACCACGACGCCTCGACGGTGCTCGTACCGGGTGAGCAACAAATCCAGGTAGCGGCCGCTTCCCTGCGCACCTCGTCGGTCGTTGACACCCTGGGCGTACTGCTGGCCCGGGGCGGCACGGAAATCATCCTGGCCGACGGATTCTTCGCCTACCATGGCAGCCAGTTCGACACCCAGCTCACGGGTTCGTACTGCGTGACGGCCACCGGGGCCGGCAGCGCCGCCCGCGAGGCGTTTGCCGAAAGCGAGCCGGCGTCCCGGGCCGGTGAAGCCCCGGCGGGTCTTTCGCCGGCCGCCCTGGCCGCCGCCCAACTGAGCGACAGCCGCGTAGCCGTCGTGCATCCCAATCCGGCCGGGGCGGAACTGACGCTCACCTACCGGGTGCGGGCGGCCAACGAGGGCCCCGTGGGCGTTCAGGGCGCCCCCCTGGGTCCGCAACCAGTCACCATCCGGCTGTATGACCTGACCGGCCGCCTGAAAGCCACCGTGCTGGCCGGGGCATTGCGGGAACCGGGCATTCACCACCAGCCCGTGGCCGTGGGTGCCCTCCGGCCGGCCCTGTACGTGCTGGAACTCCAGGTTGGCAACGAACCCAAACGAACCCTTAAAGTGGTCAAACAATAACCGGTGCGGGGCTGGCCCACCGCCGGCTCCGCCCTTCCCTATGCTCATTCATTTGTTCTACCCATAAAACTGAACCATGAAAAAATTTTTCCGTCGCCTGATTCCGGTCATGAGCCTGCTTTGTCTGCCTTTGTTCGGGGGCTACGCTCCCAATCCATCCCCGGAAGGTCTGCGCCCGGACGAGCGGCAACTCACCTCAATTACCCGGGGAATGATCTACCAGAGTGGGGCCGTTACCCGTCAGTACGAAATTACCATCATGGGTACTGCACCCAGGGATGGCTTAAACGACGTTGGTGATTTGGTTGATTACCGGTTTTTCAGCATACTGACCAACTTCCGCAGGAACTCGATCAACAACCAGGCGGTCGTTTTCCTCACCTCAAAAGGCCAGGAGTTCATCAATACGATCCGTCCCTTTCCCCAATACACGAAAAGTACTACCTATCCCGGATACGGACGGTTCTGGTTCAATGCCGGCAAGACGAAAGTACATAACATTTACGGCAGAAGGGGCATTCGTGATCCCTGGCCCGATTCGATCTACATACAAGCGGTAAACCGGGATATGAAGGTCCGGGCTTCCGGTGTCCCGATCCCGGGACTTGCAGCCAATCCGGCCGGCTGGTAAACCAACAGTAGTAAGTGGCTAGCGGTAAGCAACATCTCACGAGTTACGACTAGCCACTTACCACTTACGCTTATCCCTTAACCCCAGATATTTCACCCATGAAGCGCATGGCCTTTCCTTTGCAAATCCTCCTTGTCACGGGCCTGTTGGGCGTCATCATTGCCGCCACCGGGCAGCAGCCCAAGTCCCCGGCTACGCTCTTGGGCAAGTGGGAGTGGGTAAGTACCCAAGTCAACGGGGAAAACCCCCTCTTCCCGGCCTCGATCCGCGAGACAATCACGCTGGTGTACAACCCCGACAGCACGGTAGACCAGTACCGAAACGGCGTGCTGGTCGGCAAGGGCCGTCCTTTTTCCGTGAGAAGAACGGCCCACCCGTCGGGCTCCGGGGTGATAGACGTGATGGTTTGCCCGGACGAGACGGGGTTTACGGAACCCTACCAGACGGTGTGGCTGAAGGGCGCCCAAAGTGATACGCTGGTATTTATGGGACTCAACCCCGATAACGGCTTTCGGCCGATGGTGTACAGCGTTTATAAAAGGGTGGGGAAATAAAGGTCAGGGGTCATTCGTAAGTGATGCGTGGGGCCGCGGGGGAAATTGCCGGATTGGAACAAGCAAGCCTGTACCGAAAGGACTTGTCCATCCTAACCCGGCCATTTTCCTTACGGCTCCACGCATCATTGAATGACCTGGAAACTAAGGCCGGGGGTGGCTTCTTCTCCCGCAACGTCAATGTTTAACTTCATGCGGATACCCCATTGTGCGGAGTTCTGGTTACGCTGATTCCCGGAGCCTACGTAGCCTTCCGGTGAACCCACCCCCGGCCCCTCCGAGGAGGGGAGCCGCGATGCGATCCCTACCCGCAATGCGCTCCCACTTACCGCACATACTCCCGCAGCCCCGTCCGGAGCATTTTCAGGGCTTTGCCGACGTGGGCTTCTACGGTTTTGTGGGAAATGCTGAGGGCTTCGGCGATCTGGACGGTGGAATAGCCCTGGTGGCGGCTCAGTTCGAATACGGCCCGGCACTTTTCCGGCAGCTTGCCGATCTCTTTTTCCATCCGGGCATTCAATTCATTGAAGGCCAGCAGGTGCTGCGTAGCCTCGTCGTGCGGGGCCGTACCGTGCCGGTACTGACTGGCGTAGCGTTCCCGCACGGCCAACGCCCGGCAATGGTTCATGACTTCGTACCGCAGGGAGCGGTACAGGTACTGGTCCAGCGACTGTTCGATGCGCAACTCGCCGCGCCGCACCCAGAGCTTCGTAAAAATTTCCTGCACGAGTTCTTCGGCCGTTTCCCGGTCGCGGAGCCGCTGGTAGGCCGCCCGGCAGAGCTTGGGCCGGTACTGTTCGTACATGCGGGAAAAGGCCCGCCGGTCGCCCTCCCGGACGCGGCTGAGCAGGCATTGTTCTTCAATGGGGTAGTATTGGAGCATAGGCCAATTCCTTGCACCGCCCGGGCGCAAAGGCACCGGCACGGAAGTAAGTCACAAAATAAGTTGGGTAATGGAATTCAGGGCACCTACTGCCGGCATGGGTGCAGGCAAGCGTGGCGACCGTCGTAAAAATGCTGGCGTTGACGAGATTGCCGGCGCCGTTGCCGGCTCCGGGAGAACGCCTTTGGGTGGTTTGTCTCCTGCAAATAAAGGCAATCGGGCGGATTGAAAATGGTACTTCCTTGCCCGGAATTAATACGATTTTGCCCTGTTACCCGGGCCGGGAAAAGGGTAAAAAAAGGCTTGGCGGCGGGGAATAAAAAAGGGGCCGGCAGGCCAAAAGCAGCCCGCCAACCCGTTACCTTTCAAGCTTCTTTTGCCCGAAAAAAAAAGCGGTAGTGGTGAGAAGCGAGGAGGAACTTAACTCTCTAATTCCTTAACTCTCTAATTCCCCACCTCCGGAATCCCGTACGGGCCGTCCTTGAGCAGCAGGACCGAGGGGTTGGGCTTTCCGGAAGCCTGCACGGCGTGGGCCAGGGCCCTTTCCGTCATCAGGGCGACGCGTTCGGGGGCTGACCGGGCGGCGTGTTCGGCGGCGGTCAAAAAATCCAGTCCCGGCAGGCCGGGCAGCGTGGCGTAGGCCTCCCGCGGAATGTCAATCGCGCAGTAGATCAGGTTTTCCTCGCGGCCGATCACGTCGAGCACCTTGCACCACATCTGCACCTGCCACTGCTCCTGCACCATCTGCCAGTCCGGGGCCGAGATCAGGTTCATGAATCCCTCCCGGCCGTGCACCTTCAGCAGCCGCAGGGCCTCCTTGTAGCCGTGCCCGCCGATGGGGTCCACGTCGGTGTTGGCCGCCACGGTAATGATGATGCCCCCCTCCTTCACGGCCCGCGAGGCTTCGATGGCCGCCTTGGCGACCTGGTAGTGGTTGATGCCCACGAAGCCCGCCGGGATGAGCACGATGTCGTAGCGGTGGGGCAGTTCCACCACCACGTACCCCCGGATTTTGGCCACCGCCGCCTTGTGCGCTTCCACCATGTCGCCGGCAAACACCCCCGTCAGGCGCTTGTCGGCGTCGAGCGTGGTGTTGACCAGGAAGTCGCAGCCGGCCATCAGCGCCGTTTCCAGCGATTCGTCGTTGAGCGGGTTGCCTTCCAGCACCAGGTCGGCGGCCAGCTTCGAACTCAGCAGCCGGGCGCCGTGGAAGATGGTGAGCGTCTCCTTGCCCACGATGCCCGGACAGATGCCCTTGCGGCCGCCCGAGGCGCCGGCCATGAAGTGGCTCTCCACGAGGCCCGTCACGATCTTGAGGTCGGAAGCCATGTAAAGCTTGTTGATCGTCACCACCGAGCCGCGGCGGGTGTGGCCCAGGTGCACGTTCTGGTCGTCCACGTCGTACTCGTGGTTGGTGACGACCACGTTCCCCATGCCGGCCGCTCCCAGGCCCAGCATGGCTTCGCATTCGCCGGGGGTCATGTTGCGGTGCGTGCCCGCGCCGATCAGCACGGTGATGCGTTCGTCGCGGAAGCCG
>CADCTQ010000636.1 GCA_902805615.1 uncultured Cytophagales bacterium
AATACGGCCACCCGTAAAAAGCCCCTTCCCGCACGCTGGTCAGGTAGTCGGGCACCAGGTCGTCGCCGAGTTCGTCGCGTTCGTTCACGGCCGTCCACAGGGTGTTGGTGCCCGGCGCCCAGTCCATGCCCACCGGGTTGCGCAGGCCCGCCGCGTAGATGCGTTCGCCCGACCCGTCCGGGTTGATTTCCAGGATGTTGGCCCGGCGCATTTCTTCGGCCATGCCGTGTTCGCCCACGTTGCTGGCCGACCCCACCGAAATGTAGATCTTCTTGCCGTCCGCACTGGCGACCAGGTTGCGGGTCCAGTGGTTGTTGTAGCCGCCCGCCGGCAGTTCCAGCACTTTTTCGCCCTTGGCGGTAATGCGCGTATCGCCGGCTTTGTAGGGGTAGCGCCACAAGCCGTCGGTATTGGCGACGTAGAAGTGGTTGCCCAGCACCAGCATCCCCAGCGGCTGGTTGAGGCCCGCCAGGAACGCCTCCCGCACTTCGGGCTTGCCGTCCTTGTCGCGGTCGCGGAACAGCGTAATGCGGTTGGCGCTTTCGCCCATGTTCTGCGACTTGGCCCGGCCCGTCACCACGGCTTCCACTTTTTCAACGCCTTTTTTTTCCGTGTTGGCTTCCGACACGAAGATGTCGCCGTTGGGCGCCACGTAGATCCAGCGGGGGTTGCGCAGGCCGTCGGCGTACTTGGTCACCGTGAACCCGGCCGGGGCGGTCGGCGTTTTGCCGGCCGGCCAGCCGATCACCTTGCCGAATTTGGTGGTAGACTTGGTGGCGTACGGCGCCGGGAGCGTATCGGCGGGGAAGCTTGCCGCCGGGGGGGCGGGGCGGGCGGACTGGTTGGAAATGCTTTCGGAAACACGACCGGCGCCGAGGGTGAGGAGCAGCCCCGCGGCGACCCAGTAAAGTAGTTTTGTCATGGTGCGTCAGGAGTCAGTGGTTTAAAACAATAGGTTCCAAAGGGTTTTTCCCGCCGCGCAGCAGGCTGGCCGGGGTAAGGGATATACGAAACCGGACGGGCAAAGATGTGATCTGATTTTTATAATACATTTGCGTATTCTCCCCACCCACTCCAAACTGCAACCTGCATGAAGTTAAAAGCCCCCCTCGCGCTGCTGCTCGTCCTGTGTTTCGTTCAGTGCCGCAAAGCCGGTACCGATTCGGAAAATGCCAGTACCACCGCCACCCCGGCCGCTGCCGCCGGCGACGCGGCCAAAACGCCCTTCTCCTGGCGCAACGCCACCGTGTACTTCCTGCTCACGGACCGATTCAACAACGGCGACCGGAGCAACGACGTCACCTTAGGCCGTACGGGCAAAGCGGGTCCCCTGCGGGGTTTTGCCGGGGGCGACCTCAAAGGCGTGACGCAGAAGATCAAGGACGGCTACTTCGATGAACTGGGCATTACGGCCATCTGGCTGACGCCCGTGGTGGAGCAGATTCACGGGGCAACGGATGAAGGCACCGGCACGACCTACGCCTACCACGGCTACTGGGCCAAAGACTGGACGGCCCTCGACCCCAACTTCGGCACGGAGCAGGACCTGGCCGAATTCATCGAGACCGCCCACGGGCACGGCATCCGGGTGCTGCTCGACGTGGTCATGAACCACACCGGCCCGGTCACGCCGAAGGACCCGGCCTACCCCGACAGTTGGGTCCGCCTCGACCCGGTTTGTAATTTCAAGACGATGCAGTCTACCATCGAGTGTACGCTGGTGAAAAACCTGCCCGACATTCACACGGAGAGTGACAAGCCGGTGGAACTGCCCGAGGGATTGCGGAAAAAATGGCAGCAGGAAGGCCGGCTGGAGCAGCAAGTAAAGGAGCTGGACGCGTTTTTCGAGTCAACCGGCTACCCGCGGGCCGCCCGTTTCTACCTCGTGAAGTGGCTCACCGACTACGTGCGCAAGTACGGCGTGGATGGCTTCCGGGTAGACACGGCCAAGCACACGGAGGCCGGCATATGGGCGGAACTGAAGAAAGAGGCCACCAAGGCGTTCGAGGACTGGAAAAAGCAGAACCCGGGCAAGAAACTGGACGACAACGACTTTTTCATGGTGGCCGAAGTGTACAATTACGAGGCCGGCCGCGGCCGGGCCTACACCTACGACGACGGCAAGAAGGTGGACTTCTACGCCAACGGCTTCGAATCCATGATCAACTTCGCCTTCAAGGCCGACGCCCGGAAGCCGTACGACTCCCTGTTCGCCAAGTACGATACGGTGCTGCACGGCGGTTCGCTGGAAGGGCTCAACGTGCTCAACTACCTCGCCTCGCACGACGACGGCAGCCCGTTTGACCGGGACCGGAAACTGCCGCTGGAGTCGGGCACCAAACTGCTGCTGGCGCAGGGTGCCGCCCAGGTGTACTACGGCGACGAGTCGGCCCGGCCGCTGGTGGTGAAAGGGGCCGTGGGCGACGCCAACCTGCGTTCCTTCATGAACTGGGAAGCCCTGCAAAAGGACTCGGTCGCCAAGGCCACGTTTGCGCACTGGTCCAAACTGGCCCGTTTCCGCAAGGAGCACCTGGCCGTGGGCGACGGCCGGCACACGCGCCACCAGGAAAAGCCGTACGTATTCTCGCGGAAGTACAACAAGGATGGGTACGCCGACCAGGTGCTGGTGGCCCTCGACGCCCCGGCCGGCAACAAATCCTTCTCCACGTACGGCGTGTTTGCCGACGGCGCGGCTCTCAAGGACCATTACTCGGGGCAGACGGTAACGGTGAAGGACGGGAAGATCGCCCTGGACTCGCCGTTCTCGACGGTGCTGCTGGGGGCGGAAAAATAACGCCGGGGCGGGCGTCCGGACGGTTTTCCGGACAAAGATGTTTAGTCAACTGACGTCCAACAGCCGCAGTGCCCGACCGGGGCTGCGGCTGTTGGTTTTCGGGGGCGATCCCTGTCCGGTTGCCCCGGCCGGCTACACGATTTCGCGTTCCCGGGCCCGCTTTTCTTTTTCTTCCTGCCTGAGTTGAACCAAGTAGGAGATCAGCAGGCCCAGGCCGCCGAACAGCAGCACCATCGAGAAGTAGGCTACTTCTTCTTCCACGAGTTCCGAGTTTTTAAGCATGTTCGCTACCAGCAGGCCGATGCCCGACCCGATGGCCAGCAGGGCGAAGCGCAACGTCCCCGAAGGGCTGATCCTGGGTCTGGCCGTAGTCTTCGGGTCCATGCCCCTTTCGATCATGGCCATGCGTTCTTCGTTCTCGTATTTGCGCAGGAAGATAATCATCGTGAAGACGCCGATGAACAAGGCGATGGGTACTAAAATTCCGACCAGCATAGTTTTAGATGTTTAAAATGTTCTGTTTCGTACTGTTGATGTTTGCCCATAGGATGCAGGCCCCGGCAGGCAGGTTACGGGCCGTCGAAAAAATTATTGCAACCGGCGGACCGGTGAGTACATTGTAAGTGAATAAACGGGTATTTCGGCACATCGTCCCCCCGCTGTCATTGGCGAAGCCAATCTTTCTGGTGACAGGCATTATCTGACGATAATTAAAAAGATTGGCTTCGCCAATGACACCGAAAGGGAGCTAACTCGAAAAAACAACCTGTTTGCTTTACAATGTACTCCCTCTGGCCGTACCCTGGGTGGAGGACAAGGGTTGATTTTCAGCCCCGTAATGCCGACCTTACGTATAAACAAAAAATATTATGCGTTCCCCCCGTAACCGGTGATGGGCCGGCTGCATCAAATGAACCGTGGAAAGCAGCGAAAAAGACTTAGCCTTGATTGACCGCATCCTGACGGGTGACGCGTTGGCGTACCGGGAACTTACCAACCGGCACAAAGACTACGCCTATACCGTTGCTTTCCGGATCGTGAACAACCGCGAAGACGCCCAGGAAATCGCCCAGGACGCCTTCATGCGGGCTTTTAAGGCGCTGAACACGTTCAACCGCGAAGCCAGGTTCACCACGTGGTTCTACCGCATCGTGTTCAATGCGGCCGTGGGTTTCAAACGCAAACACCGCCTGCCCACGCAGGACGTGGAAGAAACGCACGACGCCGCCCTGGGCATCACCGATTCGGCGGATGTCATGAAGCAGCGGGAGCGGCAGCACTACATTGAACTGGCGCTGCAACATCTTTCGCCGGACGACGTGACGATGATCACGTTGTTTTACCTGAAAGAATTTACCCTGGAAGAAATTGCCGAAATTACCGGCGTCCCGGCCAACACGGCCAAAGTAAAGCTGCACCGGGCCCGCAAACGCCTGGCCGACGAACTGAACCGGATGCTCAAAGGCGAAGCGCAAAGCTTAATATAAAGGAGACCGGATACGGGAGGAAGGGAGACGGGAGGAGGATCGGGAAGGAAGCTTTGGCGGGGATGCGGTACGTAGCAGTATCAGAATAAAAGGAGGGGAGAGGGGAGAAGGGAAACTGGAGGGGGCCGGGCCGGTGAGCCGGATGCGTACCCCGCCGGTCATTCATAATTAGTCATTCGTAATTCGAAATTATCTGATATGGAGCATTTGACCGATGAGCAACTGTTTGATTACATAGACGGCAGTTGCCCGGCTGCGGAGGGGCAGTTATACAAAATACACCTGGCCGGTTGCGCCGACTGCCGGGCTTTGTACGAGGAGTACCGCGCCGTGGACGCACAGTTGGCCGCCCTTACCCTGGAGCCGGCCCCGGTGCAGTTCACCGACCGGGTGATGGACGCCTGGCTGGCGGCGCAGCCGGCGCCGGTTCGCGTGGCCTCCCGCCGCTCGAAGACCGTTTTCTGGGCGTTGCCGGTGGCGGCTTGTGCCCTGCTGCTCATTTCGTTCTTCTCCCTGTGGTTCCAGTTGCCCGCCTCCGAGCAGGAGAAAGCGTTGAGCCTGAATGCCAGCCTGCCGGCCCTTTCGCTGGACGTGAGTGGAATCACGAGCTTCTTCCAGCAGGCGTGGCTGATGAACAGCTTTCTCCTGCTGAACGCGGTGCTGGGCCTGTTGCTGTTCGACAAACTGGTGCTGAAGCCTTTCTTCGAGAAGAAGCGGCAGGCACTGGCGGGGTAGTTTTCGATGCCCGATGTTCGGTATCTGATGCTTCGTGCTTCGATAGTGATTTCTTGCGAATGTTTCCGGGGTGGATGCCCTACTGTCGAAATAGTAGTTCCCGGGCCTCCTTGTGCTGCAATGCATAAGGAGGTCTTTTGTTTTTGCAGGGCCACAATTGGGTGGGAATCTTTAATTTCGGCCTTCCGGCCGTGCCGTCACGGGCATCGGCCGCTCCACAGGCATGAAGGACAGAACCCGTTTTTTTGAGGATGTACACGACGTGGTGCGGCTCGTGCCGGCGGGCCGGGTCACGACGTACGGCGCCATTGCCGCTTACCTGGGCCTCAAAAGTGCGGCCCGCATGGTGGGCTGGGCCATGAACGCCGCCCACGCCATCACCGGGGTGCCGGCGCACCGGGTCGTGAACCGCAATGGCCTGCTCAGCGGCAAACACCACTTCGGCAGCCCCACCGAAATGCAGCGCCTGCTGGAAGCCGAAGGCGTACGCGTCGTGGATGACCAGGTCCAGGATTTTGACAACCTGCTCTGGGAACCGTTGAAGGAGTTGTCTGAACCTTAGCGTCCGAACCTTGATGAACGTGATGGTCTGAACCTTGATCCACCTGATGAAAAGATGGCCAGGATGTTTGAGCCGGGATACTGAGCGTGGCGCATTGCCGGAATCAAAGGATTAACCAATTCCAGCGCATCCCATCATGTTCATCATTCAATCAAGTAAATCAAGGTTCAGACCATCATGTTCATCATTCCATCAAGTAAATCAAGGTTCAGACCATCATGTTCATCATTCCATCAAGTAAATCAAGGTTCAGACATTCAGACACGCTGCGGCTCGCTGACCTTCCGGGTGGAGAGCATCAGCAGACCGGCAAAGGTGAGCAGGCCGTTAAGGATCAGGATTTCGAAGCCGAACTCGTAACCGTTCAGCAATTCTTTTGAGTAGGTATTGATTAAATAACTAATTACCGGCGACAGGATGCACACAATGGGCACGAACCGGTCGCGGACCTGCCATTTGGTGAGCATCCCGAAGGCGTACAGGCCCAGCAGCGGGCCGTAGGTGTAGCCGGCCGCCTTGAACACTTCGGTGACTACACTTTCTTTAGAGACCAAATTGAAAATCAGGATTATCACCAGAAGGGCTGCCGACAGCGCCAGGTGAACGATGGTTTTGAGTCTTTTGCGTTCGGCCTCGGGGCGTTTTTCGAAGTTGAGGAAATCAATGCAGAACGAGGTAGTCAGCGAAGCCAGGGCCGAATCGGCGCTGGCGTACGAGGAGGCCGTGATGCCCAGCAGGAACGAAATGCCCGCCAGCAGGCCGAAATGGTTGAGGGCCAGCGTGGGGTACAGGTAGTCGGTACGGGCCGGAATGGCAATGCCCTTGTTGGTGGCGTACAGGTACAGCAGGGCGCCCAGCGTGAGGAACAGAATGTTGATGCACAGAAACACCCCGCTGAACGTCAGCATGTTCTTCTGCGCGTCCTTCAGCGACCGGCACGTCAGGTTCTTCTGCATCAGGTCCTGGTCGAGGCCGAACATGGCAATGGTGATGAACACGCCGGCGAAGAATTTGTTT
>CADCTQ010000637.1 GCA_902805615.1 uncultured Cytophagales bacterium
AGGCCCGGGTTGGAGTCGAGGAACACCTGCATCTGCTGCGGGTAGCCGGCCACCAGGATGGCCAGGTCGCCGGGGCCGTCGGACATTTCCTTGATGAGGATTTCGACCACTTCGCGGCCGAAGTCCTGCTCGTCGTTTTCGCTGCGCACCAGGGCGTAGGCTTCGTCGATGAACAGGATGCCGCCGCGGGCCTTGTCGATCACTTCTTTTACCTTGGGGGCCGTCTGGCCGATGTACTTGCCCACCAGTTCGGCGCGGCCTACTTCCATTACGTTACCCTTGGAGAGCAGCCCCATCTTGTGGTAAATCTTGCCGAGCATCTGGGCCACGGTGGTTTTACCCGTGCCGGGGTTGCCGGTAAATACCGTATGCAGGCTGAGCTTGTGCGACTCTTCAAAGCCCTGCTCCTGGCGCAGCTTGAGGAACTTGAGGTAAGAGATGTAATCGGTGATCTTGTTTTTGATGTCGGAGAGGCCGATCATGCCCTGCAATTGCTCCATCACGTTGTCGAGCGTCTCTTCTTCGGGACGGGGGGCGGCAATGGCCTTGTTGGGCGGGGTTAGGAAGTGGCCGCCGCCGGCGTACACCTGCGGAATGCCCTGCACCCACTCTTCGCCTACCTCGAAGGGCAGCACGGCAATGGGCGTGTCCATGAAGATCACTTCGAGCGTGTAGCGGTCCTTGAACCAGGTCCGCTTTTCGGAGGCGCCCCAGCCGGTGGTTACGCACACGAGGCTGTTGACCCCGTCCGGATCGGGTTCGATCAGGCGGTGGTAGGTGGTGCTGCCCTTGAGCTGGCCGGTGTCGTTGTAGAAGTTGAAGAGCAGTTCGCAGTTCCAGGCGCGCTGCATGAGGTTGATGAAGTTGAACTCGGCGAAGATGTAGCGGGTTTCCTTGCTCTGGAACTGGGTCACGTACACGCGCTGCTCCTTGGCGACGCCTTCGTAGCCGCCCTCGTACATTTTCACCGAATCCACCACGAAGTACGGGTTGATCTCGTCGGCCACCAGGCCGGCGTCTTCCACGTGGAAAACCTTCTGGCCCACCTTGGCTCCGTCAATGTAGGCCTCCCACTGGTAGCTGCCCTTTTTCCAGAATGCACCCGGTTCGGCCATGCCCCAGCTGTGGCGGGCCATCACGATGTTCTCCTCCTTGGAAACGTGACGGTCAATGGTGAGGTGGCAGAGTTCGTTCTGCTGGCCTTCGGCGCCCAGTGAGTAGCATTTAAACTCCAGTTGCGCATCCCAGTCTTCCTCGTCGAACCGCTTGTTGAAGAAGGAGAGTTCACAGTAGATATACGTCGTCTCCAGGTTTTCGAACACACTCCGGTACTTCTTGGAGTCGCCTTCGAACGTCTCCGTGGAAGCGTACGTCTTAAGGTCTCGGAACTTATAGTTAACAGCCAATTTTTTAAGAATTTAAAAGTTTAATCCTGTTTAAATACTCGGTGTCCTGATTGCAAATGCGAAGTCGTTTTTACCGGCCTAAGGAATAATATAATTATTTTTGCCGGGCCTGCCAAACGTAATCCGGTGCCTGGCGGGTTCCGGGAAATCCAATCGCAACCCCGCTGCACGCCTCAGATTGCATTGTTAGCCAAATAATCCTTCTTTTTCAAAAACAACACAGGCAAGTTAACCCAATCGCCAGGGAATTCCCTCGTAAATTCACCCCTGAACCTCACATGCGAAGGGGATATTCGGATTTTGAACAATATCCCCCTCCGGTCCATTTTGGGTAGCATACGCAGGAGTTAATATTTTGGTAATGTGCCTTCTAAAAAAGATGCTCCCCAAAAACGCCGGTCCGCCCGCATTGCATTTACGAAAAAAAGCCAGTTTTAAAAAAAAATGCCCGCTAAAATTGGTTCAATAATTCAAAAAACTTACAACATCTTTGGCCCCGGTTGGGCCGGGACCGGTTACCAGCCAGGGAGTTACCGCCGCTGCGGGCTTATTCCCCGGTCAGTTTCCGCAGGGCGTCTTCGGCAGGCAGGTCTTTGCCGTTCACCCGCACGTGGACTTCGCGCTGGGGGAACGGGATGGTGATGCCGTTGGCCTGGAATGCCTTGAAGATGCCGAAGCGGATTTCGCTCTTGAGGTTTTCGATGCGCCACACGTTGTAGGTCCAGAACAGGAGTTCGAACCGGATGCCGTTCTCGCCGAAGTCCTGCAAACGCACGAAAGGGCCGGGCTTTTCGACCACGTCGCGGTTGCCCCGCACGCATTCGAGCAGAATCTTCTTTACCTGGTCGGGGTCGCAGTCGTAGGACACCGAGAGGGGAATGTTGAAGCGGGTCAGCTTTTTGTTGTGGCTCCAGTTGATCACGTTGTCGTCGAGGAAACGCGAATTGGGGACGATGATGGTGATGGCGTCGCGGGATTCGATCTTGGAGGTGCGCAGGCCGATGGCCGTCACGCGTCCGATCAGGGCGTTGATCTCGATGATGTCGCCCACCGTCACGTTGCCCTCAAAAAGCAGGATGAGGCCGGCCACCAGGTCCTTGAAGGTTTGCTGGAGGCCCAGGCCGATGCCCACCAGCAGCGCCGCCGAGCCGGCCAGCAGCAGCGACAGTTGCACGCCCACGGCCTGCAAGGCCAGCAGGGCGGCAATGATGTACACGAAGTACTTGATGAGCTGGAGCAGGGTGAACTGCCGGCCTTCGTCAATGGTGCTGCGGCGGAAGATGTTGCGCTTGAGAAACTTCTGCGTTGACCACACCAGCAGGCGGCTGAAGGTGAAGATGAGGATCACCAGCACAATGTCGAAAAGGGTGAGTTCGAAGTCTTTGATCTTCAGCAGCGGCAGTTCGAGGATGTTTCTGAATTGGTCCGTCATACGTATTGAGTACCCAGCCTAATTATACAACAAAAACGCCTTTTCCGTTGTCCCGGTTTTGCACTTTCCGGGGCCGGACGGGGCACCGCGCGGGAACTAAAAGCGAGAAAGGGGCCTTTTTCAACAACGGGTTCATTTAGGGACCCGTTCAAGTAACAGCGGACGAGGTTTCCGGCAGTAAGATTAACAAGTGCGTATGACCCATTTCTTCAGAAGGATCGGCAAAGTGTTGCAGCGGCTCGCCATCAAGCTCGACCGGTCGCGGTACCTCCTTAAAAAGCGGTTCGGCTGGCTCCGCAACCCGATCATATTGCCGTACCGGGGTTTCGGCAACCGGCACGAAATCTACCTCAAGGGCCGCGTGCTCGAAGACAACGGCCTGGCCAAACCGGCCGAACGCAACAGCATCTGGCACAACATCGTGGCCATGTACAAGCGGTACGTGAGCAACGAGATTCCCCACGTGCGGGTGCGGGCCACGTTCAACGGCCAGGAACAGGTGGTGACCACCAACGAAATTGGCTTTTTCGAGGTGCGCTTCCAGTTCGCCACGCCCCTGCCCGCCGGCAAGGACTGGGTGGAGGTGCAACTCGAACTGGTTGACCAGGTGGTGCCCAACCAGAAGCAGGTCCGGGCCGGCGGCCCCGTGATGCTGTCGCAGTTGCACCACCAGTTCGGCGTCATCTCCGACGTGGACGACACGATCCTGGTGTCCAACGCCACCAACTTCTACAAGAAGATCAAGCTGATGCTCTTCAAGAATGCGCGTTCCCGGCTGCCGTTCGAGGGCGTGGCTTCCTTTTACAGCGCCCTCCAGCAGGGGCCCGACGGCGACTCGTTCAACCCGTTGTTCTACGTGTCAAGCTCCTCGTGGAACCTCTACGACCTGCTGGTGGACTTCTGCAATTACCAGGGCATTCCCCGGGGGCCGTTCATGCTCCGCGGCTCGCGGCTCGACCAGTTTACTTTTTTCGCCTCCATCCACAAGGAGCACAAGATGGCCAAGATCCGCCAGATTCTCACTTCGTTCCACGACCTGCGCTTCATCCTGATCGGCGACAGCGGCCAGAAGGACGCCGAGATCTACAGCCAGGTGGTACGCGAATTCCCGGGCCGCATCCTGGCCGTGTACATCCGCGACGTGAGCGACGAAGAACGCGACGCGGCCGTGCGGACCATTGCCGGCACGCTGCACGATTCGGGCGTGGAGATGCTGCTGGTGCAGGACACGGCCGAAGCCGCCCGGCACGCCGAAGCGCACGGTTTCATCGCCCCGGACAAAGTGCCCGAAGTAGAAGCCGAAAAAGCCAAAGACGAACAGGCCCCCGCCGACATCTCCCAGATGCTGGCTACCAAAACGGCTTAATTACGGAGACCGGAGGAAAGGAGACCGCAGACCGGAGGAAGGGAGACGGGAGGAGGCGTGCCCGGCGTTTGGCGGGGATGTGGTAATGGCTTGTGAAAGGGGAATAAAGGAAAAGGGAGGCTGGCGCAATCAGTTGATGCGCCAGCCTCCCTTTTCCTTTTCCTCCTTTTACCCCCAACCCCTCCGCACTGCCCTCCCTTTTCCGCGTTGCCTGGGCACGCCTCCTCCGGTCTCCCGGTCTCCCATCTCCGGTCTCCGTCCGTTCCGCCGTTCACCCGTTCGTAGTGCCACTCAACCCGGCCCCGGTGTCATCCCTGGAAATCACGCAAAACGGGGGATTCGGGGCGGATTACGCGTGTATACTTTTGACACCAACACACACACCCCACACACTTAAACACTTTTGTTATGAACCTGCAAAATGTCCGCAAAGCCGGCCGGATGACCGGCAACGCTTTGGCCGGAGCGGCCCTGCTCAGCCTGCTTGCCCTCACCGGGACTGCTGCCCAGTCCCACGCCTACGCGCACCATTTCGACAAGCCGGTGCCCACCGAAATCTACAAGCCCCACTCCCTGAAAGTAGCCGTGTACCAGGTAGATAATACCGCCAAGTTCAAGGTGCATTTTGAGAACTACGACCAGTCAGTAGTGGTGCTGCGCATCCGGAACGCCGCCAACAAAGTACTCCACGAAGAAGTAGTGCGCGATGGCAAGTACGTCCGCAAGTTTGACCTGGGCAACATGACTGACGGCGACTACACGTTTGAGATCGCCAACGACAAGGAAAGCGTTTCGAAAGCCATTCAACTGCAAACCCTGTCGGCCCGCACGCTGCAAATCCAGAACTGACGCCGTGCGCAGGAAGCCGGGCGGGGCCGTAAATCATTCGCCCGGTTTCTCTTTTCTGCGATCAGAATTCGGTAAAATCTTCGGGAAGGCGATAAAATCACCCGAAACGGGGGAGGCGGCGGAAAAAAATGTACGCTACCTTCATTCCCGGATCGGCCGAAGAATTTTTCAAACTCATTTACCTGCTTAACCTGCGAAGCCGCAGTGCTATATTTTATGGAAGCTACCATTCCCCGCCTCGACAAAGTAGATCACCAGTTGCTCAACCTGCTGCAAACCAACGCCAAAGTGACCAATGCGTACCTCTCCCAGCAGATCGGTTTGTCGCAAGCCGCCGTGTTTGAACGCGTCCGGAAGCTGGAAAACGCCGGATACATCAAGAATTACTACGCCCAGGTGGATTCGGCCAAGGCCGGCCTGAAGATGACCTTCTTCGTGCAGATTGCGCTGGCCTCCAGCCGCAAAAGCTCCGTGGACGAATTTCTCGACAAGGTGGAAAACATGGGCGAAGTGGTGGAATGCCACCACATTACGGGTTCGGGCAACTTCCTGCTCAAGGTGGTTACCCGCGACCTGATGACTTTCCAGCGCCTCATCATGGACGGCATGAGCAGCCTCCAGGAAATCACCAACCTGGAATCAATGGTGGTGCTTTCGTGCGTGAAAGACAGCAAGGTGATGCCCATTCCCGTGGATTGAGGGCTCCCGGAGGAGTCACCCAATTTGCCCCGGTTGCCCCGGGCAGCCACGTGATCCTAAGGAGTGGGAGAGGAGATACAACGACCGCAACCCCCGGGTTGCGGTTTTTTGTTGCCCTTGCGTAAAGCCTTGGCAATGAAGATGGAATGGTTCCGCCAGGTGGGCTGGTTGTGTCATTTTGACGCAGTACGGGAACCGGCCGTTGGGGCAGGATTGGCCGTATAAACCAAAAGCGCCGGGTACGTACACCCGGCGCTTTCGGCCTTATCCGTCGTGGACGGCTTACGAATCCTTGTCTTCCTTTTTCGGTTCGGGCACTTTGGCGCCGTGTTCGCGGGCTTCGCTGAGCCCGATGGCAATGGCCTGCTTGGGGTTGGTTACCTGCTGCCCGTTGCTTGACTTGAGCTTGCCTTCCTTCATTTCGTGCATGGCCTCTTCCACGTATTCCTGGGCCTCTTTGCTGTACTTTGCCATAATAATAAAAAATTGGTTACTCCCCGGTGTACGTAACGGCGGGGCAGTCGGTTACCGTGGGCGCCATGACTAATGACCAATAGCCGGATAGGGCAGGATGGCGGGCCCGCTGCTTTCCGGTTACTTTACCTGCTTCGACAAAAGAATCAGCATCTCCCCGAATGATATTGTCCACCAAGCGCCGGCTTTTCGGCTTTTCCCTGTTCCTCCTGTTCACCGGCCTGTACGCCTCCGTTGCCAGGGGGCAGGCACCCGATACCCTGCAACTCTGGCCGGAGGGCGCCCCGGGGGCGATGGGCACGGGTCCCCTCGACGTGCCGCGCATCAGCGTGAACCTGCCGCCGAAAGACAAGGCCACCGGCGCCGCCGTGGTGATCTGTCCGGGCGGCGGCTACGTGACCCTGGCCGCCGACCACGAGGGCAAGCAGGTGGCCGGATGGTTTAACAACCTGGGGGTTGCGGCCTTCGTGCTCCGGTACCGCGTGAACACCTGGGACCACCGCAAGTACGGCTACCCGCACGCCTTCAACGACGCCACCCGGGCCATGCGCCTCGTCCGGAGCCGCGCCGCCGAATGGGGCATTGACCCGGGCAAGATCGGCATCCTGGGCTTTTCGGCCGGCGGCCACCTGGCTTCTACCGTGGGCACGCACTTCGACCGGGGCAACGCCAAAGCCAAAGACCCGGTGGAACGCGCCGCCTCCCGGCCCAACTTCATGGTGCTGATCTACCCGGTGGTGTCTTTCACGACCGAGCACACGCACCGCTTTTCCCGCGAGATGCAACTGGGCCGCACCCTCGATTCCACGCTGGCCGAGTACCTGTCCAACGAAAAGCACGTCACCACCCTCACGCCGCCTACGTTCCTGATGCACACCGACGACGACGGGGTGGAGCCGGAGAACAGTGTCCTGTTTTACCTGGCCCTCCGCAAGGCCCGCGTGCCGGCCGAAATGCACATTTACCAGAAGGGCGGGCACGGCTACGGATTCTATCCCAAAGACAACCCGGCCCTGGCCTCCTGGCCCGACCGCCTGCGCGACTGGCTGAAAGGGCAGGGGCTGACGAAGTAACGAAGTTGGTAGTTAGGGTATTGGGAAGGAACTACCCCCGGCCCCGCCTTGAAGGCTAATCTTGTAGGGAAAAATACACAGCAGGCGTCGCATGGCGGGAAGGCGTCGCGTTGCGGCTCCCCTCCTCGGAGGGGGCGGGGGTGGGTTTACCGCCATGAGAAGCGTTATCTAAGGTTCACCGCACCGGCTAATGGGAATTGTTCACCGCACCACCCTAATGGGAATCAGCGTAAGAGAGTACCTGCATAAGCTCCGGAAAAGACTTTGCATTGACCCCTTGGTAAGGCGTTTGATGAAAGTAAACCCACCCCCGGCCCCTCCGAGGAGGGGAGCCGCGAGGCGACGCTTTCCCGCGACGCGACCCCTGACCGCCACGTGGCGCCTACTGTTTATTTTTTCCTACAAGATTAGCCATCAAGGAGGGGGAACGGTACCTGTCGGCCCCGCTGATTGTTGTACGTGCCCTACGTTCTTTCTTGCCATGCAGCCGTACCCGTAGAGTTCCCCTCCTCCATCAAGGAGGGGACAGGGGTGGTTCCTCCGATGGTTACCCAACGGTTTTAATCGTTTACCCCCGCCGATGCGCGTGGCCGTGCAATCAAAACGGTTAAAACCGTTGCCCAGACGCCCCTGGGTAATGGTAGAAAGCGGTAGTGGCTGGGGGTATTTTCATGCCCGTATTGTCGAGCCGCCCGCCAGGTTATACAGCGCACCTGATTTGACATTTGCCTGACGTTACCGTGGCAGGGTCGGGTTTGAGAACCCAACTCCACGGGGATACGACAACAAGTCTGCTTCGGTAAGCAACAAACCCATTGCTCACCCTGAGCCGTCAGTGGGACACTGACGGCGGCATAACACTGACGGCGGCATAACACTGACGGCGGCATAACACTGACGGCGGCATGGACCAACATTGCCTGGTGGCGGCACCGGGCCGGTTCCAATGGGTATGCATCTTACCTTGTTGCAGGGCCGCCGGGTACGCAGCACTACGTTCGGCTCTCGCCTCAGAACTACGTTCGGTACGTTCAAACTACATCCCCTACAACCTGGCCGGCAAGTGACCTTTGGGCGGCGCACCAAACGGGCCGTTACTCCCGGGGGATTTCCACGAAGAACGTGGTGCCCTGGTTCTCTTCGCTTTCAAACCAGATTTTGCCCCCGTGCCACTCGACGACGGTTTTGATGATGGACATGCCCAGCCCGGTGGAGGGTTCCTGCCGCAGCCCCGGCCGCCGGGCTTTGGTGAACTTGTCGAACAGGGCGGCGTGGTATTTTTCGGGAATGCCGATGCCGTTGTCCCGGACGGTTACCCGGACGGTCCCCGCCTCTTCCTGGTCGTCCACCCGGATGCTGATCTCCCCGTCGTCGGGGGTGAACTTGACGGCGTTGGAAACCAGGTTGGTGACGACCTGGATGAACTTCACCTCGTCCACGTTCGCGTAGACCGAAGGGTCGGAGGAGGACAGGGTAAACTGCCTGGGCGAGTTTTGCACCGTGACCTGGTATTGTTCAACCAGCAGGGTGAGCTTTTCCACCAGGTTTACCCGGTTTTTGATGAGGGCCGTTGCGGCCGATTCGAGGAACTCCTGTTCAAGAAAATCCTTGATCAGGCGCAGGCCGCTCCGGCTGGTTTCGGTGATCAGGCCCACCACGTTGCTCAGGGGCTCGTCCTTGTACGCCCTTACGCGGGTAGTCACCAGCGAAGAGAGCGACTGGATGGTGCCCAGCGGGCCGGCCAGGTCGTGCGAGAGCATCTGGATGATGGCGTTCTTCTTGTGGGAAAACTTGAGTTCCACCTCCGAGTAGTGCTTGAAGTCGGTGATGTCTTCGGCCAGCCCGGCAATGGCCCGGACGCCGTTTTCTTCGACCAGCAGGGGCTTTACCCGCAGCCACCGTTCCGCGCCGCCGGGCAGCAGCACCCGGAATTCCAGCGGCTTGCGGGGCTGCCCGCCCAGCAGGTCTTCGTAGGCTTCGGCCACGTACTCGCGGTCTTCGGCGTGCAGGCTTCCCGCCAGCGCGGGGAGATCGAGGGTTTCCCGGTTTCTTTTGAAAACCGCTTCGAAAGCCGGGTTGAGGTAGATGAATCGGGCCGCCTCGATGCCGTAGGCAAACACGACCTGGTCAATGGATTCGGTGAGGGCACCCAAAAAAGCAAAAGCGGGAGCAGTAGGTTGCATGGCCTGGCGAGAAACGTTGTGATCCCTTAGGCCGCTCCTGTCTGGTGAGAAGACGCGTTGCGCCGGCAATAAGTTCTGGTGCGGCAACAAAAAGGCGAGGGGATGGAATGGGGTTTAGTGTACCGCCCGCGCCTGCCTTCCCAGCAGCGTCTCGCAGTACCGGCCGGCCCGTTCCTGGTCGGGCAGGATGGGCAGCAGGTCGTCGAGGCCGAGCACCTGGAACACGTTTTCCACCGGCTGGCGCAGCGCAAACAGCACCAGGGGAATGGCTTTGGCCCGCAACTCCTGCAAGTGTGAAACGAACACCCCCAGGCCCGCCGAGGAGATGTAGCGCAGGCCGGCGCAATCCACCTGGATGGAAAGCGGGTTTTGGATGAGCCCGTCGCGGATGGAGTCGTCGAGCAGAATGGAAGAACTCGCGTCCAGTTCGCCCCGCAGGGCGATCAGGTAATTTCCTTTTTCAATATGGGTGTCTATCTCCATAGCCGTTATAACCAAATGCAACCGGAATAAGTGCAGGCGTCGGTAAAAGAGCGCGGGTACCAACTGCACAGGCACGGGTGGTGCATGATCCCGTATTCCCGTTGCAAAGGTGGGCAGCCCGATATTCCTCCCAAAGCCGGGTAAATACCGGTTTTGCGGATACGTATTTAGAACGGTCCGGCGCTTTGCACGGAGACTGCTGCGGCAACTCCCCGCCGTACGCGCATACCAGCCGCCCGGCTGCCTGCGGCCACGGGCCCGGTGCGTGAATTACGGATGGTGCCGCTGCCCCCGTACGTACCGCAATCCGCCCATTGCCTGAAAAGACCTGGTGCCCCTACGTCAGCAGGCCGTGGGAAACGGCGTACAGGACCAGCGTGGCCGTGTTGTTGGCCCCCGTTTTCTCCAGCAGGTTCTGCCGGTGGGTTTCGATGGTACGGCGGCTGTTGAAGAGCAATTCCCCGATCTGCGCGTTGGTGTACCCCTGGGCGATCAGGCGGAGCACTTCCAGTTCCCGGGGCGAAATCGCGGCGGGCAGCGGCTGGTCGGCGGCCTGGGAAGCGGCCGGCGCTTCCGCTGCTTTCGGGGAAGAAAGCCGCGCGTTCCGCAGGAGCATTTTGGCTACGTCGGTGCTGAAATATTCTTCGCCCCCGGCCACCGTATGCACGGCGTGGAGCAGTTCTTTGTGCCCGGCGCTTTTGAGCACGTAGCCGTGGGCGCCGGCCCGGAGGGCGTCGGCCAGGTACTGCTCGTTTTCCATCATGGTGAGCATGAGCACCCTTACGCCCGGAAAGCGTTCTTTGATGATGCCCGTGGCGGCAATGCCGTTCATGCCGGGCATGTCAATGTCCATCAGCACCAGGTCTACCGCCCGCTTTTCGAGCAACTCGATGGCTTCCAGGCCTCCGGCAGCCTCCCCGGCGATCTCCACCCCGGCAGTCTCTTCGGTGAGCAGGACTTTCAGTCCCTGGCGCACCAGTTTGTGGTCTTCGGCGATAATAACGCTGATCATGGCTTTTCCATTTGTTTCCATTCGGTTCCTGGTGTGACCTTGGGGAGGGATAGCCTGCCTGATGCCACTGCAATAAGGGAATGTTAAGTAAGCCGGCACCGGCCCGGTTTTACCCCGCGCACCCGCACCAGCAGTAATACACCAGCAGTAATATAGGCAAAAATCGGGGAAGCGGCCGGCAAATCATTTTTTGTTACCCACGCGGCCAGCCCTTTACAGCCGGGCCCCGAACGCACGAATGCATGACAGCGAACGGATAGCGCCACTGCCATGCATCATGGGGGATAACCACCCGGCCCCGGATGACCGGGCGGGCATACGCTTGCTACAGCCCGGAGGGCCGGGAGCCGGTGTTGTCCAGGTCGGTCCGGCGCGTAACGTCGTCGGCGCGGAGTTTTTCCACGTCCACGTCCGTGCTGCGCACCGTGTCGCGGACGATCTCCTCGCGTTCTTCCACGTCTTTGGACAGCCGCACCTCTTCCACGATGCGGGCTTCCTTGGCGACCACGGGCACTTCGGCGTGCTCAATGGCCTCGATGGTGCCCTGGAGGGCGGTCCGGTCGGCTTCCGTCACCGGCCGGTTCACGGGGGTGCGGGTCACGTGTACGTGTTCCTGGCGCAGGCGCAGGTGCTCCTCCACGGGCCGTTCGATGATGCGGCTCCGGAGCCGCACGCCGCCGGTTTCCACCACGCGTTTGCCTACCACCAGGTTCTCCTCGATGATGGGAATGGCCACGCCCGTTTGGGCGGTGGTGTCGGTGGTGGTGGTTGCCGTGCCGCTCGCGTAGCCGTACTGGGCGGCCCGCTCATTCACGTCCACGGCCCCGTAGCGGTCCAGGAGATCGGCCGCCTGCTGGGCTTCGGCCGCTGACCGGGCGTGTACGGTGACCACGGTGCTGCGCCGGGCCACGTGCGAGTAGGCCTGGTGTTCGTCGCTGCCGCCGAACAGGGATTTGAAAAAGCCGCCGATGCCGTCGTGGTCCCCGGCGCCGCCGGAAGTACCCGTGGCGGTCGTAGCGGCAGTGGCGTCCTGCGCGGAAATGTCAACGTTGTTTTGCGTCAAGCCACTGTTGAGGAGTTGCTGGACGGCGGTTTGCGCCTCCTGGAGGCTGTCAAAAATGCCGATTACGGTGTGGGTCATGGGTGATTGGTTGGTTAAGGGTTTGCGTTGATTGTCTGCACGGGAAAGTCCGGACTGGGGTCCGGGGCTGCCGTTCTGTGAGCTGACGATGAAGGTTTTGAGGAGTGGTAAAATTTTTCCACTCCTCATTTTCAGTGCGATTACGCGTTGACGACCTCGCCGCCGTTGGGGTGCAATACCTGGCCGGTGAAGTACGACGCGTCTTCGGAAGCCAGGAACACGTAGGCCGGCCCCACTTCCGAGGGTTGGCCGGGCCGTTTCATGGGCACCTGCTTGCCGAAGCTGGCTACCTTCTCCTCGTCGAAGGTGGCCGGGATGAGGGGCGTCCAGATGGGCCCCGGCGCCACGGCGTTCACGCGGATGCCCTTCTCGGCCAGTTGCTTGGCGAGCGAACGGGTAAAGGAGGTGATGGCGCCCTTGGTAGACGAGTAATCCACCAGTTCATCGCTGCCCCGGTAGGCCGTTACCGACGTGGTGTTGATGATGGCGTCGCCCGGCTGGAGGTGCTTCATGGCGGCCCGCGTCACGCGGAAAAAGGAGAAGATGTTGGTCTGGTAGGTAGACAACAGGTGTTCGTCGGTAATGTCTTCGAAGTCGCCTTCCGGGTGCTGCTCGGCGGCGTTGTTGACCAGCACGTTGAGCTTGCCCAGCCCGCTGACGGTCTGTTCCACGATGGACTGGCAGAACTGGGCGTCGCGCAGGTCGCCGGGCAGCAGCAGGCACTTGCGGCCTTCGGCTTCCACCAGTTGGCGGCTCTCTTCGGCGTCGGCCTGTTCTTCGGGCTTGTAGACGATGGCCACGTCGCAGCCCTCGCGGGCAAAGTGCACGGCCACCGACCGGCCGATGCCGCTGTCGCCGCCGGTGATGAGGGCGGCCTTGCCTTCGAGTTTGCCGCTGCCCCGGTAGTTGGCCCGGATGGTTTCGGGCTTGGGCGTCATTTCTTTTTCGATGCCCGGCTGCACGCTCTGGTGCTGGGCGGGTACGGAATCGGGTTTGCTGTTCATGGGATTAGCTGGTTATAGAGGTAGATAAAAAGGGGCGGCCCGCAGCGCGGCATCAGAGGACGGCGACACGACGTTGGACTGGATGATGGGGATGTCTTTGGTCATGATCCCGTAAGTGAGCCAAAGCAAAAATCCGGTGCAAAGCATGGCGTACATGGTCAGCGGGAGTTCCCCGGCCGAACGGGTTTTCCAGGTCTTCCCGATTTGGGGCACCCGGGAGGCGGCAGTCAGCACCCCGGCGCTGATGCCGGGCAGGTCATTGGTCATTGCTAGGCTTGTACGGTCATTGGCGCCGGAGGATGCCATTCGGGGCCCCGCCGTGCGCGGGGAAGCGGGTCTAGTGAAAATTCTTCATTAAACGCCCCGCCGGAGGGACGGCCGCCGGCCCGTGGAAAAAAGCCGGGCCGCAAACTGGCACAACTGGCCGAAACGGTTTTATCTTTAGGCGAGTTGACAAGGGAAGTTGTGGAGGGGAATCCGTTTAACGAGCAGAAGAGGGAGTTAGAGATTTTGAGAGTTGGAACTTAACCGCAAGGGGCGCAACGGAGACGCTAAGGGCGCAAAGAAATACGCGTACGCCTTGCGGTCTTTGCGTCTCCTTTGCGCTCCTTGCGGTTCAGTTCCTCCGGCCTCCCGTCTCCCTTCCTCCCGTCTCCTGTTTCCTGTTTCCTGTTCCCAATCACCTTACCCGTCAGTACATTCAGAAACTATGCAAGCGTTACGCAATTACATTGACCGATACGCCTCAAGCACCATTTCAGACGCCGATTTTGCGGTGGTCATGGCGGCGTTCACGCCCCGGAAACTCCGCCGGCGACAGTACCTGCTGCAAGCCGGCGAGGTGTGCAAATACAAGGCTTTCGTGCTCAAGGGGGCGCTGCGCCAGTACAGCGTGGACGACAAGGGCGTGGAGCACATCCTCAACTTTGCCGTGGAAAACTGGTGGATGAGTGACCGGGAAAGCTTCGTGATGCTCACCCCTTCGCGGTACAACATTGATGCGCTGGAGGACTGCGAACTCCTGCTCATCACCAATGCCCAAACGCAGGACCTGATCCTCACGGTGCCCGCCTTTGCCGCGATGATTCGGGAGATGGACCAGCGGCATTCCATCGCCACGCAGAAGCGGCTGTACGCCTCCCTGGGCCACAGTGCCGAAGAACGCTACGAGGAATTCACCCGGGAGCACCCCGACTACCTGCAACGGTTCCCCCAGCACATGATCGCGTCCTACCTGGGCATCTCGCCCGAAACCCTCAGCCGGGTGCGCCACAAAGTGCTGCACAAGCCCTGAGCGGCGCACCCCCGTGCCGGCCCGGCGTCTTGACTTTTGTCAAGGAAATTTCCCGGCATCGGTCAATGGAAAGGAGCTTCCCTCGGTGCCATCTTTGTATCGTCAACGCAGTGCAGCGCGTCACTGCCCTAAACGGAGATACAACCATGGAAAATACCACCATAACCAGCTACGGCGGCGTGAACGCCAACGTGGGCGACGTCCTCGTCAACCGCTTGCTGCCCAACCGCTACAGCCAGGCCGTCGGCCCCTTCGTGTTCCTGGACCACGTATACCCTTCGGAGCACCCGCCCAAAACGCCCCAGGCGCCCAACGGCTCCTTTGCCCATCCCCACCGCGGCATTGCCACGTTCACCTACCTGTTCAGCGGGTCGCTGGAGCACTACGACAGCCACGGCCACCACGGCATCGTGGATGCGGGCGGCGCCCAGTGGATGAAGGCGGGCACCGGCGTGATCCACGACGAAAACCCCAGCCCCCGGTTCCAGCGGGAGGGCGGCGTGATGCACGCCCTGCAATTCTGGATCAACCTGCCGGCCAAAAACAAAGCCGAAGCCCCCGACTACCTGGCCTTGCAGGCCGGCGACATTCCCGAGGTGACGCTGCCCGGCGGGGCCGGGGTGCTGCGCGTGGTCATCGGTACGTACAACGAAGCCACGTCGCCGGTGCAAACCTTCAGCACGCAGTTTCTCTACCACCTGCGCCTCGCGCCGGGGGCCACCTTCACGCTGGACCTGGCCGGCGGCCTGGAACACGCCGCGCTGGTGCCGGGCGCGGCGGTCGCCGCCGGGGAGGGAACCTACGGCGGGAGCGAACTGCTGCTGCTCGGGCCGGAAACCGCCCCCGTCGCGTTCACCAACCGGGGCGCCGGGACCACCGACGTGATCCTCTTCGGCGGGGAGCCGTACCTCGAACCCATCGTGGCCCAGGGCCCCTTCGTGATGAACACCCACGGGGAAATCGCCACCGCCTACCGGGACTTCTTCAACGGCCGCTACGGCAAGATCCAGTACCGGCCGGCCGGCCAGCCCCAAACCGCGTGAGGGACAACGGGGAGGCAGGACAACCCTGCCTCCTTCCCATTAAACAGTGCCAAACCATGTGAGCCATGAAAACCCAGACAATCCCTAAAAAGCACATCGTCGTGATCGGCGGGGGCTTTGCCGGACTCAATTTTATCACCCACCTGTTCGGGAACCCGTACTACCGGGTAACGCTGGTGGACAAGAACAATTACAATTATTTCACCCCGCTGGTGTACCAGGTCGCCACCGGCTTTCTCGAACCTTCGAGCATCAGCTACCCGTTCCGCAAGTTGTTCCGGGGCCGGGACGTCGCCTTCCGGATGGCGGCGCTGCGGCGGATCGAACCCGAAACGAACACGGTGTACCTGAGCGACGACGGCGCGCTGTCCTACGACGTGCTGGTGCTGGCCGCCGGCTCCAGTACCAACTTCTTCGGCAACGAGAGCATCCGGAAAAATGCGTTCGCCCTCAAGGGCATTGACGACGCCCTCGCCATGCGCAATGCCCTCATCAAAACCCTGGAACTGGCCTCGGTGGAAAAAGACCCGGCCGAACGGGCCCGGCTGCTGACCATCGTGGTGGCGGGCGGCGGCCCTACCGGGGTAGAGGTGGCCGGGATGCTGGCGGAGATGAAAAAGCACATCCTGGGCAGCGAATATCCCGAACTGAAAGGGGCCGGCGGGGCCATCCACATCGTGGAGGGTTCGCCCCACCTGCTTGAGCCGATGAGCGACAAGTCGCACGTGGCAGCCTACCTGGCGCTGCACGAACTGGACGTGCACATCCAGCTGAACACGCGGGTGGTCTACTCCGAAGCGGGGCAGGTGCACCTCTCGGACGGGACCTTAATCGCGGCCCACACCCTGATCTGGGCGGCCGGGGTGGTCGCCAACGCGTTCGAGGGCATTGACGGGCAAAGCCGGGGCCGCGGACAACGCATGATCACCGACGCCCACAACCGGGTGCAGGGCTACCAAAACATCTACGCCATCGGGGACGGCAGCATCCAGTTCGGCGACCCGGCGTACCCGAACGGCCACCCGCAACTGGCCCAGCCGGCCATTCAGCAGGGCAAGCACCTGGCCGCGAACCTGGTGCGGGCGGCCCGGGGACGCGCCATGCAGCCGTTCGTCTACTTCGACCGGGGCGACATGGCAATCATTGGCCGGACCAAGGCCGTGGCCGACCTTTTCAAGCACAAGCTGCACCTGGGGGGGTTCCTGGGCCTGTTGAGCTGGCTGTTCATCCACGTGGCTTCGCTGGTGAACTACAACAACAAGATCAAAACCCTCTACAACTGGACGGTGGCCTACCTCACCCGCGACCAGGCCCTGCGCATGATCTTCCGGCCGGGCACTCCGGAGCACCGGGGACGTACCAAGCAGGCAGTTCCCCGGGAGAACGCGGTGGTCTGATGCCCCGGACGCCGTCCCGGATTGACAACAAAGGGTGCCGGGGGAATGAATGATAGATATGATTAGCGTACTGTTCAGGGTATTGCGCTTGCAGACAAGCAAGTACCGGTACGCGCTGGGGGTAGTCTTCCGACTGGTATGTGATTGGCGTATGTGCGTATTTGAGGGGCTTAGGGTGGGTTGTGGGGGTGAGCTGTGAGGGGATGGGGATGGGTTGATGAAGCGTAAGTGGGATTTGTTCTTTTTGGGGCAATGCCAAAAAGAACAAATCCCACTTACGCAGCATCAACCATTCCCCATCCTGTTATACGCATATCCGCTAATCACGTACTAGTCGGAAGACTACGCCCAGCCGTGGGGGTACTTGCCCGTCCGCAAGAGTAACACCCTGGGCAGTACGAGCAGTACGCTTAACAATCTGCTCAGCTGTACATTAATCACGTACTGAATGATCTTCACCACGGAGACACGGCGGGCACGGAATTTCGCGGAGAAAAGGGATCAGGATTTACATTTACAGGATTAAAGGATGAACCAGATTGAGGTGCAAAGCGCTACGCGTTCACCTCGCGGCCTTTGCGTCTCTATTGCGATCCTTGCGGTTGGGTTCTTCTCACTCCTCGCTTCTCACTCCTTTTTCTCCGTGTGCCTCCGTGTCTCCGTGGTGAAACGGTGTGATTACGACAAAGCTTCGGGGGCGGGTCCGCCGGCCGGCCGGGTACGGTCCTGGGGCAGGGGTACGAACTGCGCGTTGTCGTGCGGCGGCAACGCGATGCGGCCTGCCTGCCAGTCGGCTTTGGCCTGCTCGATGCGTTCCCGGCGCGAAGACACGAAGTTCCACCAGATGTAACGTTCCCCCAGCGGCTCGCCGCCCAGCAGCATCAGCGTGGTGGGGGCTTTGGCGACCAGCACCGGGTCAGCCCCCTTGGTGAATACCAGCAGTTGGCCCGGCGCGTACTGCCGGCCGCCCGTTTCGATGCTGCCTTTGGCGACGTACACCCCGCGTTCCGAATGCCCCGACGGCAGGCTGAAGCGGGTGCCCGGCTCCAGCACGACGTGCAGGTAAAACAGGGGTGAATGGGTCTTTACGCCGTTTTTCAGCCCGTAGGCTCCGCCGGCAATCAGGCGCATCCACACGCCCGTATCCGTAAAGACGGGCAGTTGCCCCGGCGGGTAGTTGTCGAACGCCGGCGCGGTTTCCTCGTCGGCTTCCGGCAGGGCCACCCAGGTCTGGATCATTTCCAGGGCGTTGCCCGCCAGGGCCGCCGGGTCTTCGAACCGCTCGGAGTGGGCAATGCCCCGGCCGGCGGTCATCCAGTTGACTTCCCCCGGGCGGATGGTCTGCTCCACGCCCAGGCTGTCGCGGTGGGTCACCTGCCCGCCGAACAGGTAGCTCACCGTGGACAAGCCAATGTGGGGATGGGGAAGCACGTCCATGGCCGGCATTTGCTCGGGGGCAACGGCCAACGGGCCGGCGTGGTCCATGAAGATGAACGGGCCTACCATCCGCCGCAGGCGGAAAGGCAGGATGCGGCGGACCGACAAGCCGTTGCCCAGCGAGGCGGTGCGTGCTTCAATCGTGATGTCGAGCATGATTGCGGATGACTTTACTGGTAAGTACGCAAAGCGAAAGAAAATGGACGGCATGGAACGGTCAATTCCTCATCCGGCGCGGACCTTTACTGACCGGGCCGGTCGTTGTAATTGACCATCCACTGCACGCCGAACTTGTCGGTCAACGTGCCGAAATAGGCGCCCCAGAACATCTTCTCCAGGGGCATGGTCGCCTGGCCGCCGGCGGAAAGGGCCTGGTACAACCGCGTGGCTTCCTCCAGGCTCCGGGCGTCCAGGGAAATGAAGAAATTGGTGCCGAAGGTTGCTTTTTGCCGGTCATCCGTGATGTCGGTGCCCATCAGCGCAATGCCTCCCCCGATGGGCAACGCCACGTGCATGATTTTCTCCTGCTCGCGGGCCGGCATGTTTCCCCCGCCCGGGATGTCCCTGAAGCGCTGGAATGCCGTAAAGGCGCCCCCGAACACGGATTGGTAAAAGGT
Source organism: uncultured Cytophagales bacterium (assembly GCA_902805615.1). Classification (GTDB taxonomy): domain Bacteria; phylum Bacteroidota; class Bacteroidia; order Cytophagales; family 172606-1; genus CADCTQ01. The sequence continues at coordinate 18,911 of CADCTQ010000637.1, forward strand.
AAATGCCTCTTCCGTATTGCCGTTGAAATTCAGATACAGGTTCACTGTCGTCATGATCGTCGTTGTTTAGGTGGTGATTTGCTTGCTGATGAGACAAAGGTAGGGGGATCTGCTCCCCCCGAAGGGGTGCAAAAGCGCCAATCGCAGGGGTGATTGCGACAATGTGCGGGGTGCCAAAGAGGGCCTTTTTCGTATGTTTTTCCCCGCTTGCCGGCCGGCTGATTGCTGGCGGTACTGCCTCCCAAAACTTCATCGGCAAGCCCCTCCCGGCCAAACCGGGGAAAAAATATAAGTCATCCTATCTTGCGCTGCGTATACCAAGAACCGGGCCCGTGCCCCGCTCATGCCAACGCCTATGAAATCGTTACCCCTGGAAGAATTTATATCCCTCGCCCCTGACCCCGGCAACGGAAACATTGCGGATATTTACAAAAGTCCTTTCCGGCCGGAGCACGTGGGGGCGTACTTCGCCGGCTGGGAATACGACGAACGGCACGGCCTTTTCGTGGACCACACCGAAGAACGGAACATGGTATCGTTCGGTGCGTACACCTACTTCGTCAATGGAGAAGAGTTGCGCTGGCCGCCCACGGTGAATGATTTTATTTCCGATTGCCGTTCCGTGCACGTTACTTTGCGGTGGAGCGAAGCGACGGCCGACAAGCTCTGGTGTACTGCGCCCGACGGCGCGGAAGACCAATGCCGCGTTCCCTAGAAAAAAAACATTGATATGGTGCACGTGCCGCAACTGATCACCGACCTGGCCCTCATCCTGGGCGCCGCCGGGGTGACTACGCTGGTATTCCGGAGATTCAAACAACCGCTGGTGCTGGGCTACCTGCTGGCCGGGCTGCTGGTGGGACCCAACTTCCCGCTGCTGCCCACCATTGCCGAAACCGAAAGCATCCGGGTGTGGGCCGAACTGGGCGTCATCTTCCTGCTCTTCGGCCTGGGCCTGGAGTTCAGCTTCAAGAAACTGGCCAAGGTGGGCGGGGCGGCGGCCGTTACGGGCGGCGTGGAGATCGGGGCGATGCTGCTGCTGGGCTACGGGGTGGGCAGTGCGCTGGGCTGGTCCACGATGGACAGCCTGTTCCTGGGCGGCATCATTGCCATTTCCTCCACCACCATCATCCTGCGGGCTTTCGACGAAGGCGGGCTCAAAAGCCAGCAGTTCGTGGGGCTCGTGTTCGGCATCCTCATCGTCGAAGACCTGGTGGCCATCCTCCTGCTGGTCCTCTTGTCCACCCTCGCCGTGAGCCAGCAGTTTGCCGGCACCACGCTCTTGCTGTCCATGCTCAAGCTGGGCTTTTTCCTGGTGGTCTGGTTCCTGGCCGGCATCTACCTGATTCCTTCCTTCCTGCGCCGCTACCGCCAGGTGATCAGCAACGAAACCCTGCTGGTGCTTTCCCTGGGCCTGTGCCTGCTGATGGTGGTGCTGGTCACGCGGGCCGGCTTTTCGGCCGCCCTCGGCGCTTTCGTGATGGGTTCCATCCTGGCCGAAACCGTTTTTGTGGAGAAGATCGAGCATTTGCTGGCCCCCATCAAAGACCTGTTCGGCGCGGTGTTCTTCGTGTCGGTGGGGATGCTCATTGACCCCCGGCTGCTGCTCGTGTACGCCGGGCCGGTGGCGTTGCTGTCGCTGGTGGTCATCGTGGGCAAGTCGGTGAACGTCACGCTGGGCGCCCTGCTGTCGGGCCAGCCGCTCAAGCAGTCGCTGCAAACGGGCCTCAGCATGGCCCAGATCGGGGAGTTTTCCTTCATCATCGCCACGCTGGGGCTCACCCTCAAGGTCACCAGCGAATTTCTCTACCCCATTGCCGTAGCCGTTTCGGCCGTCACCACGTTTACCACGCCCTACCTGATGCGGCTGGCCGGACCGCTCTACCGCGTGCTGGAACGGCGGCTTCCCCCGCACTGGCTGGTCTTCCTCAACAACTACAGCCGCAACACGCAGACCCTGGCCGGCGTGAGCGACTGGCAGGCCGTGCTGCGCCCCTTCATCCAGAGCATCCTGATCCACTCGGCCGTGATCGTGGGCCTGATCCTGCTGGCGACCCGGCTGCTGCTGCCCTGGATGCAGTCCCACCGGGTGGCCGCCCCCTGGGGAGAAATCATCACCGCCGCGGTGGCGCTGTTCCTCATGTCGCCTTTCCTGTGGGCGCTTTCGCTGCGCCGGCTCCGCACCCCCGCGTACGGGCGGCTCTGGAAGGACCGCAAGTTCAACCGGGGGCCGCTGGTGGCCCTGGAAGGCAGCCGCATTGCCCTGGGCATCTTCCTGATCGGCTTTCTGCTCGACCGGCTGTTTTCCCCGGTGATGGCCCTGGCCGGCGCGGTGGCGCTGTTGCTGCTGGTACTGCCCCTGCTGACCGGGCGGTTGCAAAAGACCTACGCGCGCATCGAACGGCGCTTCCTCTACAACCTCCACGCCCGCGAATGGGACAAGAAAGCGGTGGCCCGGAGCCTGGTGCCCTGGGACACCCACCTGACCGAATTTGCCGTAAGCCCCCACTCCCCCGACATCGGCAAGACCCTCACGGAACTGGCCTACCGGGAACGCTACGGCGTGAACGTGGCCCGCATCGAGCGGGGCAACGCCACCCTCATCGCCCCCCGCGGCACCGACCGGATTTTTCCCTACGACCGGCTTACGGTGATCGGCACCGACGCCCAACTCGCCCGGTTCAGGCCCCGGGTGGAACCGCCCGAACCCGCCCCGGCCTCGCCGCCGGAAGTAGCACTTCGGCAACTGCTGGTGGACGACAAGTTTCCCTTCGTGGGCCAGAGCATCCGTTCTTCGCGCATCCGGGAAAAGACCCACGGCATGGTGGTGGGCATCGAACGCAACGGGCAGCGCATGGTGAACCCCGACCCGGGTACGGTGTTCGAGAAAGGGGACCTGGTGTGGCTGTCGGGCGACAAGCAACTGCTCCGGCACGTAGGGCAGGGCGACGGGCTGGACCTGCCGGTGGAGGGACGGGTATCTCCCTGACCCCGGCCGGCCCTCAGTGGCCGCCGGATGCGCGCATTGCCGCGTGCCGGCGCGCCAGGTAGGAATGCATCAGGCTGCGCATGGCCCTGGCCCGGTCCGGCTCTTTTTCTTCCATCTCCCCGATGGCGGCGAACGTGGAAGCGACGAACGCCTGCCAGTGCGGTTCGGAGATGCCGGCCAGTTGGTTGTCGAGGTCCTGCTCGCAACGGGCACTGCCCAACTGTTCCGTAATTTGCGAAATCAAAGGGTTGCTGGACATGGCCGGGTGCGTGAGCAGCGTTGGTGAATGGACGAGTATACGCAACGGGCGGCGGGAAGGATCAGTAGGAAATGGGGCAGCCCTGCTTTTACCATTGAACTGCTCACTGCATTGCTCCAAAATACACCATGAACGCACCAGAAAAACCCCAGACCTCCTCCCGCCGGTCCTTCCTCAAAAACGGCGTGATCGCTTCCTCTTTCTTCATCGTCCCCCGGCACGTGCTGGGCGGCAAGGGCTACACGGCTCCCAGCGACCAGTTGAACCTGGCGGCCATCGGGGCGGGCGGCAAGGGCGCCAGCGACATTCTCAATGCTTCCGTCAACGGCCGGGAAAGGGTCGTGGCCCTGTGCGACGTGGACTTTTCGGGGACGGCGGCGAAGTCGGTCCAAGCTTTTCCAAAGGCCAAGCTGTACCACGACTACCGGCAGATGCTGGAAAAAGAAAAATCCATTGACGCCCTCACCATCTCCACGCCCGACCACGTGCACGGCCCGGCGGCGGCCTTCGCCATGCAACGGGGCAAGCACGTGTACGTGCAAAAACCCATGACCCACAACATCCGCGAGGCCCGGCTCCTCACCGAGATGGCGCGGAAATACAAAGTCGTGACGCAGATGGGCAACCAGGGCGCCTCCAACCCGCTGCTGGATACGGTCAAAAAGTGGGTGGATTCGGGCGTGCTGGGCAAAATCGCCAAAGTGCAGATCTGGACGAACCGCCCGGTGTGGCCGCAGGGCTACGCCATGCCCAAACCGGACGAGAGCAAAAAGCCGCAGGAACTGCACTGGGACCTCTGGCTGGGGCCGGCCGACTACGTGGCCTACACGCCCCAGTTGCACCCGTTCAACTGGCGGGGCTGGTGGAACTACGGAACCGGCGCGCTGGGCGACGTGGGCTGCCACCTGATTGACATTCCCTTCCGGACGCTGGGCCTCAAATACCCCACGGATGCCGAGTGCAGCGTGGGGTCGGTG
>CADCTQ010000638.1 GCA_902805615.1 uncultured Cytophagales bacterium
GAAAAGCCATCTGCGAATGATTCAATACCACCCGCAGATTGAAACAATGCTACCCCCTCGCCGGCGGGGTTGTTGACTACTTTGGGTGCAGCCTTTCCGGCCGGAAAGCATTGCGGGCAACTCCTTCTGAACGTGTGTCACCCAAACTTTTAGCCCTTTCCCTGTATGCACAAATCACTACTGCACCGCGCCACGCTGCTGCTTGGCTGCCTGCTCCTGCTCCACCCCGCCCCGGCCCAGGTTGACGCCGACGCCACCGCCAAAACGAAAGCCTTGTACGGCAACCTGCGCCGCGTGGGCAGCAGCGACCAGTTCCTGTTTGCCCAGGAATTTTTCAACAGTTACCGCCAAACCGGCCTCAACGACGGCGAAACAGCCTCCGACAGCCGGGACGTGACCGGCGCCCACCCGGCCGTGCTCGGCTCGGACTTCCATTACTTCCTCTACAAAACCGACAACGAAAAGCGCATCCACACCGAAGCCCTCCGGTACGCCTACGGGCAGGGCTACGCCATCACGATGGACTGGCACATGTTCGGCCGCTACGAAGCCTCGTTCAACTACAACGCCGCCAGCAACAACCGCTACCTGATGTACAACATCGTGCGCGACCTGTACGGCGACCGGGCCTGGTTCTACGGGGAACTCGACAAGGTCATCAGCCTCCTCAACAATTCGTTCGTGGTCAACGGGGAACGCATCCCGGTGGTGCTGCGGCTCTTCCACGAAATGAACGGGGGGTGGTTCTGGTGGGGCAGCGCGGCCACCAACGCCGCCGACTACCGGGCGTTCTACCAACTAACCGTCAACTACATCCGGAGCCGGTGCACCAGCGTACTGTTTGCGTGGTCGCCCGACTCGGTGGCCGACTTCAACTACTACCCGGGCACGGGCTACGTGGACGTGCTGGGCCTGGACATGTACGAGATCGGCGACAGCTGGAACACGACGGCTAAATTCCGCACGGAGATGGGCAAGATCGTGGACCACTGCCAGGCCAACGCCAAGGTGGCCGTGCTGTCGGAAACGGGCTACCGCAACGGCGACGCCAACTGGGCCAGCGGCAACTACTGGAAGGACCGGGTGCTGCCGGCCATCCTGGGCGACGCCACCGGCAAGACGAAGAAGATCGCCTGGGTGCTGGCCTGGATGAACGCCCCCTGGGAGAACCCCTACACGCCCTACGTTTCCAGCAGCGCGACGGCGAAAGCGGCCTTCGTGGATTTCAAGAACTCATGGAACGTGGTGTTCGGCAACGAGCTGCCCTTCGCCCTCTACGGCACCCCCGCCCGCACGGCAGTTGCCGGCGCAGGCGAAACCCCGGCGCTGCACCTGTACCCGGTACCCTCCTACGGCAAGGTAACCGTGCAGCTGGCCGGCTTCCCCGCCGGAGCCGACCTGCGCATCACGAGTCCGTTGGGCAACGCCGTGTACCGGGAGCACCTGTCCGGGGACCGCGCGGAAGTGGACCTCACCGGCAGGCTGCCCGCCGGCGTGTACGTGGTCACGGCCCGCGACGCGGCCCGGGCCATCAGCCGCAAGCTGGTAATCAAGTAGCTTTTACATTAAGAGAGTGGTGAACCCGCCCGGTACGTAATCTCTTGGGGATGCCGCGCCGGGCGGTTTTTTATTTACATTTTTATAAAAAATGGTAAATTACCAACCCCTGGGGTGGAGGCGGGGCGGCGGGTGCAACGCACCCCTCACGGGTTTATCATGAAGCAAAGGTTACTGTTTTTTCTGGTACTGCTGACGCTCGTACGCGGGTACGCGCAACCCGGGCCTCCCGCCGGGCCGGGGGAAGGCGACATTTCCTTCCGCCGCTTTTCGCCCGAAAACGAAATCCTGCAAAGCACCGTCAACTGCGCCTACCAGGACCCGCGCGGCTTCCTCTGGTTCGGCACCTGGGCCGGGCTGTACCGCTACGACGGCTTGCAACTGCGGGCCTTCAAACCGCAGAAGAATGACCCGCACGGCCTGGGCGGGCGGAAAATCCGGACGATCTACGGCGACCGGGCCGGCCGCATGTGGGTAGGCACGATGGACGACGGCCTGTACCTCTACGACCGTGCGCACGAACGGTTCGTACCCTGCAAACCCGCCCCCGGCGACCCCAGCCAGCCCGGCAGCAGTGACGTGACGGCCCTGGCCGAAGACCGGGACGGCCGCCTGTGGGTGGGCACCCCCGAAGGCATCCACCGCGTGGAATGGCCCGCCACGTCCTCCGGCAAAACTTCCTCCCCCGCTGCCGCTGCCGAGGCACCGGCCCCGCGGCTGATTCGCTACCCCATCAGCGGGGACACCGTCCGGCAGATCAACGTCATTTACCCCGACCCGGCGGGGCGCCTGTGGGTCGGCACCGAAACGGGCTTGTTCCTGTTCCGTCCCGGCAGCCTCTCCCCTTTCACGCGCATTCCCATCCGGGCCGGCGCCCCCGACTTCTACCCCTGCAACTACGTCGCCGCCATCACCGGCCGCACCGACCCGCGCACCGGCCAGACGGTCCTCTGGCTGGGCACCCGCGGGGGCCTGGGCAAAATGACCCTGCCCGCGGGCCCGGCTGGGGCACTGCCCAAACCCCAATGGGCGCACTACCGGCACCGGGAAGCACCCTTCGCCCTGAGCAACAACCAGGTCCGGGCCGTGTTCCGGATGCCCGGCGCGGACGGCTGGCTCTGGGTGGGCACCGAGGACGGCCTGAACCGCTTTGACCCGGAGCGGGAGGAATTCCACACCTACCGCGCCGACTACGCCGACCCGCACCGCCTGAGCAGCAACAGCATCATCGCCTTCCTGGCCGACCGCTCCGGGGTGCTGTGGGTCGCCACCGAAAAAGGCCTGAACACGTTTGATCCGTACCAGCAGAAATTCGGGCTCTACCGGGCCACCGTCGAAGGCGCCGGAGGGCTCCTCAACAACGGCATTACCGCCCTCGCGGCCGGCCCGGCGGCAACGGTCTGGGTGGGGACGGGCGGCGGCGGCCTGCACCGCCTCACCTTCGACGCCGCGGCCGGCCGCCCGGGCCGGATGGAACATTTCCCCCTGGCCGGGACCGAAACCAACCCGGCGGCCAGCCACGTATACGCGCTGTGCGCCGCCCGGGACGGTTCCCTCTGGGTGGGCACCAACGGCGAGGGCATCTACCGGTTCCGGCCGGATGCGCTGCGCGACGGGGACCGCAACGTGCGCCGGTACACCCAGTACAAGCAGAACTACGCCGACACGCACGGCCTGACCGACAACTACGTGCTCACCCTGTACGAAGACCGCCGGGGCACCCTCTGGGCCGGCACGTGGCACGGCGACCTGCACACCTTCGACCCGGCGCGGAACCGTTTCGTGCCCCTCCGCGGCCGGCCCGGCATCCCGGCGGCGCTGTCGCAGTTTCCCATTACGGCCCTGCGCGAAGACCACCGGGGCGCCCTGTGGGTCGGCACCCGGGGCGGGGGGCTGTTTCGCCTGGCGGCCGCCGGGGACGGGTTCCGGGTGGCGCACTTTTCCACCCGTGCCCGCGACGGCCGCCGCAGCCTGGGCAGCAATTTCATCAACTGCCTGTTCGAAGACCGGTCCGGCAACCTGTGGATCGGCACCGAGGACGGGCTGGACCGGCGCGACGGGCAGACGGGCACGTTCACCAGCCTCGACGAGAGCAACGGCCTGCCCGACAACGTAATTCAGGGCATTTTGCAGGACGGCCGCGGCCTCCTCTGGCTGAGCACGACCAAAGGCATCGCGCAGCTCGACCCGGCGGCCGGGGGGCAACCGGACCACGCCGGCCGCTTTTTCCGGCATTTCGGCCGGGAAGACGGCTTGCAGGGCGACGTGTTCAACGCCAACGCCGGCGTCCGTACCCCGCGGGGGCTGCTGCTTTTCGGCGGCATCAACGGCCTCAATGCGTGCCTGCCCGCCGCGGTGGGCCGCAATCCCCACCCGCCGCCCGTAGCCCTCACCCGGCTTTCGGTGTTCAACCAGCCCGTGCCGGTCGGCAAAAACGGGGCGGGCCGCGAGATCCTCCGCCAATCGGTGAGTGAAACCCCGGCTGTGACGCTGACCCACGCGGAAAATTCGGTCTCGCTCCAGTTTGCGGCCCTGCACTTTGCCTCGCCCGGCCGCAATGCGTACGCCTACCGGCTGGAGGGCTTCGACCGGGACTGGACCTACGTCCGGGCCCCGGCCAACGTGGCGCACTACACCAACCTGGACCCGGGCACGTACACCTTCCGGGTGCGGGCGGCCAACAACGACGGCGTGTGGAACAACCGGGGGGCTTCACTTACCCTCGTCATCCGGCCGCCCTTCTGGGCCACCGGCCCGGCGTACCTGCTGTACGCGGCGGCCGGCATTGCCGCCCTGTACGCCCTGCGGCGGTGGGTGCTCCTGCGGGCCGGGTTCCGGCACCGGCTGGCGCTGGAACGGGTCAAACGGGAAAATGCCGAAGCCCTGCACCAGTTGAAGCTGCGCTTTTTCACCGACATCTCCCACGAAATCCGCACGCCGCTCACGCTGATCACGGGCATCGTGGACAAGGTGCTGCACGGCCCCGAACACCCGCCCCGGCTGCACGGCCAACTCCTGGTGATGCAGAAGAACAGCCACCAGTTGCTGCGGCTCATCAACCAGTTGCTCGACTTCCGCAAGCACGAATCGGGGTACCTGGCCCTGCAGGCGGCCGAGGGCGACCTGGTTCCCTTCCTGGAGGGCGCGTGCGGGTCCTTCCGGGAGCTGGCCCTGGAGCGGCGGATCACGTACCGCTTCGCGCCGGAACCGGCGTCCCTGCGGGCCTGGTACGACGCCGACAAGCTCGAAAAGATCGTGACCAACCTGCTCTCGAACGCTTTTAAGTTTACGCCCGACGGCGGCGATATCGGGGTGTCGTTGGAACGGGTGGCGGCCGGTGAACCCCTCCCCTTCGCGGCGGCAGACCGGGTAACTGCCCGGGAAGGCTGGGCGTGCATCACCGTGCGGGACAGCGGCGCGGGGATTGCGCCGGAACAGTTGGACCGGATCTTCGACGTGTACTACCAGGCCGCGGAGCCTCCCAACCCCGCGGCTACGGGCACGGGCATCGGGCTGGCGCTGAGCAAGAGCCTGGCCGAACTGCACCACGGGGGGATCGCCGTCACGAGTACGGCCGGGGCCGGCGCGGCTTTCTCCGTCTTCATTCCCCTGGGAAAAGCGCACCTGGCGGCCGCGGAACTGGCACCTGGTCCCCCACCCGCCGAACCGTACGGCCCGGCGGCGGACCTGCCGGTTCTGGTGCCCGCCGCCGGGGAACCTGAAGCGCCGCCCGCCGAAGTGCCGGCCGATGCCCCGCTGCTGCTGGTGGTGGAGGACCAGGCGGACCTGCGGACGTTCATCGGCGGGCTGTTTGCCGGTACGTACCGGGTGTTGCTGGCCGCCGACGGCGCCGAGGGCCTCGACCTGGCCGTGGCGCAGGTACCCGACCTGATCATCAGCGACGTGCTCATGCCCCGCCTGAACGGCATCGAACTCTGCCGCCGCCTTAAAACCGACCCGCGGACCAGCCACATTCCCCTGCTCCTGCTCACGGCCCGCACGGACCCGGCGCATGAGGCGGAAGGGCTCGAAACGGGGGCCGACGACTACATCGGCAAGCCCTTCGGGGTGCAGGCGCTGGTGCTGAAAGTACGCAACCTGCTTGCCCTGCGCGAAAACATCCGCCGCCGGGCGGGCGGCAAGAAGTTCCTCAGTCCGCGGGAGGTGGCCACCAACCCCGTAGACGAGGCGTTCCTGGAACGGGTCCTGGAGATCGTGCAGCAGCACCTGCCCGACCCGGATTTCAAGGTGGAGGACTTTACCCGGGCCATCGGCATGAGCCGCATCCAGCTCTACCGCAAGCTCAAAGCCCTGACGGGCGTATCGGTCAACGAGTTTGTGCGCAACCAGCGCCTCCAGCGGGCCGCGCAGTTGCTCGAAAAAAACGAACTGACCGTGGCGGAGGTGACCTACCAGGTGGGTTTCGCCGACCTGAAGTACTTCCGGACCTGCTTCAGGGAGCATTTCGGGGTAAACCCTTCCGAGTACGCCCACCAGAAAACCGACCTTTCGCAGGAGTAGCGCGGCGGAGGGGAAGGAACGCAACCGCATAGAACGCAAGGGGAAACGCAAGGGAGATTTTTTAACCGCAGAGGGCACGGAGAAAAAAGAGGACCACCCCTGTTCCCTCCTTGATGGAGGCGGGGAACTCTACGGATGCGGCTGCACGGCAAGTAAGAACGCACGTCACAGCCTTGTTTCGTTGTCAGCGGGGCCGAGGGGCACGGCTCCCCTCCTCCTTGCAAAAAGGCTAATCTTGTAGGGAAAAATAAACAGTAGGCGCCACATGGCGGGAAGGCAGCGCCTGGCGGGAAAGCGTCGCATCGCGGCTCCCCTCCTCGGCTAATCTTGTAGGGAAAAATAAACAGTAGGCGCCACATGGCGGGAAGGCAGCGCCTGGCGGGAAAGCGTCGCATCGCGGCTCCCCTCCTCGGAGGGGCCGGGGGTGGGTTTACTGCCATCAAACGCCTTAGCTGGGGATCAACGCAAAGTCTTTGCTGGAGCTTGCCCTAATGCAGCTAC
>CADCTQ010000639.1 GCA_902805615.1 uncultured Cytophagales bacterium
TCCGCTACGTGATCGGCAAGGTTTCCCTGGCCCACATGCTGGCGGTGCAGGCCGAACTGGCTACCCGCAACGTGTTCATTGCCCGCACCGGCCGGAAAGTAGAACTGGCCCGGGAGGCTGTGTTGCAGCCGAAGGAGTCGTTGGCTAAAAGCGCGGTTTAGTTTCACGCAAAGGCGCAAAGAAGGAGCGCAAAGGCCGCAAAGAAAAGGACAGGCGTGGTATTGGTACGATCTATTCCCCTTTCTGATTGGAGTACTGCCACGCGGTACACGTCGCGTGAACATCGTATCGCGGGAAAGTACCGTATCGCGTGAAGCATTGTATCGCCAGAAAGCGGCGCATCGCGGCTCCCCTCCGAGGAGCTAATCTTGTAGGGAAAGATTTTGCCAGATGAGGATAGCTTCTTTCATGTGGTGAAGTTTGATCAAGGCTTGAGCAAGCAGTTTTACTCCTGGCAGGGGCTGTTTAGTAGTAGGCTGAAAATTGACTAAGCTGCCCAAGGTCACTACGGCTTGTTTGAGCGTAGTAACCGGATTGTTGTCAGCGGGCTTATTATTGTCAGCAGACTTGTTGGCAGCGGGCTTACTGCTGGCTTTGAGCGTGTGCGCTTTAAGTAGTTGTAACTCCAGGGCGTCAAAGTGCTCCTGGGCCGGGCTTTGGCAGTCCTGGCGGGCCAGGTAGGTTAAGTAGAGCACCCGCCAGGCAACGATACTGTAGAAAGCAAATGCGTTGAAGAGCACCTCAATAGTTTCAAACTGCAGCCGCTCTACTTGCAAGCCCCCCGACTTGAGCACGTAGTGCAAGCGTTCGATTCGCCAGCGCAAGGCGTACCAGCCCACTACCCGCAAAGCATCACTGACTTGCCCGATAGCACCTTGGGCTTGCTCGATAGTGTCTTGGTCTTGCTCGATAGCACCTTGGGCCAAAGGGTAACTCGTCAAGAGTAACCACTCGGCGGCTTGCTGCTCATCGAATACGGAGCGGCCTTGCCCATCCCTAGCAGCCACTTCCCGAGCCACCACCAGGTACAAGTCCTTGACTGTATGCTTTCTGGGGCTCAAGTCCTTGGGCGGCAAGACCGCTACGGCGCCCGCACTTACCTTGAGGGTGAGTTCGACGGGGCGGTTGTTGCGCTCGATGTGTACTTGCATTTCTCCTACCACGGGCAAGGCTTGGGCCGCTTGCTGGAGGGGCAAGACCACTCCACTAGCCACCACCTCTACTTTACGGGGCTGATGCACTCTGACCAGCAGATCTACATTAGGGGCTCTTTCGGCTCTAAAGAAGTCAAACACATCGGCTTCCCGGTCCTGCACCAGCACCACCCGTTTATCAATGCCGGCCAAGTGCTCGTTGACGGCCTGCAATCCTAAGAGCCACTTGTCGGATTCGTTGTCCAAGGCATTGAGCCCGCCCCTAGTCCAGTTGTGTTGGTAAAGCAGCCCTAACGGCACGCCCTGCTCATCACAGGTCAGCACGTTATGTTGAAGGGTGCCTTTGAGCTTGCCTTGCAAGGTGCCCACTCCCTGCAAAGCCTGGTGAGTGGTCAGGTTATAAAACGTAGTATCCTGAGCGGCCAGCAGCACCTGGGTGCTACTGCTTTTACAACGCTCAACGGTGGCCTTCACGTGACCCTCCAGCATCTTGTGGGTGTTCATCCTGGCTTTGGAAAATATGCCCGCTACGGCTTGTCGAAAAGTGTTGCCCAAGGCTGCCGAGAACGAACGGCCCATCTGCCCATAGATCAACTCTGCCGCTTTGATTAGACTCTTGCCGTTGCGCTTGTGAAAGCCGGCTAATCCTTGCGCGAATTCACTTGCTGCCCACATCTGTTTACCCTGTTTTTGCCAAATTATGTTTCTGCTTGCTTAAACACATCAACCCTTTTCTTCTGTTCCATTTTTCCCTACAAGATTAGCTCCTCGGAGGGGAGCCATACCCTTGCGCCCTGCTGATGGGCGTATGTGACGTGCATTTATCCTGCGTTACGCAGCAGATGGTCACGGTTCCCACCCTTTTCTCCGCGGTACAATCAACCGTCAGTTCACCACGTAGGGTTTGAGCAGGACGGTGAAGGTGGTGCCTACGTTGACGGCGCTTTGCACCTGGATGTTGCCGCCGTTTTTCTCCACGATGGTTTTGATGATGTACAAGCCCACGCCGGTGCCCTGCGCCTGCTGCGTAAACCGCTTGAACGGTTTGAAGATGCGGTCCCCGTTGGCTTTCAGGTCAATGCCGATGCCGTTGTCGGACACGGTGAGCACCACCCCGCCGCCCCGGGCCGGCTTGGTGTGAATGGTCACCTGGAGGTCGCGCCGCGGGGAAGCGTACTTGATGGCGTTGGTGACCAGGTTTTTGAGAATGCTGTGCAGGTACGAATGCACGTACACGATGCCTTCGGCCGCGCTGAAGTCGGCCTGAATGCCCCCGGCGGCCTGGCCTTGCAGCGACAGCTCGGTCAGGATGTCGTGCAGCAGGGCCGTGAAGTACACCTGCCGGGCCGGCGACGGGCTGCCCTCCACCGAGATCACTTCCAGCAGGCCGTTGATCGTCTGGTCGAGGCGGCGCACCGAAATGTCAATCATGCGCTGCACCTCCTGCCGCTTGGCCGGGTCGGGCTGGTCGGCGGCCATCTGCATGAGCACGCCCAGGTTGTTTACCGGCGATTTGAGGTCGTGGGCGGCCATGTACACGAACGTGTCGAGCACCTGGTTGATGCGGGTGAGTTCGTGGTTGGCCGACTGGAGTTTGAGCTTCGATTCTTCCTCCTCGTGAATGTCGGTGCCCGTGCCGAACCACTTCAGGGGCTCGCCCCGGCCGTCCTTCATGAGCAGGGCCTGCGACAGGAACCAGCGGTACTCGCCGTCGTGGCGCCGGAAGCGGTATTTCACGTAATACGGTTCGCCCGTCGCCAGGCACTGCTCCCAGGTGCTCATGGTCCGGGGCAGGTCGTCGGGGTGCACCAGCTGGTGCCAGCCGTACCCGTCGGCTTCCGCCACGGGCAGGCCGGCGTATTCGGCGAGGCGCCGGTTGTGGAAGTCGGCGGTGCCTTCGGGCAGGGCCGTCCAGACGATGTGCGGGATGGATTCGGCCATGATGCGGAACCGTTCTTCGCTTTCGCGGAGTACCTGTTCGGCGGTGCGGCTGGTGCGGGCCATCTTCACCACGGCCCCGAGCCGGGCGGTAAGTTCCTCGATGCGGCGGCGTTCCCGTTGCAGGTGCCGGCCGGCGGCTTCGCGGGTCTCGTGAATGTCGGTGCAGGTGCCGATCCAGCGGGTAAGTTCACCGTGCTCGTGCACGGGGCGTACCTGCACCAGGTGCCAGCGCCAGGCGCCGTCGTCGGCCCGCAGCAGCCGGCATTCGTAGCTGTACTCGTGGCCGTTGTTTACGCAGTCTTGGAGTTTTTGGGGGTCGGGCCGGTCGTCGGGGTACTGGGCCACCTGCCAGCCGAGGCCGCCGGCTTCCCCGGGCGTCTGGCCGGTGTAGGCATACCAGCGCTGGTTGAAGTATTCGATCCACCCGTCGGGCAGGGCGGTCCAGGCCAGTTGCGGCAGGTTGTCGAGGAGCAGCCGGAGCCGGGAAGCTTCCTCCACGGCCGGTTCTTTGGCCGCCTTTTCCGCTTCCCCGGCAAGCACGGTGAGCCGGGACTCGTATTCGGCGAGCCTACTTCTCAGCAATTCGTTCTCTTCTAGTAGCTTGCTTGTATCCTCGATACGATAAGTGTTCATACTAAAAAGCTTTATCATCACCTTGCTCTCGAAAGAGACGGTACCCGTTCCGTCGGCTTTTCCGCCCAGTGCAGCACTGCGGCGGGCCCGCACGCACGCGGCGTACGGCGATGTTGACCGAATATTGGCGCTTGACCCGGGGATTTTGCTCGAAAGGACTCCATTGCCGGCGGGAAACGGTTTAGCGTGATGCAAAAATAACCTAAGCCTTATCTATTTTTCCGTTGTATACGTAAAGGGGTACGGGTGAAGTTTACCCCGCGTAATAATTAGGTAAAAATAGAACGATTTGTGCCCTGACCCTATGCATATCCGATACCCGAAAAGGAACGTCCGGCACCTGCCGGCCGGCCCGGAAAGTGACCCGTGCTGCCCCCATTCCGCGTTGCCCGTCATGGATTGGGCACTGGCTGCCGCACCCGGCAACGACGGTGGCGGCGGCGCCCCCGCCGGCCGTGAACCCGGCAATGGAGCGCAGAAAAGCGAAAAACCCACGACGCCCGAACCGCCGCAGAGCATCACCGATGCCGACTCGCCGCTGACGGGCGACACGGGCAACCTCGAACTGGGCCAGACGGACCTGGGCGCCTCGGGCACGGGCTCGGAAGACCCCCTCGCGGCGGACGACAAAGACGCCTAACGGCCCGGAGCCGGACCGTCCTTTCGGATGCATCCGCCACGCGCACGCGCCGGGACAAACTTTCCTTTTCACGGCAAGCCCTTGGCGGAGAAGTACGTCCGTACCCGTTTTGGAAGCGTTCATGCGTCCAGGCGACGCCCTGAAAACGCCGGCAGTAGCCATCAGTGCAGTATGAGCCTGGCAGGTGGCATGAGGTGCGTCATTGCGGGGAAAGGGGACAGGTGTAAGGGGTGAGCCTGGCGAAGCAATCCCGTAAAACCCTGACGGCTGCCGAAGGCGTCTTGATTCAGTCGTGATCCTTTTACACTTTACGCTTCTTCCAACCCTCCTTATCCCGAACCGTTCTCTATGGCCGAAGCAGCAAAGCGCCTCAATTCCATTCTCCTGGTGGACGACGACCCGGTCAGCATTTTCCTTACTTCCACCTACCTCGAAGACCTCCAGATCTGCAACCACATCCAGGTAGCCGGCAACGGCGTGGAGGCTTTCGAAATCATTACGGCGCGTTGCATCCAAAAGACCCCGGTCACGCCCTGCGACTGTCCCGACCTCATCATCCTCGACATTGACATGCCGCTCATGAACGGCTTCGACTTCCTCGAACAGTGCCAGCGGGCCGGCTACTTCCAGCAGATGGGCTTTAAAGTCATCATCCTCACCAGTTCGAAGGACCGCCGCGACAAGGACCGCGCCCGGCAGTACCCCGTGGCGGATTACCTGGTCAAGCCCGTTACCGAAAGCGAATGGCTCACGGTACTCGACCGCGAATTTGACCTGTAGCAGGACTTGCGCAGGCAAGCAGGAACGGCGATGGCAGTGGATAAAGTCCTGTAGAGACGAAACACCCGTAAAGACGAAACATGGGTAGAACACGCGTTATTAAGCTTAGTGCCATAGTCCCGTAGGGACGACATATTGGCAGAACGCACAAGTATGCTTTCTTTACAGTCCCGTAGGGACGAAATATTGGTAACGCTTAGTGCCGAAATGGGTGCAGGATTGTCCACCGGGTGATTGCCTCACCAATATTTCGTCCCTACGGGACTGGCGCGCTGACGGATGAACGCGTGTTCTACCCATGTTTCGTCCCTACGGGTGTTTCGTCTTTACGGGACTTTATCCGCTGCCATTACCGTTCCTGCTTGCCACATTGCCTCCCAACGGCTGCGTAAGTCCCGTACAGGCAAAAGGACACCGGAGGAAAGGAAACCGGACCTCCCAGCCGGCTGACTTTTCAACCCTTCAACCATTCGTTTTAAATCTGTGTACAAAAATCCGGATACAACAGGATGCCGGTCCGGGGGAAAAACCTGATGTTGCCGGGAAAAATCACCCAACGCATGAGAAACCTATTCCTACTGGCGGGGATGCTTTGCCTGTGGTCGCTGCACGGCACGGTGGCGCAAACCAACGCCACCGCCCAACCCAAAAAAGAGGTCTCCGACCAGGAACTGCTCACGCTGTACAAGGGCCTGCGCGTGGCCGACGTCTCGGACGGCATGGACATGGTGGGCCTCAAAGACGTGGGGCTGCTCAGCACCAGCATCGGGGCGCTGTGGAAGGACATAGATAAATTCAAGCACCAGTTCGTGGGCATTGCCCTCACCGTGCGGTACGTGCCCACCAACCGGTCTACCACCCCCACAACGGCTGCCGACTACAAACGCTGGCGCGACATGTGGTATACCAACCTGTCGGGGGAGCCCTTCATCGAGGCCATCAAGCCGGGCCACGTGGTCGTGATTGACAACGCCGGCGACAAGGATGCGGGCTCTACCGGTTCCAACAACAGCATGATCTGGCGGAGCAAGGGGGCTGTGGGCATCCTGTCGGCGGGCGGCGTCCGTGATACCGACGAGATCATCAAGCAGCAGATTCCCGTGTACATGGACGTGTCCAAGCGGGGCCGGGGCATCCGGCCGGGCCGCAACGAACTCGAATCGTTCAACAAGCCCGTGGTAGTGGGCGGCGTGTACATCCGGCCGGGCGACGTGGTGGTGGCCGACGGCGACGGGGTGATCGTGGTGCCCCGCGAACGGGCCGCCGAAGTAGCCCAGGCCGCCCGCGAAGAACTCCGCCTCGACAAGGCCGCCCGCAAACGCCTCTACCAGCAGCTCGGCATCCCCCCGGATTTTACGGTGGAGGATTAATGCCTGCCGTATGCGTTGTCGTCCGGGAGAAGGGTACACTGATTGGTT
>CADCTQ010000640.1 GCA_902805615.1 uncultured Cytophagales bacterium
ACCTGGACTTCCGCATCGAGTGGCCTTACACCACCGACCGCTGGGTCTGGTTGACGCTGTTCCCGCTGGGGCAGGGGGAAAAGGCGGATTGGGTGGCCGGCGTAGCCAAGGATGATTCGCCGCGCAAGAAGAACCTGTTCAACATGCAGAAGATCAATGCCCGCAAGGACTCCATGCTCGAGATTCTCGCCCACGACCTGCGGGGACCCATCGGCATCGTGCAGAGCCTGGCCGCTGTGATCGAGAAAAAGCTGCCCAAGACCGATAACGATCCCACCCACCATCAACTCCGGATGATCCAGCAGATCTGCAAGCGCAACATTGACCTGATCCGCGACCTGATCCACCAGGAGTTTCTCGAGTCGGCCGCCGTGGAAGTAAGCAAGGAACGCCTGGACCTGGTCTGGGAGATCAACGAGGTGATCGTTCAGTACCGCAACGCGCAGGAAAGCCTTTCGAAAGTGTTTGAGCTCACCTCCTCGCAGGAAAGGGTGTTTGCCATGATCGACAGCATGAAGTTCATGCAGGTGATCAACAACCTGGTTTCCAACGCTATTAAGTTCACCCCCGACAACGGCATCATCCGCATTCACATCGAGAAAAACGAGGACAAGATTGTGATTTCGGTAAGCGACAACGGCATCGGCATCCCCAGGAAAGACCAGCCCTTCCTGTTCGACAAATTCACCAAAGCCCGCCGGCCGGGCCTCAAGGGGGAAGAATCGGTGGGCCTGGGCATGTCCATCATCAAAACCATCGTGGAGTTGCACGACGGCAAAATCTGGTTCCAGAGCCAGGAAAAAAAGGGCTCTACCTTTTACATTGAGCTTACTACCGAAGAATAAGTACACTTTTAGCCAAAAACAACACCCCGGTACTGGATGAGCAGGGAGATATCTGCTACATCATCCACAAGGTAGAAGAATGTACCCGGCTCGTCGCCCGGAAACAGCAGCAGCAAGGCCGGAGAAGAATCAAACAACCCAACGACACCATCCGGCGGATGCCTGACGGCTCCCTTGCCGCCATCTGGCTGCTGGCTGCCCAACGGGACGAGGCAGGGAAGAGGAGCATTTGGGGTGGAACTCGTACGGAGTGTAAGGCAAAAAATAACCGACGTTCTGTCAGTCTCCTTACAAAGGAGGTAAACGGCGAGCCGCCAACCCGGTTGAGCCGGAAAGTACGGGTTTATCAATCTCCGCATATTTACGTAAGCCCCTTATCTGCCTGGTATTAGTCCCTTTCCCTGCCATTTTACCAAAAGCTACGGGGCGCAAAAACCAGTATAACACCGCCTCCCGGTTTGCCGTTGCCTTCCCCTACAGGCACCATGCCGCACACCCTGCCGATGACAAAAGGAATGATCCATTCTCACTACATGCGACTGCATCAACCAAACCTGACTTCCTGGAAATGATCCCCCGGCGAGAATCGCTTTTCCTGCATGGGCCTTGCACGGCACATGCGGACGTTGAGGGAAAGCCGGGCGGGGAAGCGACAGCCATTTTTTTTAAACTCCACGTATGCAAATAGCGGAAATCAGGGCCATGCACGGCCCCAATTATTGGTCTATCCACCATCCCCGGCTCCTTGTGAGCCAACTGGACCTGGCGGCGCACCGGGACTGCTCCCCGAATCAAATCGCCCGTTGCAGCCGGCAACTGGCCGAACTGCTGCCCGGGCTGGCCGCGCACTGCTGCCTGGAAGACCGGCCGGGTGGACCGGCCGGGCGGCTGCCGGCCGGAAACCAACTGGCCTACCTGGTCGAACGGATTGCCGTCCACCTGCAAACCCTTGCCGGATCGCCCGGTACGTTTGGCGGCACCGAAAGCTCCGGCCGGGAAGGCGTGTATTACGTACTTACCGAGTACCACGCCGAGGAGGCGGGAAGGTACGCCCTGCGGGCCGCCGTCCGCATCGCGGAGGCATTGCTGAAAGGTGCGTCTTACGAACCCCAGGCCGACATTGCGGCCCTGCGCGCCCTGCACGCGGAAGCTTTTCCCGGCCCCAGTACCCATGCCCTCCTGGAAGAAGCCCGCCGCCGGAACATCCCCGTCCTGTCGCTGAGCCCCGATGGACTCTACCAGTTGGGCTACGGGGCGCACCAGCGGCGCATCCGGGCCAGCATCGCGGGCAACACGAGTTACCTGGGGGTTGAAATTGCCGGCAACAAGCGCGAAACCAAGCATTTGCTCCGGCAGGCCGGCATTCCCGTACCGGAAGGCACCACCGTGAAAAGCAAGCTGGAACTGCCCGCAGCCCTGGCCCGCGTCGGCTTTCCCGCCGTCATCAAACCCCTCGACGGCCACCAGGGCAAAGGCATCTCGGTAGGCATCCGCAGCGAAAGCGAAGCGCGGGAAGCCCTGGAACTGGCCCAGTTGTTTTCGGCGGAGGCAATCGTGGAGCAGTACATTGAGGGGCAGGATTTCCGGGTGCTGGTGGTAAATGGCCGGTTCGTGGCGGCGGCCCTGCGCAAGCCCGCCGCCGTTACCGGAGACGGCACCTCGACCATCCGGGAGCTGGTCGGGCAAGTGAACGCCGACCCCCGGCGGGGCGCAGGCCACGGCAGCAACCTGACGGCCATCGGGCTCGACGACCTTACTGAAGCCTTGCTGGAAGAAAAAGGACTAAGCCCGGATTCGGTCCTGCCGGAAGGCCGCGAAGTGCTGCTCAAAAAGACGGCCAACCTGAGCACCGGGGGCACGGCTACCGACGTAACCGGCCAGGTACATCCCGACAACATCCGGCTGGCCGAGCGGGTAGCCCGGATCGTGGGGCTCGACATCTGCGGCATCGACCTGATGGCGCCCAGCCTGGCCGTTCCCGTTTCCACCCACGGCGGCGCGGTGATCGAAGTAAACGCGGCGCCCGGACTCCGCATGCACCTGTCTCCTTCGGAAGGCGAACCCCGCAACGTGGCCGCCCCTATCCTGGACATGCTCTTTCCGGCCGGCGCCCCGTCCCGCATTCCGATTGTAGCCATTACGGGCACCAACGGGAAAACCACCGTGGCCCGCCTCACGGCCCACCTTGCCGCCGGGGCCGGCCGCCGGGTCGGCTTTACCTGCACCGACGGCATCTACCTGGACGGGAAACGGGTGCAGCCCGGCGACAATACGGGTCCGCTGAGTGCACAGTTCATCCTCCGGGAGCCGGACGTGGACTTTGCCGTCCTCGAATGCGCCCGGGGCGGACTGCTGCGGGCGGGCCTGGGCTTTGACCAGTGCGACGTGGCCATTGTCACCAACGTGGCGGCCGATCACCTGGGCCAGGGTGGCATCCATTCGATCACCCAGATGGCCCGGCTGAAAGCCGTACTGCCCTTCTCGGTAAAGCCGGGCGGCTGGGCCGTGCTCAACGCCGACGATGACCGGGTGTACGCCATGCGCGAAAACCTGCCGGCGCGGGTAGCCCTTTTCAGCCTCGACCCCCGGAACCGTCGCCTGCTCGACCACGCCCTGACCGGCGGGCTGATTGCCACCGTGGACGACGGCATGATTATCCTGGATGAGGGCGGAAAGTACATTCAGATTGCCAAAGTGGCCCAAGTGCCCGTCACCTTCGCGGGAACGGCGCCTTTCATGACCGGAAACGTACTGGCTTCGGTACTGGCGGCCTACGTGAGCGGCTTGGACGTGGAAGGGGTCCGGCAGGCCCTGCCCACGTTCGTGCCCTCCGCCGAAATGACGCCGGGCCGCATGAACCTGTTCGAGTTCGGAGGGTTTCGCCTGCTGGTTGACTACGCCCACAACCCGGCCGGCCTCAGGGCCCTGGGGGAATACATCAGGCAGACGGGAGCCACGACCAAAGTGGGCATCGTCACCGGGGTAGGCGACCGCCGCGACGAGGACATCCGGGAAATGGGAGAAGTAGCCGCCGGGCTCTTCGACGAAGTGATCATCCGCTTTGACCAGGACCTGCGGGGGCGCACCATGGACCAGATCCTGGACTTACTGCTGGAGGGCATCCGCCGGGTAGACGCCCGTAAACCGGTGCGCGTGTTTTCCACCGAAGAGGAAGCCCTGGTGCTGGCCGTCAGGAATGCCCGGCCGGGGTGGCTGGTGGTGGATTGCACCGACAAGGTAGCCGACGCGCTGGCCGTCGTGGCGCGGCTCCAGCAGGCGGAGGAGAGTTCGCTGGGGGTGGGAAATGCTGCCCCGGTGGATGAGCAGGGGAACGGCCGGCCGGTTGCGCCGGTCACCGTTTATGCGGGTAGCCTCCCGGTTACCGGAAGCGCTACCTGAGCCCATCCGGCAGACAGAGGCCCTTTTGAACGCTTACCCACGCGTTTGCGTACACGACGTACAGGTCACTAAACGGACAGCCGACCGTTGTTCCTTTGTATTATCCTGGGGTCTGGGGGACTTTGTGGCAATTCATGTACCGTAGTATTGTTGCCTGATAAAACTGAGTGCAGTGGAAAAAGGGGGAGAGCGCGTTATGATATCAATGGCAGAGTTTACCGCTTACAGTCCTTTTGACCAGCACATGTATGTATGTGACCAGGGCGTATGCCTGGAGGGCAGGCAGGAGGGAAACCATGAGGTGTACCTCTACGGGGTGGGAAGCTTTTTCGTGGAAGTTCGATATCACTCACTTACCGAACGGTTCGCCCCCATGCTTATTTTCAACAAAGGCCCCTTGCTGGACCGTTACCTGGCCGACATCTCCTTGCCCGCTACGCTGTTAGACCGGAGACGTGAGACATAAGACGCATGACTCTTGTCTTCTGTCTCCTGCCTAACATCTCCCGTCTACAAAGGCCGGTAGGGAATGCGGATGAAAAAGGCCGCCCCCTGGTTTTCCTCGCTTTCCACCCAGATTTTGCCCTGGTGCAGTTCGACAATCCGTTTGACAATGGAAAGACCCAGGCCGGTAGTCTCCTCCCCCGCCAGGCCCGGCCGGCGGGCTTTGGTGAACCGCTCGAAAAGAACCGGCTGCAGGTTCTTGGGAATGCCGATGCCGTCGTCGCGCACCGAGACGAGCAGCGAGCCGGGCTCCTCCTGCACGTGTACGCGGATGTGGCCGCCTTTGGGGGTGAACTTATTGGCGTTGGAGATCAGGTTGCCGACCGCCTGCATGAACTTGACCTGGTCTACCTCCACGGACACCCGGGGCGCCGAGGACTCGAGTGCAAAGTGCTTGTGGCCGTCCTGGTTCATTCGCTCAAAGCCAGCCAGCACCGCATTGAGCTGCTCGATGAGTTCGATGCGCTGGATCTTGAGGCCCGCCTGCGCAGAATCCAGGTACTCCTTTTCGAGCAACTCGTGGATCAGCTGGATGCTGTGCCCGACGGTACTGCCGATCAGGGCGGCCTCGGCCTGCAGGTCGGGCTGGCCCCGCTCGGCGGCTTTTTTCTCCAGCCGCCCGGCCAGTTTCTGGGCTACGCCCAGGGGGCCGTTCAGGTCGTGGGCCAGCATCTCCAGCACGCTGTTCTTCTGGGCGCTGTACAGGTTAAGGTTCACCTCGTTGTCCTTGTAATGGGTAATGTCTTCGGCAAAGCCGCACACCAGTTGCCGCTGCCCCTGGTGCATAATCACGTAGGCCGTCGCGTGTACCCACCTGGGCGGCTTGCTTTTACGCAGAATGCGAAACTCGGCCGTCTGCCGCATGGCCCCATTGAGCAGGAGTTGATAGGTCTGGTGCACCAGGTCCCGGTCGTCCTCGTGCACGCTGGCTACCAGGGCCAGCAGTTGGTCGTTGATGCGCTCCGGGTCGAAGGGCCAGATCTCAAAAAAAGCCTCGTTGAGGTAGTCGAACCGGCGCGAGGGGAGATTGAACACGAAGAAGGCCGAAAGCGAACGTTCGGCCAGTTGCCGGAGGATGTCGGCATCAGGAATGCTGGAAGAAAGAGACATAACGTTGGGCTGGATCAGGCACGCACTTCGAACGGAACCTACCTGGACCAAATGTCTTTTTCCTCAGGCGAGAGCAGTTAGCGTTGGCTACTTACTTTAACCCTGCCCCCCTGCTTTAGGTTGGGAGTTGGAGGCTGTTTGTTGGGCCGGACGGGAAGCAGGGAGGAAAAAACCGTGTTTTCCGGAATCAGCCGCCGTCAAATACGGGTGCATTCGGTCCCGTAATTTCCGCAGCCCGCCGTACAAATACGGAAAAAGGGAAAGGTGATATCAAAATGTACGTGCCCGGTGGAAAGCAGCCAGTTACATCTTTTCATTACTACCCGCCGGCGTGTATCTGCCGAACGCACGGTACCCCGCTAGTACCCACTCCCACTTCTCCAACGCTTCAACCCATGAAAACCCTCTTATGCATTTGCCTGCTGGACAGCCTGGCCGGGGCGGCCCCACCGCTATTACAACACGGCTTTTCGAACGACGCCCTGCCCGCCACTTCGTTCGTGGGCGTGAACCTGGGGCTGCGGTTTGCCCTCCGGTAAAGAAGTCGCCGGGGTAAGTACGCACCCGGCGGGGTATTTGCCGGTGAAACACGGGTTTTGGCACAATCCGTATTTTTTTACCGGCTGATCCCCGGCCCACTCCGTTGAAAAGCAATGAAATACCAGCAAGCGGAGCAACAACCCAACAATAAACAACTCATCAAACAGGTTATGAAAAAATGGTTATTGACGTTGCTTGCCATCCCTGGTAGTCTAACCCTTTGGGCGCAGACGGGAGAGGCGGGCGGCCCGCTGCATTCGCTGGTACCCTGCCAGGTAACTTTCCTGACGCCCCGGTTCGCGGAAACCGTGGAGTGGTACCGCCAGAAACTGGGCTTCCAACTGGTAGAAAGCTGGGAGGACGACTACGCGGCCAACCGGGCCGCGCACCTGGAACTGAACGGCTTCGGCATTGAAATCCTCGAATCGGGGGAGGAAGGGACCATGGCGGCTTCCGCCGGCTTTCCGGAACCGGCGGCAACCGGAACTGCCCCCAAGCCCTATCAACACATTGCTTTCCGGGTGAATGACTTAGGGGCGGCCCTCCAGGCGCTGAAGGCAAGGGGCGTAGAGGTGCTGGCCGGCCCGGTTACCGAACAACACGAGGGTGGGGCAACGTTCTGTTTCATCAAAGACAACAACGGCAACGCCATTAAGCTGATTCAACATGCGAAGGCAACGCCCCCGGGCGAAAGCCGGCCCTGAAGGCTGCCCCAGCCGCGGGGCCGTGCGTGCCGGTTCCGGACGTAAATACCGGTTTTTATGAAATGGCAAATTGTCGCTTACGTGATCGGAGATCGCAGTGAAGCCACCTTTCGAAGACTGCTGCGCAAGACCCCGGTTGAGTATCTGCGCTGCGCCTCTTATAGCGATCATCGGAAGGCTTACCGCATCCTGCTTAGCAAGGGCAATCACCAGCAAGTGGGCAGGGAGAGCGGTAAAACCAATCACATTGAACGATGGAATGCTACCCTAGGAGCCCGTATTTCCCGCTATGTCCGTAAAAGCCTTTCTTTCTCTAGAAAACTTAAGTATCACCACTTGGTCGCTAAACTCTTCATCATCGATTACAACCAATCCTGCATCAACACCTTTTAAACAACTACCCCTGTTTCTAATGCTGGTTTTTAGGATACCTGGCCAACAACTGCTGGAGAATATGCTCAGTGATGGCGTAGGAATTCACTTCATCGGAATTAAAAAGCAGCACAAAGCCGATGTTGCGGGATGGAACCAAGTAAAGGGTAGATACGTAGCCCTCATCGGCTCCATCATGATGCAGCAGGGTTTCCCCTTGGTAGGCAACAATAAACCAGTTTAAGCCAATGCGTCTATTTGCCTTAACATCAACAGTAAAGGAGGGAGTTTGCATCAAGGCTATGCTTTGCGGAGAGAGTACCTGTTTGTCTTGGTAGACGCCTTTATTGAGGTTAGCCATAATCCAGTGGGACAAATCCACTACATTGGAATTCATTGTGGAACTAGCCGCATGCATGCGGTTGTAAGGATACACCCGGTTCACCGAGAGCGGGATGCCGGAATGGGGGCTGGTTCGCAGGGCAGGACTTATATCAGAAAGTAAAAAGCTACTGGTATGCATCTGCAAGGGAGCCAGCAGGTTTTCCTTGACGTAGTGCTCAAAAGACGTCCCACTTACTTTAGCTACCACGTCTGCCAGTACATCGTAGGCTAGGTTACTGTAGTAAAATTCTTTGCCTGGGGCAGCCCGCAACTTCTTTTTGGTAAGACTACGCGTCCAGCGTTCAGCGGCTCCTTCGTCGGAAACCGCTTGCTCCCACTGGTAGTCTTCCACATCGGGCATACCCGAGGTGTGATTCAGGATTTGCTTCAAGGTAATGTCTCTGTAACGCTTATCAGCCAGCTTGAAATAGGGCAAATACGTGACCAGCTTCTGTTCGATATCCAGCTTGCCTTGCTCCATGAGCTGCAGAATAGCCGCTGCGGCAAAGGTTTTGGAGATGGAGGCAATGTGAAAATTGTGCTCAGCTTGTAAGGTTTGTTTAGTAGCAAGACTACTAACCCCGAAAGCTTGGGCGTGCACCAGTCTTTGGCCTTCTACAATGGCCAAGGCAATACCTGCTACCGGGCTTGCTTTCGCCGTATCCACCTGCGCCTGCAGGTACCGATCAATCTCCTCGAACGAATTGGCCGGTTTAGGACGAACTGGTTTTTCTACTGCCTGTTGCTCTTGGCTATTGGCAGTGAGTAAAACCAAGCCTATTAAAAAAAGCCCCCCGATTGTATTGCTCATGTTGCCCTTACGGATGGGAAGTAGAAGTGACATAGTAGGAGGAGTTAGGGCAGGTATGACTACCTCGGCATCAAACCTTATACCATTGAGGTACATATCCAAAGAAAGAGGATGGGCACTTGCCCATTCTCTCAGTATTGGAACGTTAACTATTGTACTGCAGCAGTGGGAGCAGCTTTTCCGGGGTCAGCGGCTTTTGCAGGTAGCCGTGCAAGCGGTACAGCCGGCCTTGTTGCCGGTCCCTGGCGGCGATAGAACTGGTAAGCAGCACGACGCGAACGCCTCCCGGCCCGGAGAGGTCCTTGCGCTGCCACTGCTCGAGAAACTGAAAGCCGTTCATCCGCGGCATATCAATGTCGAGCAGCAGGAGTTCGGGCAGCGTGTTGGTTGTGACGCAGGCTTCCAGGTATTCCAGTGCTGCCTCCCCGCCCGAAACCGTATGAACCTGCCGGCAGATGTTCATGCGCTGGAGGAGTCTGGTGTGAATGAGTAAGTCCATCGGGTTATCATCCACCAGCAGAATTTGCTTGAGTTGCTTAAAGGGCTCCACAAAGGGTCATTGGGTTCGAAATTATTCTTCTGACAACCTAACCTACAGAGCTGGTTTTTGTTTCAGGCCTGCTTTCCCAACGGGCTTGCTGCCGCTATTCCTTGAAATTCGGAATCCGAACGGACACCTGGGTGCCATGGCCTTGCTGCGACTGGAGGGAAATGTGTCCGCCGAGTTTTTTGATGATTTCCCCCGTAACAAACAAACCCAATCCCGAACCGGTAGACTGGGCGGAGGACTTGGTGAACATGCCAAACAAGTGGGCCCGTTCGGCTTCCCCCATGCCTACGCCGTTGTCGCGCACCACAATGGTTGCCTCCTGCGTCGAGCAGGTGATCCAGATGTTTACCAGCGGTTCGGCCAGGGCATAGTTCTGGAAAGTGATGCTGTTGCTGATTACGTTCCGCAGTACCGAAGACACCCGTTCGGCATCCGAGTAGAAGGGCGAAAGGACATCGTAGTACGTCTGCACCTTTACCCGCTCAAATCCCTTGGCATCGCGCAAGCCGTCCAGCACCTGCGCCACCATTGACTCGAAGTGTACTCGCTCCCGGAGCATGCTCAGGTGGCTGTTCTTGGTGTAGGAAAGCAGGCTTTGCAGCACCCGGTTGAGTTTTCGCGCCGTCTGCTGCATGAGCGGATAATACTGCCTTTGCTGCCCGGGATCTTCTTCCATCTGGGCCAGTTGGAGCAGGCCTTCCATCGAGCACAGCGGCCCTTTCAGATCGTGGGAAGCCCGGTAGAGAAATACGTCCAGTTCGGCCTGGGTTTGCTGGAGGGCCGTATTGCTCTTTTGCAACTCCTGGGTACGCACCTGCACCTGCTGCTCGAGTTCCTCCTTGGCTCTGCGTAAAAGCTTGGCCGCTATTTCCTTGTCAGTTACGTCCTGCGCCGAGCAGATCACCAGCGGCTCTCCGCTGGTACTGTGGGAGCGGAAATTGCGGTACTGCCAGTAACGCTGCTCACCGCCGGCCGTCACTACCTTGGTAACGCCGGTCACCGGCTTGCCGGCTCCTACTTGCTGGAGATAGACCTGGAGCGAGGCGGGGTAGAGCGAGGCCAGCAGTTGCCCGATGGGCTGGCCGATCAATTCCGCCTTTGAATACCCCAATGCCTGTGCGGCCGCCCGGTTGCCATTGATGATGGTTCCTTGCAGGGTATGGGTGAACAAATAACCCTCCGATTCCTCGAATAAGGCCCGGTACTGCTCCTCGCTGCGGGCCAGTTGCCCCTTTTGCTCCTGGAGTTCCTGCTGTTTGCGCCCCAGTTCCAGCCGGGCCATTACCTCCCCGGCCAGGGTTTGCAGGGCTTGCTGCTGGCCGGCGTCCAGTTGCCTGGGCGTACGGTCAATCACGCATAAACTTCCCAGCGCCTCTCCCTCGGGCGTGCGGAGTGGCACGCCGCAGTAGTAGCGGATGTTGGGCTCACCCGTGACCAGGGGATTGTTCAGAAAGCGTTCGTCGAGTTGGGCATCGGGCACTTCCAGGGTTTGTTGTCCCTGAATAGTATAGTGACAGAAGGCCTGGCTGCGGGGCGTTTGCGGGAGGCTTATACCAACTTTCGACTTAAACCACTGCCTTTGCGCATCGATCAGACTGATGAGCGCAATGGGCGTGCCGGCAATGTAGGCGGCCAGCCGGGTGAGGGCATCAAACTCTTCTTCGGGAGGCGTGTCGAGTACCCGATAGGCGTGCAACACCGACAGGCGTGCCGTCTCCGGGGAAAAGACGGCCGGCCGCCCGGATACCAATGTTCCGGCAGACGGCGGTTTAGGGAAACAACGGACAGTGTTCATGACGGGGAACGGGTAAAAGAAAACGATGTCGTTACGGGCTCGAGGGGATACGCCTGCGCCTTCCGGATGTCAAAGGGATTTACGGGCTTGGGGCAGCAGGCAAACGGCCACGTGCGGGTTTTCGAAGGCTACTTGGGCGGCGTAGCCGGCGGGCAAATCGGGTATCATGCGTATATTGTTAAACCGGTCCGCTAAAGAGAAGCCGGTGGGACCAGATAGTGGCCCCACCAGTTCCCCGCACGGCTATGCCGGCACACAGTTCTGACGGATGGAGGAGCAGCAATAAGAGGAGCAATAAGAGGGTAGGCTTTGCTGCCCTTGCCGGGTATACCTTACGGATATAAGGCGAGCCTTATGAACGAACGCGGGTGTAGCCCACAGCTTGGCGAGGAGCCGGTTTGGCACCGGGAAATAGCGTAAATGCATGACCAATTAGAAGATAGTTCTAAGGGAAATCACAATTCACCAGCAAATACCACTGGAGAATACCAATGCGAATAATAGGTTCAAAAATAGCAAGTTATACTTCAGGCCAGCGGTAAAAGTCCGGCCTAAACTTACCCGGTTGATTAACTTTCCTAATGCGCCGCCTTTGGGGCCGAAAATCGCTGGCACTGGCAGGAATAGGTTGCACTGACCGGTTCAGGACTTTGCGTAGAAATACTCATCAACAGGCAGCGTATCGGGGCAAGGAGAACTAGCCCTTGATTTTACGGCAGGAGTACGGGCAAGCCGGAAAACGGGGGAGTGATGCATAGAATTTGAAAGGCGGAAAGCCCAACGGTGGGTCCGGTGCACAATTGCTGCTGGCTTGTTCCTCCGTAGATTTTGGTGAACACTAGGTATTGTTTCACTTCGAAAGCTGCAGGTAAGTTTTTCCGGTTACCGTTTACACATTTGCCGGTCCTGCCGCGGAAGGAAAAGAATTGCGAAAACCGCAATCAGGGTAGCTATACCCGCGATTTTAGCGATACTTTGCGCCGCTTTTTCCTGATTATCCGACAAAAATCGCAGCTTAGGCTGCTTTGTTCTGCTTACGAGGTCATCCGTACCCGAAGTGTACTTCATTTGAAGCAGGAGCAATACTTACCTGGAAGGTTGCAACAGACGATTTGTTCCGCCGGATGCAGACGCCCGGCGTGGCCGGTTAGAGACTTCCTTGACTACTGAAATATTCCTGCTCCATCCGCATTGCAGCGGCGGGCCCTGGATTACATTGGCTCATGGCAATAACAAGGGGGGAGAAGTGTATCCTACTTTCCCGCTTCCTTTTGGGAAACACCCTGGAGAACTTTTCCCTCCCAATCGCGGACAACCACCACAAAAGGCCGGTATTGAACTTGCTGCAGCGAGAGCAGGTAGCAGCGTTGGGCGAAGAGCAGCCCATAAAAGTGTCCTGCCTCCAACAACTCAACAGCCAGGATAGCAAGGGCATCATCGGTGCTCTCCAAGGAGTACCCCTTGCTGGCGGCAGCTGGAGAAACGGCGACTCTTACCAGTAATCTTACCCGTTCTGTTGCCCGATCTCCGCCTGCAAAAAGGCCAGTACCTGCCGGCAATTAAGCTTTTCTTCTTACATGTGTTTGTAAGGCTTGTCGCTAAAGCCGGCAACACCAGCAGGCCGGCAATGTCTGGAGCCATTCCCTTCTTTTGACCCATTTACTTTCACCACAGCTCAAATCGGGGAACGTTAGTAAGCCTGAAAAACGCGCTATACCTTACCCCGTAGAATTTCTGCGAGATTATACCAGTAGGCTACCTGTTTGTGGTCAAAAGTATACAGGCTCGAAGACGTCTTCCGGCACAGTGTAAAAACGCTGACATTCTTAAAACTCAAGAGCCCATGTTATCCCAACTCGTATACGTAAGCAATAGAAAAGCCAATTGCAGCAAGGAAGAAATCGATAGAATTCTCCGCAGTTGCCAGGCCAATAACGCCTCCCTCGACATCACGGGCGTACTGCTGTACTCGAAAACCAAGTTTATTCAGTACCTGGAAGGTGATTCGCGGGAACTCTTGGGCCTGTACGACAAAATCAAAGGAGACAAGCGGCACGAAAAAGCCATGATCATCTCCTACAGCCCCATCTCCACCAAGCAGTTCCCCAGTTGGCAGATGGCGGCTAAAGAAATTGCCCCCACCCAGGTGACCTTCCGCACGGCCATCAGCCCGGAGCATAAGAAAGTGTTTGACCAATTGCTGCTAGGCCAGCAGCAAAGTGCCAGCAGTGTGCTTGGCCTGCTCAAAAAGTTCTTTTAAACCTCCCCGGCTGGCAGGAGCAAGTGCCCTCCCCCGTTCCAACAGCGGCCGATCTATGGGCCGCTTTTCGGTTTTGTGCGCTCGGCCATACCCTACCTCCCTACATCCGCTACTGGTCTTCTCCCGTAAAAGTGGTTCTCCCGCAGATTACTACGCTCTGCTTTCGCAGCTGATTGGCTGGGTAGCACCAAAGTGGCGGGAGAGCCACGATTGTGGGGGAAACCACTGTTTGTTATTGCTCGTTAAAGTGCCTTTGCTCTAACAAGTGATGTCCTGGTCCACCTGGCGAATAAAACACCAAAGAAGGACCCAAAAATGCCATTGCCGGAAGCATAATGCGCCTCCTCCCTAACTGCGGCTGTAATAGCAAACAGCAAAGGCCGGGTGGGTGGCCTTTGCTGTTTGGTTTGAAGTCCTACGCCGGAGCGTCTATTTTTTTCCTTCCATCTTCTTCAGCGTTTCCATGAAGTACTGCTCATCGGTGAGCAGCTTGTGCAACTCAGGATACTGCCGCGTGTCGATGCCCTGCTTTTCGTACTGTTCTTTCATCTTGGCCATGCTTGCTTTGAGGGCTTGCGGCTCACTCTCGAACAGTTCGGTGGCAGCACTGTAATTCTTCCTGGGGGTGGCGGCCGGTTCGGTTAACTTGATGCTTGCCGTGGCCGTCGCATCGCCCGCCGGGCGGTAGCCCGCCGTACCTTCCGCAGGGGCGGGCAACAGCGCTTCCTTAAAGTTGGGGTCCTTGGTGCCCAGGTAAGCGAGGATGCTGTTGACTTTGCCCCGCATCTGGGTTAGTTCGTCCTGCTGTTGCGCCATCCGGTGGGCCATGTCGTTGGCGTTAATGCCAACCGCTACGTTAACCAGCGAAAATTCGGCCGTATTCTGGGCGGGCGACCAGGCAACGCCCACAATCTTTTTATAGTTCTCCAGGCTCATTTCGGCCGGGTGAACGGCCACGCCGATGCCGTCGTTATTGCCCGACGGGATGATGTAATCGCCGATGGCAACGTTGCCGGCCACTTTGACGGGCACCTGCCCCATGAAAGCAACCTTTTCATAAGACTTTTCCTGGCCTTGGACCGGCGAGTTGCCCAGCACAATCGGGCTCATGGAAACCACCATGAAGTGATCGGCCGTCTCGGTGTTGCGGGTGATTTTTCCCCCTTTTACGCCAATGATGTCGCCGAAGGCAAGCTGCTCGTTCAGGTCGGCCCGCTTGAGCCACTCGGCGTAGTCGCCACTGCCCGACTCGTACGTTACCCCGGCCCGGCCCTCCATTGTTATAATGTGCTCGGCCAGTTGACCGCTGGCCACAATGCCGTCCACTGCCATTACAATGGTTTCGGCTAAGTCCAACTGCGCCCCCGTAGCAATGCCCTCCGCGGCAATAAAAGCGATGTCAGCGGCATTCATGGCCACTTTCCACCCGTACTCAAAGGCGCTCTTGAGTTCACCAAGGGTTTGCCCCTCGATCTTTCCTACCATCACGTTGCTGCCATTCACAAAGGAGACGTAGTTCTTGTTGTTGTTGCTTTCGCCGTTCACCTTGATGAGAACGCCCTGGTCACTGCCCATGACCCGCAGCGGATAGGCGTCAGGGGCCATGTCTCCCCCGGTCAGGGCCGCGTTGATGGTCACCCTTCCGTTGGCGTCGAGCTTGTTGTTGAGCGTGGTGGCGCCGGTAACACTGAGGGAACTATTCAGCGAGGTAGCGCCGGTTACCGCCAGGGCACTGTTCAGATTGGTGTTTCCGCTTACGGCCAGGCTGCTTTGGAGCGTAGTGGCGCCGGTCACCCCCAGCGTGCTGCCCAGGGTGGTGGCTCCCGTAACGCCCAGGGTGTTTCCCAGACTGGTTGCACCAATCACCCCCAGGGTACTGTTTAGATTGGTTGCCTCTGTTACGTTTAACGTATTGGCCAGGGCGCTTGCGCCGGCCACGTTCAGGGTGCTGCCCAGGGTAGTAGCCCCGTCAGCGTTGAGGGTGCTTTTCAGGTTCGTGGCTTTGTCCACCGTGAGGGTGCCCGAGAGGGAAGTAGGGCTGGCGTTGGCAACGCTCAAAGGCCCGTTGTTGGTCGTGGCGCCGCCCAGCGTGTTGAGGTACACGTTTTTCTTGACGGTCAGGTCGTTGCCAATGTCTACGTTGTTGCCCACGTTCAGATTGGTCTTGATGGCAATGTCGCCGTCTTTGGTGATCCGCAGCCGCTCTTCGTTTTTGGTAACCATCACCAGATCGGTGTAATCGGTGGTGCCCAGCCGGGCTTTGGCAGGGTCGGTGGCCGAGTTGCCGAACAGGGACCATACCTGACTGGGTACTCCGGTCGGACCCGATGTGGTAGTGCCGAACAATTTGGTAGCCGTACCGGCGTGGTACGCGTAAGGCACCGACAATAGCTCAGAGGAGCCCATGAGCTTGTAGTTGGTACCCCCGGCCGCGTCAAACTCGACCCGCAGGTACTGGTTGCTGCTGCCCCAGGCGATGTTTTCAAATTTTCCCCTCTCTACCGCTCCCCGGCCGATTTGCAGCGAAAAGGAGCCGAATGCGTTGGTGGTTGTCTTGTGTACTTCGGTGTAGACGGTGGTACCCTGGGGGCTGCCTTCCACAATGCTGATTCGCAAAGCCACCAGCTTGTTGGCAATCAGTTCCCCCGCCTGGTCGCGGGCCAGGCCCTGGTAGTTCATGGCCCGCGGCGTCTGGGCCGTGGCTGTGAGGGCGGTCAGGAACAGGATGCAGGTAAAAAGTAATAATCTTTTCATAATGGGTCGGTTGTTTGTATTGTGTGCGTCTAGTTGAGTTTCTGGATGAGCTGGGATTTTCTTTCGCCGGTCGCACGGTTGACGAAGCTGAGCAGGTAACTTCCCGGTGACAAACCCGATAAGTCGATGTGTGCCCGTCCGCCTTCCAGGATCATTTTCCGGGACAGCAGTTTTCTGCCGTTCATCGTAAACACCTCCAGTTGCGTGTTGGGGTTTGGCGCGGGCATGGCCACCGTTACCAGCTTCTGGAATGGATTCGGGTAGACGTGGATTACCGCCAGCGGGTCGGCGATTTTAGCGGACGCGATGATGCTCAGGTAGCTGCGGTGGAAACCTTCGAGCAGCGCCTGGTGCGCCTTGGGGCTTTCGTAGGCTTCTACCGATACTTCGCCGACGCTCCAGTCGAGCTGCACGCCGGCGGCTTGCATGTTGGCGCCGGCCACGCTCATGACGGAGGCTTCCTGCGACTGGGCGGCCGCCGGGCCGCAACAGTACGCGTACAGGACCAAAGGCAGCAATAGATTTTTCATAGGTTGTCTGTTGAATCGTAAAAAAAAGGACGCCGGATTGGCCGAAAGGGTAAATAACCGCAAAAGGGGCGTTTCTATGGAGGCTGGTTGGGTGGTGCGTTTGGAACGGGTATTGGGTTTATAAAAAATCGAAGGAATAGTTTGACTTAACCCCGATCGTTTCCGGGAGGCCGAATGAACCCAATTGGCTGGCAATAGTCAATTTCGGGGCGTGGACAAACGCGTGGACAAAAAACAATACGCTGGTAATCAATCGTTTGCGGAATAACCCGCCGGCTCTGCCGACAGGGTCACGAGGGGAGAAGTGCCGTGAAGACCTAATTTCTTACGCAAACGGTATTTGGTTTTCCGAATCGAGTCGGGGGCAATGCCCAGCATGCGGCTCATCTGGCGGGTGTCAATGTCGAGTTTGGAGAGGGCCAGCAGCCGTTCTTCCGCGGGGCTCAAGTCAGCAAACTGCGCTTTCAACTGGGCGAAAAAGCCCGGGTGCACGCGTTCGAACCGCCGCCGGAACTCGTCCCAGGACTCGTTGGTCAGCAGGCTCGAATCAACCAGCTTTTGCCGGGTTTCCACCAGTTGCTCGGCTTGGCTGTGAATGGGTTGCCTCCGGGAAAGGGACTCCGGTTGAGCGGTAATGGTATCGGTGAGCACTTTTTTCTGTTGAAGATTGGCCACAAAAGCCGTCAGATCAACCCGGGCCTGCTGCAATTCTTCCTCCACGAGCCGCTTCTCGAGTTGCAGTGATTTTTCTTTTTGGGCATTGATTTCCCCTTCCTGGCGGCGCTTGAGCCGGCTCAGCCGGTACATCTTAAAAAACAGCAGGGCCACCAGGGTCAGCACCAATCCCCCCGCCCAACCCATCAGCCGTTGCGCCCGCTGTTCTTTCTCAAAGGTTTCTACTTCCAACCGGTGTTTTTGAATGAGCAGTTGTTGCTCGGCCAATGCCATTTGCCGGATGTTATAGCGTGTGTTAATCCGGTCAGCCAGCAGGTTGAGGCTGTCGGAAAACAGATACGCCCTGGGCAGGTCATTCACCGCCCGGTAGTACTTCCGTGCGACCTCATAATACCCTTTCAAGTAGTATTCATCGCGCAGATCGCGGCCGAAAGCAGGGTTAGCCAGGTTACGGTGGTAGAGTACCATTGACTGCTGGAGGAAATAACGGCAACTGTCCAACTGCCGGCGACGCATATAGATGGCTGCGATATTGAGGGCTGTCTGATTGGGCAAAGCGCGGGCAGACCCGAACCTGAGGCCAATGGCATAATCAATCCGTAACGCGGCCAGGGCGGCTTGCCATTGCTGCTGCTGCATGTAGAGGTTGGCCAGTTGACCGGTAGTGATACCGACCCAGAGCGAATCACCGTAGCAGGCCGCCGTTTGCCGGGCGTGCAGGTATTGGCGTTCAGCCCTGGCAGCATCGCCGGCATTTCTCGTCAACCGGAACCGGGCGGTATAAGCCATCGCCATGGTGTTGTGCGTCTGGATGGCCAGGTTTTCACTGAATACCGGGAAGCGGGAAGCCACCTTGAGCAGGTGAATTACTTTGTCGTAATCCTGAAAATAATAGTAGTTGAAAGCCAGTTCATACAGATACCGGCTGATCTCGGGGATGTTGCGGTACCCTATTTCCCCAAAGGCTTTGTTGGCCGCCAGCAGATGCTCGAAAGCTTTGCCATACTCCCCGTTGAGGAAAAAGTATTGCCCGGCAAAGTGGCGGCATACGGCGGCAATCTGCGGATTGTCCTCCTGCCGCGCCCGGGCCCCGACCGCTAAAAAAAGCGCGGCATTCCCGGCATGACTCCCGTTGCGGAATTTGGGCAACGTATTTTTCAGGTACCGGCAGTAGCGCCGCAGTTGCTCATCATGGGTCTTCTCGCCTACGTGCGTTATATCGTTCAGCAGACCAATGGCATACGCCTGGTTTTGGCTGACTGCCCGGCAAGTATCAAAATAATTCAGGACCAGAATCACCCGCCTGGCCGGGGTTGCCCGTTCTACCTCTTGTAGAAACGGATTGGCTGATGCCGGCAATACACAAAGCAGCCAAATTAAATTAATTAGCCAATGGGAAACGCGCATAAACATGATAGTACTTTCGGGAAAGACAGTCTCCTCCTCTTTGCGGCTTAGAATTCTTTGATACGTATGTCAACTATTTTGCATAAACACAGCAGGACACTTTACCTACTCTTTCCGGACGGGAGAATAGGCGCCAAGGCTTTCATAAGAAATTGAAGATCAGGAGGTAATAAACCTAAAAAAAGATAATGCAAACAAGCCAAAACCTAAATTTATTTTTTCTTCGGCTTACGCCCGCTACCCGGTTACAACCAAGACCCACGCTTTTTACTCCCCCAATCATTCCCTAAGTCTGTTCAATTATAATTCAGACAGTGTACGGGCCAATTATACAATGCACGGACCAATGCAAGTGCCTTTCTTGTCCGGCTATCGCTTTACGACAAACGACCCTTTTTGAGACGCATTCCGGCCGGCAACGGAGAGGGCAGGACTGCTCCCTCCCACTCCTGAATTGAACGTTTTTGTTAACGGTTCAGCGGGAAAATCTGCTCTTTGGATTGAGCACAAAAGAGTCTGGTTCAACAACAACCAGACTCCTTAACGAGAAATTCTTCAGCACTTAACGGACTACTACTACTTTGGTGGTTATGCTACTTGTTTCGGTGGCGACTTTGATCAGGTAAGTTCCCGCCGGAAGCGCTGTCAGGTCTAAATGATAGCTTGGCGACGCTACGGCCCCAAATTCTTTTACGGACCTGCCGGCCAAGTCAAACAATTGGATGGAACGGATATTGTTTTCATCCCGCGAAACGATGTTGATGACTTGCGTAGCCGGCGTAGGGTAAAGCCGGATCGATTCTTCAGATTCGCGTGATACACCAATCCTTGCCGTGGCATTGGCGCCGGACAGCCCAAAAGAATAAAGTTTGTTGTTGCCGGTTCCCAGCCCAAAGTTGGTATAGCCGGACCCCCAGTACACGTTGCCATCCACGACGGCCGCTCCGGAGTTGACCGAACCACCGCTTTCGAAGGACCACAATTTCTGACCGGTGGCGGCATTGAAAGCGTACATCGTACCCGGGGCATCCATGGCTCCGGCAAAAACCACTCCATTGGCTACCGTGACCATGCCGGTATTGACGGCCACTGCCCCCTCGGGGTAAGAGCCGAAGGCCGGCGGATTGGCAGCGGCATTTTCCCACTTTACCGCCCCGGTTGCCGCATCCAGGGCCGCCCAAAAGCCGCCCTTCACCTGGGTGCCCGCACCCGGTCCTTTGGTCATGGTGTGCCCGGTGAAATCGTTATTGCTGACGGCAGTATAGATTTGTTTGCCGTCCACGGCCGACCCCCATTGCAATCCGCCCAGGGTGCCTCCCGGCCCCACCTGGGTATTCCACACATCAGCCCCGTTGTCGGGATTGACCACCCAATAGATGCCGCTCTTCTGACCGGCTCCCAAAAGGTCCCGTCTCGATGATCCTGATCCCACGGTAAACAAAGCGGGGCCCTGGCCGAAATCGTAATCCGGTCCGGCGTTTTCGGGACAATTGGCTCCTCCCTCGAAGAGGCAGCCGACGGTCCAGGCGTCAAAGGGCAGTACTGATTTGGCCCACTTCACTTTACCGGTAGAGAGGTCCATGGCCACCAGGGCATCGAAGTAGTTTTCCTTGCTGCCAGCTACGTTCATGATCTTCGCTCTTACCACTTCGGATGAACCGCCCTGGGCCACGATGTCGAGAATGGCCTGGGGTACGGTGTAATTGTTGCCGGTGGTCACGTATACGGAATTCCTTTTGGGATCAATGACGGGCGTACTGCCCCAAATGGCGTTGCCGGAAAAACCATCCAGGTCCGGGGTCATATAAGTTTGCCACAGTACTTTACCCGTTCCCGCGTCCAGGCATACCATGCTGCCCCGGAAGCTGCAACACTGATAACCGGGGATGAACGCGGCCGATCCTTCTTCCTGCGAAGACACGCCTACGTACACTTTGTTGCCATACACAACGGCCGATTGGGTAATGATTGCGTCGGGATGGTTGTCTACCTGGGTTTTCCAAAGCAGTTCCCCGTTGACTTTGTTGATTGCCAACACGTAGGCGCCAAATTTGGGCCTCCCCTGCTGGGTGCCGATGATCAGCGCATTGCCGGCAACGGCCGGGGTAGCCCGGGCAAAAGTCGTGTTGATGGTGGGCGAAATGTAGCTTTTGATTTGTTTCCTCCACCGCTCGGTACCCGTTTTCGCGTCCACCCGGTAGAGGTTTCCGGCCCAATCGGGAAAGTATACGGAGCGGTCATCCACCGAGGGCGTGGCCGATACGTCGCCCCCCGTGACGAACTCCCAGTTTTTCTTCAGCGTACCCACATTAGCCGGCGTTAGCTTGATTTCCGATGCTGCATTTCGGGTATTGGATGTGTTTTGCCCCCCGCTGAGCCAGTATTTTTGATCCTGCCCTACGGCCAGGAAAGGCAAAAACAACAAGTTCAAAAACAGCAAAAAGAACTTTGGGCAATGCTCCGGGTTAGGTAGCGGTAAGCGATGGGGTTTCCGGGTTGCCCGTGGGCAGAGGTCACGCAGAGTGGTGGGTAGAGTTCTTTGTTTCATGTTGGCAGGTATTTGAATGGGAATGATAGAAGGCAATTGCGTGTTCAGCGCACAAGGCGGCAAACCGGTCCATCAGGCTCGGCCGGGCGTACCAGCAAAGGGTCGTTGTCCAGGGGTAAGCGAAAAGGGGGAATGGGAGAAGTGACCAATGCCAGCGTAACGGCAGTGGGCGAAAGATAGGGCATTGGTCAGCCGGAGAGGTGGAGAATTGTTCCGAAAAGGTGGACTTTTGTTCCGCCCCTGGCTGAACCAGGAAAAAATGTCTTGTCCAGCTATGGCTTTACAATCAATGACCCTTTTCTGAGACACATGCCAGTGGAATGAAGAAGCAGGCAGGGCATCAACTTCCCGCTCAGCAATCCGGCCTTTTCGTAACGGTTCCTGGTCCTGAATTGGTCTTCAAAAGACCCGATGTCTACCGGTCCGGAACGCGAGAAACCCCGCTGGTCGAAGGGGGAGGAGAACCCGTCGCGCGGCGCCGGGTTGACGGCAAAGCTCCCCGCCACCAGGGCGTGGGTGGGCACCGTACCGCCATTGGGCGCCAGCACCGGGTTGATGACGCCGGCCAGGTCCAGGTTCTGGGTGTTGTTGCCTTCCAGGACCGATCCGGCCGCCCACGCGCCGTAGGGCGAACTGCCGGCGGTACCGATCAGGTTGCGGCCGGTGATGGAAGAACGGTTGCCGTCCAGGTCGCGGCCCCGGACGTCGGTGCGGGCCGGGTTGTTGCCGATGAGGAGGCAGTAGTTGAGTTCGGTGAGGCCCGAAAACACGCGGCGGCAGCAAGGGTTGGATTATTGATTTGCCACTGTGGTACCAGAGGCCGGAGTCAGTGGGGGCAAATTCCCGCACCAGGCTCGTGGTCGAGGAGGTGAAGTGAATGTAGAACAGGTACTTGCGTAAACAGGAGCGGTAGTGCTGAAAACGACACCAGCCCCAGCCATTCATCCGGCTGGGGCTGGTGCTCCCGAACGACTCATAAATCCCTTACGCATTACGTGCGGGAGCAAGGGGTTATTCGTGATAATGATACAGACCGTTTTGTATGTCTCTTCTCCTGTTCACCACGCCTTCGCATTTTTGAGGTGGTCGTCGCAGAGGCAGAAACGGTAAACGCGCGAAACCCCATCATCCTTCACCAGAAACCGCTTGCCCACCAGCCGGGCAAAAAACTGCTCATCATCTGTGATAATGCCCCTTCCTACCGCAGTAGGCTCTTGCAAAACTGGCTTAAAGACCGGCCCTTGCTCAAACAGTGGTTCTTGCCTGCCTCTTATCCATCAAACAGTATCAGAATTTACCGAAAAAGAAATACCCTCAGGCACAACGCGACCTGGAATTTTTCCACTATATCCCTCCAAGACCCCTTGTTTCATCTTCATCACTTTATCTGCCACATCAAAGTAGTGATCATCATGGGTGATCGCGATAACTATTTTGCCATTTTTCTTCATTTCAGGCAGCAACGTGCGATAAAAAAAATGCCTGTAGTCAGGGTCTTGGTCCGCTGCCCACTCATCGAACAAATAGATCGGCGAGTCCTCCAAATAACATTGCAGCAACGCGAGCCTCTTTCGCTGTCCTCCTGAAAGACTGGTTGTTTTAATCTTCACCTTATCATGTAAGTCCAGTACATTCAGAAAGTG
Organism: uncultured Cytophagales bacterium; assembly: GCA_902805615.1. Lineage (GTDB taxonomy): Bacteria > Bacteroidota > Bacteroidia > Cytophagales > 172606-1 > CADCTQ01. The sequence continues at coordinate 22,832 of CADCTQ010000640.1, forward strand.
ATCGACTTCTTTTCCCCTGTTCTCAACATCCACATTGTACAATTTATCAAAAATAAACGCCGGGCTAAAGACTGTTGAAAAATGCTGGCTTAGCTCCTGGCCCCGGACTTTCTTTTCGTTGATTAGAAAAACACCCTCATCGGGCTCATACAAACCTGTAAGTAGTTTGGCAAAAGTAGTTTTACCGCTACCGTTCCCTCCAATGATGAAAATGATCTCACCCTTATTTGCCTCCAAGTTGATTGGCCCA